>CAZJJR010000178.1:0-1265 GCA_964546365.1 uncultured bacterium | reverse complement strand
CCGAACGACCTCCAAACAATAGCCCCACGCGCATCTTATTCACCATTGACACCTCTGACACTCCTCTTCGCAGTTAGCCTATCACAACCGGAATATTGCATCGATTTGCAAATTAACTACCTACCGCTTTCAAACTACCCCTATTTTTTCCGTTCGTTTGTTCTCGAACAAAACCAAAGATTATCATAATCAAAAGATGTAAAGAAATGTAAATAACGATGTCAGACAAGGTAGTAGTAATAGTAGGCGCGACTGGTGGTATAGGTTCGGCGTTAACCCGCAAACTAGCACCGATGGGTAATCGTTTGGTGTTAGCAGCTAGAGATCGCGATCGATTAGCCAATTTAGCATCATCCCTGCCAGAAACCCAACCGGGGCAATTTTTAACTGTACCTTGCGACATCACTCAACCGCAGCAAGTAAAAACTTTGATGGAGAAAACAGTTGCTCAGTTCGGTCAAATTGATGCGTTAGTCAATGCGGCTGGTGCGGGTATCCTCAAACAATACAACAAAATCGAACCAGCCGACTTGGATGCCATGCTGGACTTAAACTTAAAAGGTAGCTTCTACACTTGTCAAGCAGCAGCAGAAGTCATGAAAGATCGCAAATCCGGCCATATTTGCAACGTAGTCGGAATTTTAGGCAAACATTCGATGGCGATGGCAGCAGCTTACTGTGCTTCTAAGTTTGCGGTGGTTGGTTTCAGCAAGTGTATGGCGGATGAGTTGAAGCGTTTCGGAATTAAATTCACTCTTTTTTACTTCGGCGGGATCGATTCTCCCTTTTGGGATAACGTGAATCTGAAAGTCGATCGATCGAAAATGCTGAGTACGGAAACGGCGGCGGAAGCAATTTTGTTTGCTCTGAGTGCCGAACCGCAAGCAGTCCCGATGGAAATTAACATCCAACCCGAAAGTCACTTGTTTTTCTAATCAATAGGTTTCTTTCTTAAGAAAGACCTATAAATCTCTGTAAAAAGGCAAAATTTAGAGCTAAAGAAGCTTAAAGACTGGATTTTCCAAGGCTATGAAAATCGATCGCGTTCACTTCTATGTAGAAGACGCTCGGAAATACCGCAACTGGTTTGTCGATCGCTTCGGCTTTCAAGCCTTAGGAGGTGATTCTAACTACCATACTCGCCGGGAAACCGTTAAAAGCGGCCCAGTCTATTTCGTGCTTTCTTCGCCTCTTTCTTCTGCCAGTCCAGTAGCGGACTATTTGGATTTACATCCCCCAGGAGTAGTAGATATTACTTTTCGCGT
>CAZJJR010000177.1:12069-13181 GCA_964546365.1 uncultured bacterium | reverse complement strand
TCGCTGATTTGCCATTCAGAGTACAGTAAAACACAAATGCTAGCAAAAGCTCTTGCTAGTTGCATCTGCAACTTACCACCTATGTTCAAATAAGTCCATAACTACGTTTCAACTTTCTATCCATTGATTAACTAAAACCTAGATTTTATCTTTTAACTTCCCATGACATATTTAACATTAAATTTACTTTCCACAATAGAATTAACGGAAGAGCAATTTTATCAAATTTGCCAGACTAATCGACATTTAAGAATAGAACAAGGAGCCAAAGGAGAATTATTACTAATGCCCGAACGAAGCAGTCAAGCTAATTTAAGAAACATCAAACTTTGGAATCAACTTTATGAATGGGAAATCAGCGATTTCCAGAAAACTCAAGGAACGGCTTTTGCCGATTCTCATCATTTTCGATTACCAAATGGGGCAATTCGATGTCCAGATGCCGCATGGGTGAGAGTAGAATCCCTCAGACAAGTTTATGGCGATTTATGGGAATACATAATCGATCGAGAGAAAGAAAATATTCATTACTTAAGCCCGGATTTAGTGATTGAATTTTATTACCCTTACCAAAATTTGCAATACTTGCAGTGGAAAATGCAAGAATATATAGAAAATGGTAGTAGTTTAGGTTGGTTGATAGAAGTAGAAGCTCAACAAGTACAAATTTATCGAAAAGCTAGGAAAGTAGAAATATTACAGTTTCCCGAAACATTATCTGGAGAATTTGTTATACCAGGGTTTGAACTAAATACTAAAAAAATTTTTGTGCTAAATTGATTGAATCCTCAATAAATTATTCCCTAGCAAAACACGCACCAATATGACTAAGAATATGCGACGAGAATTTAGCAACAGAGATGAACTAGTTGCTTACCTAAAAGAACAATTTCCTGATGCAACAGCAAGAGATAATCACATCAGCGAAATAGTGGGTGGACGAAAAGCCGCTGAAGAAATCCTAGAAAAAATCGATCCGGCAAGTTATGCAAAGTCGCGTAATTTTCTTACGGGTTCCGTAACAAAATTATCAGCTTATATCCGTTACGGCGTTCTCAGTTTGGCAGAAGTTAAAAATACGGTATTGGCAAAAGTTAAAAATACAAATGACG
>CAZJJR010000177.1:11608-11962 GCA_964546365.1 uncultured bacterium | reverse complement strand
CTCGGAAAAAGATTATGCGAATACCATACCTACTGATATTATTAATGGGAAAACAGGATTAGTCTGCATAGATAATTTCAGCCTCCAACTGAGAGAAACTGGTTATTTACACAACCACGCACGGATGTGGATGGCAGCTTATATAGTTCATTGGCGGCGGATTAGTTGGCAATCTGGCGCTAAATGGTTTTTGGAACATTTGCTAGATGGAGATCCAGCTAGCAACAATCTTTCTTGGCAATGGGTAGGTAGTACTTTTAGCCACAAAGCTTATTTTTTTAATCGGGAAAATTTAGAAAAATATACAGAAGGTGTTTATTGCCGTCAATGTCCTCTGTACGGTAATTGTGCCTT
>CAZJJR010000177.1:6050-11577 GCA_964546365.1 uncultured bacterium | reverse complement strand
AAAGACTATTTCCAAAAGCTGAAGCATTTGAAAATCGCAGTGGTAGCCAAAGTTGGCAACGCGGAAAAAGACGATAAACTGTGGAAAGTAAGCCTTCAATACTAAGTTGATTTTTCCGCTCAGTTTAGTGATGTCAATTACAGTTAATATACAGGAGTAATTAATAGCAATGAGCAAACCAATTATTTGGATACATGGTGATTGTTTGAATCCCCACCATCCAGGATTAAAAACATATCCGGAAGCACCAGCTATTTGGGTATGGGATGATGCACTTTTAGCAGAATGGCAAATTAGCCTCAAACGGATAACTTTTATATATGAATGTTTGCTAGAATTACCAGTTGTTATTCGTCGCGGTGATGTAGCAAAAGAGTTAGTTGCTTTTGCCGAAGAAAGCGATGCTGATTTAGTAATAACATCTGAAAGTCCTAGTCCTCGCTTTCACTATATTGGCGAACAAATCAAAAGAAATTTAACTTTAGAAGTACTGCCAGTAGATCGGTTTTTTGAGTATAACGGATATATCGATCTCAAGCGGTTCTCTCGATATTGGAAGATAGCAGAACGTTATTTATTTAAATGATTAAATATTCAATTATCTTAGTTAAATAATCAAATGAATGTTTTAATTTTGGGTAGCGATGAAGATATCCATGCACGGCATTTGAAAAATGCTTTAATTCAAAAAGGTGTTGCTGTAAATTATTTAAATACTCGTTTATTTCCCAGCCAATTACAAATATCTTTTTATCCAGATAATTATGCAGGATATTTACAATTTAGTAACGGAAAAGAATTAGCATTTCATGATATTAAAAGTGTATTTTGGCGGACTTTTTATGGAGTTGGCGTGGCAGATTTAAAAGATTCGTATCAGCAAACTGTCGCTGTCAATGATGCGATGAGCCTTTTGCGATCGTTCATGCAAAGCTGTTCGGCTAAATGGGTGAATTCTTGGCAAGCTTACGAGTTTCATAAAGAAAAACCATTGCAATTAAGTAAAGCCAAACAAATTGGATTAACGATTCCCGCAACTATAATTACCAATCAACCTAATAAAATAAATGAATTTGTTTCCCATTATAAAAAAGTTATTTTTAAACCAGTTTATGGCGGTTCGCACACGCAATTTATTACAGATACTCACTTAGAACCAAAACGCATGAGCTTAGCGCTCAGTCTTTGTCCGATTACTCTCCAAGAATATATTCCCGGTACTAATATTCGTACTTATGTAATTGGCGATTTTGTTTGTTCTGCCGAAATTCGTAGTGATTCTTTAGATTTTCGCGAAGACGGAAAAGCCGAACTAGTTCCATTAGAAATTCCGGAATTTATTCAACAGCAGTCTTTAGCAGTTACCAAGGCTTTTATGTTAGAGTGGACGGCTATTGATTGGCGTTTAAAGCCAAACGGCGAATACGTATTCCTAGAAGCTAATTTTAGTCCAATGTTTTTGCATTTTGAAAGAATGACGGGTTTTCCGATCGCTGAAAAGCTAATCCACATATTAACAAAGTAGTTTTATTTGTTAAGATTGATTGCGATTTTATTGGGCAATCTCAAACTCACGATCGGAAATAGGATAACCCAAATGGAGGAGGACAAAAGCCGTTAACCTTAGGCAATTTATTAAAATATGTTAGAAAGGTTTTGTTATGAGCCATCCTTTTGAGCTAGAACTTTCCGCACTAGAAGCTGTATGGAATTGGCAAAATTTTTATTTTGATAAGAAATCATCTCACTCTAGTTCGGAAACTTTGCTCTCTTCAGAAGATAAAGGTGAAGACAATATTTTTACTACTTTAGCTTTAGGTGAAGAAGGTGGAACCGTCACTAATGAATTAGATGGTGAAGAAATCGAGGTTACTACTTTAGCTTTAGGTGAAGAGGGTGGAACCGTCACTAATGAAGTAGATGATGAAGAAATCGAGGTTACTACTTTAGCTTTGGGTGAAGAGGGTGGAACCGTCACTAATGAAGTAGATGATGAAGAAATCGAGGTTACTACTTTAGCTTTGGGTGAAGAGGGTGGAACAGTTTTTACCGAAGTTGACGGTGAAGAAGGTGGAATATTTACTACTCAAGCAATTGGTGAAGAAGGTGGAGTATTCACTACTCAAGCAATAGGAGAGGAAGGTGGTGTTACTACGCTGGCAATTGGTGAAGAAGGTGGAAATTATTTTATAGCCTTTGATGAAGGTTTTTATTTAAATAATTATCCTGATGTTAAAGCAGCGGTTGAAGCAAAAATTTTTAGTTCTGGCTTCGAGCATTTACAATTATTTGGGGTATTAGAAAAACGATCTTTAACTTCCCCATCTTTTGATGAACAATTTTATTTGCGCCGATATGCGGATGTAGCTGAAGCTGTTAGTGAAGGATTATTTTCTTCGGCACTATCTCATTTTCTCATTCATGGCGCAGTGGAAGGTCGTTTGCCAACTGGCTTTAATGATTTAGCTTATTTATTGCTATCGCCTGATGTGGCTATAGCTGTAGCTAATGGAGTGTTTGCTTCGGGATTAGATCATTATGCGAAACACGGACAATTTGAAGATCGATCGCCTATTTTTAACGGTACGGGTGGCAATGATATAGTCATAGGTTTTGGTAAGTATAGCACTTTGGCTGGTGTTAGTCTCGATTTTGTTGCACCTGTAGATGCGCCTTATTTTAGGGTAAATAGTACGGGATTGAATGAAGTAGATGTTTTGATTGGTGGCTCGTCAGGAGCGGATAGATTTTTACTGGGAGTTTCTGGCAATTTATCACTGCCAGACGTAACGCCGCAAGATTTTTACGTGGGTGGCGGTAGCGCTGATTATGGAGTAATTCGGAATTTTGACGTAAAACGCGATCGCATAGATTTGGCAAAAGGCATTGCTGATTACAAATTAGCAACAATTGATGGAGATACTCGCATCTACACTGTTGCCGGCGATTTAATCGGTATTGTCGAAGGCGTAACCTCGTTATACATATCTGAGACCAATACTTTTAATGGCAATATAACGATTGTTACTGGTTAATTCAATTGCTTAAAAAGTAAGGTGCGTTAATGCAGTTTAACGCACCTTATTTGAATTAATTTATTATTCACTAATAGACAAATAAGGCTGACAATTAGCTTGTCTTTTAATGGGAATTTCAATTATAAATTCCGTTCCTTTTCCCGGAACGGAAATACACTTTAGTTTTCCTTTATGTATTTCAGTTACTATTTGATAGCTAATAGATAAACCCAAACCCGTACCTTTACCAACTGGTTTGGTGGTAAAAAAAGGCTCAAATAATTTGGGAATAACGCTTTCTGGTATACCAGGCCCGTTGTCGCCAATCCTAATGCCTACGTGAAAATCATCTAGTAATTCTGTTGAAATGCGGAGGACGTTAGGATTAATTTCTATTTGTTGATAAGTGCGATCGCAATTGCATTCATCAAAAGCATCTAGAGCATTAGCTAGTAGATTCATAAACACTTGGTTTAATTGACCTGCATAACATTCCACTAATGGTAATTCTCTATATTCTTTAATTACTTGAATCTCTGGATGTTTGGGCTGCTTTTTAATGCGGTGTTGCAAAATCATTAAAGTGCTATCCAACCCTTCATGAATATTTACGGGTTTGGCATCAGCTTCATCTATGCGAGAAAAATTGCGTAAAGACTGCATAATTTCCCGAATCCGATTAGTTCCTACAATCATAGACGACAGCATTTTCAGTAGGTCTTCCCCAATAAATTTTAAATCTATGTTCTCTGCATGATGTTCAATTTCTTCGGGAACATTCGGGTAGTTATTTTGGTAAAGTTGCAAGTGAGTTAGTAAGTCAGAAGCATAATGGTATGCTATATGCAGATTGCCAGAGATAAAAGCAACTGGATTATTTACTTCGTGAGCGACTCCCGCCACCAATTGTCCTAAACTTGATATTTTTTCTGTTTGAATTAGTTGAGTTTGAGTAGTTTTTAGTTTATGCAGAGATTCTTCTAATTCTTGAGCTTTGTTTTGGAGCGCTTCTTCAGCTTTGACGCGGTAAGTAATATCAATAGCAATGCCAATCAAACCCGTAATTACCCCTGTTTCATCATTTAAGGGATTAACTCTATTTTCATAAATTCCTTCGCCAAATTTGGTTGTCCAAATTACTTCTTCACCTAGTAAAGCACGACGAATCGGGTTTAAAATATCTTCTCTACCGTTATAAACATCAAATACTGATAATCCTACATCTTCACCTGGCTTTTTGCCTAAGTTTTCTAATCCTTTACCATCTGAAAACGTATAAACTCCATCTCGATCTAAAGCATATAATACGATTGGCGTATTAGTAATTACAGTTCTTAAGCATTCTTCTACTTTTTTGCGTTCGACTATTACATTTTCAAGCTGTTCGACTACAAAACTTAATTCCGATGTTCTTTGCTTAACTCTAATTTCAAGTTCTTGTTTTGCTTGGTGAATTTCGGCTTCTGCTTGGTGTTGTTGGATAGCAATGCCAACATGAGTAGCCAATTGTTTGAGTAAGTTTACATCTACTTCTTGCCAAATTCGAGTAGATTTACATTCATGTACTATTAATAATCCCCAAATATTATCGTTTTGCAAAATTGGTACTACTAATTTAGCTTTAACTTGAAATTGTTTTAAGAAATTAATGTGGCAAGGCATAAGACCGCAGGTTTCAATATTAGATATAACGCGAGTCCGACCTTGTTGATAAAGTTTAATATATTTTTCACTAAAACAAAAATCTTGCACGTTTTTCCCCACGATTGGCATCCATTTTTCTGCAACTGATTCCACTACAATAGAACCGCTCCAATCAGGATGAAAACGATAAATTACTACCCGGTCTGTATTGAGAAATTGTCGGACTTCATCAACTGTTGTTTGCAGGATTTCCGTCAAAGTTAAAGACCGATGAATTCGTCCGGCAATCGAACGAATAAGCTTTTCTCGCTCTAATTGTCGCTGGGATATGTCGGGACTAAAGCTACAGGTAACTATTTTTTCTGAAAATAAAATTATCCCTGCAACTCGTTGCTTTTGAGGTGATTTTCTTCTATTAACAATTGGCGGTTTGCGCTCGCTTTTTTGAACAAACCACGGATGAGCTTCCCATTTTATTCTTTGAATAGCACCCGAATCATCTTGGGGTAGGTATTCTTCCCATCTTTGAACTGACCCTGCTATACAATTTTGATAAATTTGTTGCCAATGTTCGCTCAAGCCGGGAAATTTTTCATGGTGAAATTTGCCAATGATATCTTGTTCTGAGAGTCCGTAATCATTTAACCAGCGCTGACTTACCTTCACATAGCGTAAATGAGAGTCCAAAAATGCGATCGCGACGGGTACGTTTTCGATCGTTACATGAAATAACTCTTGATAAGGCAGTTCTATTTGAGACGTGATGGCTTCTAATTCGGTCATTGCTTGATAAATCATGATACGATCCCGAAGGTTTGTTAAATGGACATCTCGATCGGCTTGCCAGTTAAATAACGAGCCTGCAC
>CAZJJR010000177.1:5780-6017 GCA_964546365.1 uncultured bacterium | reverse complement strand
CTCTTTATTAAGAGAGACTTATTTTTCTTTATTATTTCTTAAGCAGATTTTTCCTTGTCTTTATCAAAACTTAATTATTTTTTGTCGATTCGCTTTATAATTGTTATTGGCCTATTCGATCCCTTTGGTAAATCAAGGTGGCTATGCTATGTTAAATAAAAGTTTTATAACTTAGATATTAACATGACAAAATCAACTTTCTTCAACATGACTGAATTTTCAAAATAGGTTTTTATT
>CAZJJR010000177.1:5346-5729 GCA_964546365.1 uncultured bacterium | reverse complement strand
CCTTTAATGGATAAGCCGATTAGTAATTGTTAAACATTGATGACATTCAGGACTATTCATAAGTTTCCAGAAAAATTATCAAACTTTGTCAGAACAATCTGCTTGTAGGGTAAATTAGTAAGAGTATCTAAGCATTCTGGTTAAATTTTTCCAGATACACGAGCATTTCCGATCGAGCCGGTGCAGAGAAAAATTATTCCGTGCCTTGATCGTTGAAAATTTTCCCAATAAACTCTACAAGCAGATTTAATATCAACGATCGAGAATGATCATGGAAACTTTAAAAGGACGAGATTTACTGAGTTTGGCAGATTTGAGCGCAGAGGAGTTGTCCGAACTACTCGATCTTGCGGCGCAGATGAAAGCAAAAAAGGTAAATCTCC
>CAZJJR010000177.1:0-5316 GCA_964546365.1 uncultured bacterium | reverse complement strand
GTTCTACAAAGCTTCTACTAGAACGCGGGTAAGTTTTTCGGTGGCGATGTACCAACTGGGGGGACAGGTGATTGACTTGAATCCCAACGTCACCCAAGTCAGTCGAGGGGAACCCTTAGTTGATACGGCGCGAGTTTTAGATCGATATCTGGATATTTTGGCAATCCGAACTTTTGAGCAGAAAGACCTGGAAACATTTGCAAATTATGCCAAAATTCCGGTAATTAATGCTTTAAGCGATCTAGAACATCCTTGTCAAGTGATGGCAGATTTGTTGACGGTTCGGGAAAAGTTTGGCGATCTCAAAGGAATCACTTTAACTTATTTAGGTGATGGCAATAATATGGCCAATTCCTTACTACTGGGTTGCGCCATGATGGGAATGAACGTGAGAGTTGCTACGCCGAAGGACTTTTCCCCCGATACTGGCATTGTAGAAAAAGCTCTGGCGATCGCAAAAGATCGATCGGAAGTCACCATCACCGATGACCCGATCTTAGCCGCTAAAGGAGCTAACGTACTCTACACCGACGTGTGGGCTAGCATGGGGCAAGAAGATTCCGCTAATGCCAGGATTCCCATTTTCCAACCTTATCAAGTAAATCAAGAATTGTTGGCCAAAGCAGACCGAGATGCGATCGTCCTACACTGTTTACCAGCACACCGAGAAGAAGAAATCACCGATGAAGTAATCGAAGGTGCTCAGTCAATGGTTTGGGATCAAGCAGAAAATCGAATGCACGCTCAAAAAGCTCTGCTTGCTAGCCTATTAGGAAAGGATGAAGGGTGAAGGATAAAGTCTGAAGGATGAAGTATGAAGGATGAAAGCTTTGGTTACCTAAGATGGAGTAAAAAAAAGAAGTGTTTAGGCGTCAAAATTAGGAATTATAACTTCTAAATTCTGAATTCTGACTCCTGACTCCTGACTCCTCAATTCTGAATTCTGACTCCTGAATTCTGAATTCTTTCCCTTTACCACTAGACAGAACCAGGTTTTTAATAGTACGAATGTTCTAAGAGGAAAAGTTATGAGTTATGAATTAATCACTCATAACTCATAACCAATAACTAAACTCTAGATTCTTAGCGTATTATGGAAACCCTCACAACGGCTCAACAGGAGCTTTATGACTGGCTGGTAGACTATATTCGCCAGCATCAGTATCCACCTTCGATTCGGCAAATGATGAGAGCGATGAACTTAAAATCGCCCGCACCAGTACAAAGCCGTTTGGAACATTTACGGGCAAAAGGATACATTGCATGGAGCGAAGGCAAAGCTCGCACGATTAGGATTTTGCAACCAAATGCTACGGGAGTACCGATTTTAGGAGCGATCGCAGCAGGTGGTTTAGTGGAACCTTACACCGACACGGTAGAAAAACTCGACCTTTCCACCGTTTTGTTGCCAGAAAAAACTTTTGCTTTGCGAGTAGTTGGCGACAGCATGATCGAAGATTTAATTGCCGAAGGGGATGTGGTAATGATGCAACCGATCCCCGATCCGGAACAAGTAAAAAATGGCACAATTGTTGCCGCCAGAGTAGAGGGACACGGCACCACATTAAAACGGTTTTACCGTCGAGGCGATCGCGTTACCCTCAAGCCTGCCAACGCCAAATATAAACCAATCGAAGCCTTAGCCGAGCAGGTGCAACTGCAAGGAGTATTAGTAGGTGTTTGGCGCGGATACGAATCCCCCGTGAAATCTTCTCAACGGCGAAGGTAGGTATTCTTCCTGACAAAAGTTATTTCTATGGGAAGATAACACCAGTCCATAAATGTTTTGTAAGCGATCGTGAAAACAGCTTTATCTTTCTTACGAGTTTATCAGAGTCGCAAAATGGCGACTCTTTTGTTATTGGGTTTTAGTTCGGGTTTGCCGTTTCTATTAACCAGAACTAACCTGCAAGCTTGGATGACCGAGGAAAAAATAGATATCGGTCTGATCGGACTGTTGAATTTGGTAGCTTTGCCATATTCGTTGAAATTTCTGTGGGCTCCTATATTAGATAGATTTGTACCGCCTTTGTTGGGACGCCGACGCGGTTGGCTGGCATTAACCCAAATTGGTTTAATTTTAGCGATCGGAGCTTTATCTTTTCAAAATCCCACTCAAGCCTTACAACTGTTAGCTTTAAATGCTGTATTTATTGCTTTTTTCAGCGCTAGCCAAGATATTGCTGCTGACGCTTATCGCACCGATGTTTTAGAAAGGCTGGAAATGGGTGCAGGTGCGGCGGTTTTCGTATTGGGATACCGAGTTTCTCTATTAATTACGGGTGGATTGGCATTGTTCTTAGCCGATCCTGCAAGAGCCGATCGCTTATCTTGGCCAAGCGTATTTTTATTGATGGCTGCATTTATGGCGATCGGTTTAGCTGCTACCTTTTTTGCCCCAGAACCAGTCTTAGATAACGAAAACCGACCTGCATCGCTAACAGAAGCAGTCGTATTCCCCTTCGTAGACTTCTTCCGACGTTACGGCTGGCTAACTGCTATTCTCAGCTTGCTTTTCATTACCGTTTACAGTTTAGGTGACGCCTTACTAGGCAGTTTATCCACTACTTTTTTAATTCAAACAGGCTTTAGTCTCACTTCTATTGGTGCTATTCGCGGAGGGATGGGTTTAATTGCTACCATTGTCGGCACTTTAACAGGTGGCGCAATAGTTAGCAAAATCGGTATCAATCGTTCGCTGTGGGTATTTGGCGCACTACAAGCTTTGAGTAACTTAGGTTACTTTCTGATTGCCGTCGCAGGTCAAAAATATCAGTTATTAGTCTTGGCAATTAACGTGGAAAACTTTTGCGGCGGTCTAGCAGCAGCAGGTTTTGTCGCCTTCTTGATGAGTCTTTGTAACCACCGTTTTACGGCTACTCAGTATGCTTTGCTGACCAGCTTTATGGCTTTCAGTCGCGATATTCTGGTTGCACCTTCTGGTTATTTACAAAAAGCTACTGGCTGGCCTACATTTTTCCTAATTAGCATTTTTGCTGCTTTGCCGGGATTGTTGCTGCTACCACTAGTTGCTCCTTGGAACGCTCAACCGGAACCGATGCCAAGACCGGGGCTAGATGATGAAGATAAGACTACCTATGAGTTGTAGAATAGAATTAAGGTTCTTTACAAAACTTTATCAAGAAAGCATTTAGAACTCAGGAGTCAGTATTCACCATGAATGAGAGTGGAACTTGTAGATAAATCATCCTTCTGCATAAAAGCCCTCTGCTTTATCTTAGTGCTATTCATCTTGATTCTCTTTGTCAAAGCACCCCGATCGTCCCTTTAGTTGGCAACTTATATGGCTTTCTTCCGCTCATATGTCGCGCCCTTTTTGATTCTGTTAGTTTTTTTAGTAGCGCTTTTGGCAGTTAACGCTCGCATATTTTTGCCTTCGGACATGGCTGCACCAGCACCGATCGAAAAAGTGAGCTTTGTAGGTACGCCTCAGCTAGCAGGGATATTTCCGACTAATTTTCAGGCTGACAGCTAATGATAGCGGACTATCGGATCGATGATGGTTCTGCTCTGGATCGAGCAAAACTGGTACAGTTTTTGCAGCGCAGTTACCAGGAACTTTTTCCAGAGCAAAATTATGCTCATTTGGCGCAAACAGTAGAGAAGTATTTTAGTTCGGAAACTCCTCTTTGGTGGGTAGAATGTGTGGGAAATGCGGGTGAAGATACCGCCCAATCTGCTTCTCAAGAAGTGCGTAAACATTCAGATTGGGTAGGTTGTCTTTGGTTGGGAAATGCGATCGATCAAGTGTATGGCGATCGCCACGCCCATGTTTTTTTACTTTACGTCATGCCACAACATCGCCGTCGAGGTATAGGTACTGCTTTGATGCGTCATGCGGAAAGTTGGGCTAAAAAAAGAGGCGATCGCAAAATCGGTCTTCAAGTATTTCAAGCTAATCAACCAGCCGTTAATTTATACCATCAATTGGGTTATCAAACTCAATCTTTGTGGATGGTAAAACCTTTACCTTGATACTCTCATTGCCAATCAACCCCGTGAAGCTAGTAGTCTTATATTAGTTCGCTTAAACACTGCCAAATTTATTATTTTGGCAGGTAGCTTTCGGGCAGGGAGAGAGACTTGTGACGTGCTTAAAAGGAATTGGTATTACACGAAAACGATCGACTTCAGACTTTCCATGCCCAATTCTTAAAGCTCATTCCTAACCGCTAGTTTTGACATTATTTCTTCTTGTTCGCGCCAAAGCCTTTTGGTTGATTCTTTGCTTTACTTTTAACTGTTTTTGCTTTACTCGTTAACGAATCACTAGTAGGCTTGGCTTCTTCAGAAGAAACAACATTTGATTTGATATCTTCCCCTACAGAAGCAGACCAAACAAATTGTCTACCGCAGTCTTTACAAAGGTATTTTTGTTTGTTTTTCTGCTTGCCATTTTTACGAACATCGCGAGAATTACATTCCGGACAAGCTACCGTAATATTTTGACTTTCTGTGGATTTGGCAGTTTCTCCCTCGATTTTTGCCACTTCCACATCGCTGGTTTCTGGCTGCGCGATGGTTGCTTTTCCATTAGCGATCGCTACCGATTCATCGGCGCTAGATGGTGTACTTTCTATTTGATTTTTTTCGGTTTTTATCTCCCCTGGATCTTCCTTAATTTCTGCTACTTGCGTTACTTCATTTTCTACTTCTGGAGTAGCAGGTTGAACTGGCTCGGATACTTCATTAGTCGGTGCTTCTTCTTGATTTAGATCGGCTACTCCATTAGCTTGTTCGCTGATATTTTCCGCAGCGATCTCCGGCGATGAATTTTCAGCTTGAATAGATTCTTCCGCGATATTTTCAGTTTCTACTTCATCAGGAGAAGTACTTGCTAAATCTGCTATTTCAGTAGCTTGTTCGGTTACGTTTTCAGATTCCGCAACATGGGTAGAAACTGCTGGTAAATCTGCGATCGCCTCTGGTTGACGAACGGGCGATTCATCTTCCACCGTAGGAGAAACTGGTTTTGTTTCGACAAGTAGATGAGAATCGGTAACTAAATGTTGGTTAGTTGGGGGAGGAGTAGGAGGTATCCAATTAGGATCGGGTTCTGGTATTTTCGGAGTGACGATCGGCAATCTAACTTGTTTGGGTTTAGATGTCGTTAAGCGACTGATGCGATCGGCAATGTTCTCCGAAATGCTATAGGTAACTGGTAAGACTGTATGCTTAGAAACCGCAGCATGAACTAGGGCCGCTGAGTGTTCAGACGGATCGGGACTTGGCCCCGCATCGCTTGTAGTGGTAGATGTTTGATTAACCTGTCTCGTCTCAGAGTGATGCACGGAC
>CAZJJR010000176.1:9692-13181 GCA_964546365.1 uncultured bacterium | reverse complement strand
ACTGCATAGCTAACCAATGCCATCGTCAGAGAACCTTCCCAACTTTTTTGCATTCCCCAAATCTTATAAGGATGTTTACCAAATTGCTGTCCCACCAGCGCTGCCAATCCATCTCCCCAAGTCATCACCAAAATTCCCACCGCAGCGTAATAAGGTTGTTGTAGAGGCCAAAACCAACCGACTAAAATACCGATACTGAGGGCATAAAAAAACGTACCTAAGCTTTTGCGTCCTACGCTATTAATTCCAGGCAAAATTGGTAATTTATACGACAAAAGAGCCACCGTACTTGCTAAAATCGAAGCGGTAATTCCCACCCAAACGGGAATTTGCAACCACCATGCCAAGAGGATCACCTGTCCCGTACCAATGTGAACTACTTTGCGTATTCTTTCCGGTTCTGTAGAAGTGTAGCGATGCAGCAACTCGGCAGCCAAAATAATTACTCCCACCCAAACTGCGGCAATCGCAATATGGAACCAGAGAGTAGGATCGGATAGAAAAGGTGGCACTGAATTAAGCAAAGATTTGGTTTAGTTAAACTAGGCTCTCCTTAACACTTTATTAGATTTTGTTCGTACATGAAAATTTTATTCATCTGGTTGATTAAAGGTTACCGAACCTTTATTTCACCTTTGTATCCTCCTACCTGTCGCTTTCACCCAACTTGTTCGCAGTATGCCATTCAAGCGATCGAACGATTTGGCCCTTGGCGCGGTAGTTGGTTAGCCGTTCGCCGCATCTTGCGCTGCCATCCCCTGCATCCCGGTGGATACGATCCGGTACCAGAGGTTGAGAATTCAACAAATAAAAAGGATTGATCGATAATTTTCACTGTTCTGCTACGACAACGCGATCGCGTCCTCGTCTTTTCGCCTCGTACAACGCTGCATCCGCCGCCGCAATCACCGTCTCCCCAGTCAATCCGTGATCGGGGAAAATCGCTACACCCAAAGACACCGTAATACTGCCGAGATGTTGACGGCGATGTTGCAATTTTAAGCGTTTCACCCCTTCCCGAATAAATTCAGCCCGTCTGATAATAGTTTCTAAAGATGCTTCCGGCAGAATTAACGTTAATTCCTCACCACCATAGCGACAAGCAATATCCGAACCGCGAAATTTTTCTTGTAAAAATTTTCCCAATTCCCGCAGTACCGCATCCCCACCATCATGACCGTAAGTATCGTTATAACGTTTAAAATGATCGACATCGATCATAATTACTCCCAACGTTTGCTTTAAACGAACGGCGCGACTAATTTCTCTTTCTAAAGATTCTTCTAAATAACGTCGATTGTATAAACCAGTTAACGAATCGCGAATACTTTGCTGTTGCAGCGCTTCTCGTAACTTTAAATTAGCTAATGCTAACCCAATATGCTCTGCCACAGTGACCCCTAATTGTTCTTTGGCTGACGTGAAATATCCCGGCTGCTGAGAAGTTAAATAAAGTATCCCTAAAGCTTCTCCCTGCGCCATCATGGGAACGCAAAGAGTTTCAGCCGGAATCGGTAACAAAGAAAAGTTTTGGTATTCTTCCGCTATCCAATGATGAGATATCCCTGAGTCTCTATTTTTTTGACAATCATCGTTACAAACTATATTTTCCGAGTCATTTTCTCCCAACGATTGGCTAAGAATATGGCAATATTCTTGTGGCGGATCGCATACTTTTTGGCCAATCCTATCTGAATTATCGTTTAATAACTCTTGGTTTACTAACGATGGTAATTGAACGTGTTTGCACTGTAAGCTAAGTTCCGAATATTTAACTAAATGAGGTCTGCCTCTTCGCAATGACCAGCAATCATTTGGACTGAAAATTTTCTTACTACTAAAATTATTTCCACTTTGTTCGCTCGACCAAGTAGAAACTGCCTCTGCTACATTTTTAGAAGAGCTAATTACAAATATTCCCCCCGACACATCGGGAAACAACGGTTTGACCAATTGAGCGAGCATTTTATAGGCTTCGTCAATGGTCATGCAGGCTTGCAAAATATCGCTCATTTTACCAAGTAACGCGATTTCCCGATTTCTCAACGCTAATTCTTCTACCCACTTATTTAATCTTTTATTGGCTTGTTCTAAATCTTTCTGAATTCTTTTCAGTTCGGTAATATTGCGAATAATAGCCAGGACGAATTCAACCTTTCCCTGCCTGGAAAATTCCGGTACTGCACGGGCTTGATAGTAAACTTTTCCATTTAAATCTGTTAATTCAAACTCAATAGATTCTTGCCTACCCGTGATAAATACTTTTTGTAAAACTTTTTTCCACATATTCTGAAATTCATTACTAAATCCCACTTCAGAGAGCTTTTTACCGATGAAAGCTTGGGGAGGTATGCCAATTTGCCTTTCTATTTCAGGATTAATATACTGACAGCGCAATTCCCGATCGTATCGCGCGATCGCATCTGGCGCATTTTCAATTAAAGCGCGAAATTCTTCCTCTTGATGAAGTCTTTCTTCCGCCGCTTTTTTGCGTTCGGAAATATCTCGCAAAATTAAAGTAAAGATTTTTCCCGATACTAACTCTACTTGAGAAATTGAAGCTTCGATCGGAAATTCAGTTCCGTCTTTGCGACGCCCGACTAATTCATCTAATTTTACTTTATGAAAGGATTGAACGTACCATTGATTGAGCCTAGCGGTTTGCTCGCTATCAACTTCTGCAAGGCAATCTGGCAACAGTAAACTTAGGGGTTTGCCTAATACTTCATTAGTAGCGTAACCGAAAATTTTGACTGCACCTTGATTAAATAAATTAATTTTTTGATTTTCATCTATAGAAATAATAGCATCTTTAGCAATATCTAAAATAGTTGCAAAACGAACGCTGGCTGCTAGTAAATTGTCTTCTACTGTTTTGGCAAATGTAATATCCTGATTGGTTTCTAAAATCACGGGTATCGTACTATTTAATTTATTGATAACCCAACGGCTAGCCACTATAATTTTGCTCCCATCTCTTTTAGTTTGGAGCAGTTCGCCTTCCCAAATCCCCCTTTGAAAAAGCTCTGTTTCTATTTCTGATAAAGGTTTGGGAAATTTGGTGAGCAGAAAATTATGATGGTTTTTTCCGAAAGCTTCTTCTTTACTAAACCCATACATTTCTTCAGCCCGATCGTTCCAAAATGCGATCGCGCCTTGTAAATCTCTGATTAATATTCCCTCATGAGCTAAATTCAACAGATCTGCTCGTTCCTGAATACTTTTAAATAAATCTTGTTGATGATAATTTAATTTTAAGAAAATTTTAGAAAAGAAAGCATTTTGATGGCTAATTTTCTTGACTAAATTAGCAATTAATTGACAGAAAGCGATACCTAGAGGTTTCATAGAGAAAACTTAGAGTTACATTTGGGAGAAATAGGTATAACTGCGAAGAAGTTTTCCCCATCTCTATAGGAAAACTCCTCCTTGCTGCCCCTGAAGTGACTTCTACTGTAATTCGCTGTTGACAATCACTGCTCGAAGCGC
>CAZJJR010000176.1:0-9564 GCA_964546365.1 uncultured bacterium | reverse complement strand
AATTAACCGTATCTTGATTGTATAAGATTAACTTAGAAATAATTACCCTCTTCCGGTAGATTAATTATTTAACATATGGTTAGTTGCCAAAATATAAAAATATTATTAAGAATTTTTTATCGGTCGGTTTATTCTCCTAATTTTTCTCAATGTAACGAATAGTTTAGTTTATTTATTTTTTGAATAGTTTAACAGAAATTATGAAACCATATCAACAAATATTAATAGTCGAGTCTGGAGAACCACTAATCCCCATCCCCTTAGAACTATTTGCCGTTGAATCTCCCCATCCTTACGAAAAATTAGG
This sequence comes from uncultured bacterium, assembly GCA_964546365.1. Lineage (GTDB taxonomy): Bacteria > Cyanobacteriota > Cyanobacteriia > Cyanobacteriales > Aerosakkonemataceae > DATNQN01. The sequence continues at coordinate 9,257 of CAZJJR010000176.1, read as the reverse complement.
CGCACCCTACGGAGATCGATCGCCCTATTATCTCCGTCAAACAGTATTAAAAAAGCTGATCGAATCGCAAAACCTACTACAGCAAACTCATCCCTACTGCCGCATCCAAATTTTTGATGCTTATCGACCAATCGAAGGGCACAAATTTATGGTCGAGTACACCTTCGCCGAACTACTGAGAGCGCAGAATTTAAACTTATCCCAAATATCAGACATCGAACAACAAAACATTTGGCAGCAGGTTTATCAGTTTTGGGCATCGCCCAGCCCCGATCCCGCTACCCCACCGCCCCATAGTACCGGTGGCGCGATCGACATTACCCTAGTTAACGAGCAAGGTCATCCAGTAAATATGGGTACAGCTATTGATGAAGTTTCACCGCTCTCCTATCCAGATTACTTTGCTAACAGCACCAACCCCATAGAACGGCAATATCACGCTTACCGCCAACTATTGTGGAGTATTATGCAAAAAGTCGGTTTTCAGCGCCATCCTAACGAATGGTGGCATTTTTCTTTTGGCGATCAAATGTGGGCTTGGTTATCCAATCAAGCAAATCCCCATCATTCACTTACAGCACGATACGGAAGAATTTAAAAAAGGAATTCAGTCCTCTCTCATCTACATAAATAACGTCGAAATCTGAAACCTTCCACCTGACGCCAGCGAGGTTCGGCTTTCGCGCAATTTTGCTCCTCCAAAAGAATGGGAGCGTGAAAATTAACAGCCCAAACATCTAAAGGTCGAGGAAGCTTAGCAACCGTTTCTAATAAAGTAGTTGCCGGATCGTTATTAGGATCGTTACAAGAATTATCTTTACATAACCCTTGATGTTTATGAGCTAAAAGAAACCGAGCATCATAGCCAAAACGCTTCAATTCCCAAGCTAATCCCATCATTCTGCCCGTTTGTCCGTGATGCTTATGAGTATGAGCGATCAATACCGGAACTTCTGACTCTTTTTGAATTGCACTCGCGATCGCATCGCTGCGTTCGTGTTGCAGATAACCTACATTCCAAACTACAGTTATTCCACCCAGTAAACCGATGAGTAAAATTAGCCCCACAGATAATTTTCCATATGTAATTGGTAATCGGTAAATGTTTTTAGTTTGCTGATTCCCATCAGCAGCAAAGCACGCTGCCAGTAATGCGATCGCAACTGGAAAATAAAAATATTGAAACCGAGGAGCTAGGGTTAAATCTGTCCCTAAAGCGTAAGTTATTCCCAAAAGAACTAACAAAGAAGCTAAAAAATATATACTTAAATCTTTAATTCTAAAATGCTTATCCGGGTGTTCTCGAAAATTTACTATACTATGTTTGATAATTCGAGATAACCAAAACAAAAAAGCCAAAATTACTATGATATAAAACCCGACATTTATAACATTTAAATTAGAAATATCTATCGGGATCAACAAAATTATCGATAGCAGCCAAGATAATAACCGAATTAATGGGCCTAACCACCTGTTAACTGGGTCGCCTATATAAACCCATTTAGTTAACTCGCTATCTTGAATATCATGCAAAACAGGTAACCAAACTAATCCTCCTGCCAACGTTCCCAGTGCTACTATGAAAATAGACCGCCAATGAGGTGATATTAGTAAATAAGGCCAAGAATGTTTACTAGAAAAATTCTCTTTTTCGTTGATTAAAATAAATATTAAAACTAATGCTTGAGCAATTAAAGTAAGGGCAAAAAAGTAATGATTGGCAATACCCAAGCTATTGATGATTACCCAAACTAATCCGAGCCAAGCTGGTAAAGACGATCGCTGTTCGACAAATCGAACAGCTACTATAAAACAACTCAAAGAAGCGATAACTAATAGAATTCCTAATGTGTAGTGACGCGCCTCTTGCGCCAAAAATATTCCTAAAGGCGATACTGCCATCATTGCTGCTGACAATTGTGCCACCAGCCTAGATCGAAAAGCTAACCAAGCAAAACCAAACATCGCTGGGATGGATAGCACGCCGAATATAGCTGATAAAGCTCTTGATGCCCATACTAAAACTACTTCATTTTGGATCGGAAATAGTTTTAACCAGAGGTGAGCTAGTACGAAGTAAAGTGGTGGGTGGGTACTTTCATTCAGCAGGCGATCGATTACTTCTCCCACACCGCGATCGATCTGCGGTTTTAAAGGTTGCAGCAGAGTATCGATATCGATCGCCCGATCCAAAGGTACGGTTTGAAAAGTATTGCCCAAACTAAAAACCATTGTGGCAAATTCATCAGTCCACAACGGCTTCATTTCCAAACGGCTAAAGCGCAAACTCGCGCCGATTATCACCCATATTAATAATAAAAATACTTGACACCAACGACTGCGGAAAATAGTTTTTAACTCAGTCCACTTTAAATTATCAACCATTATCAGGATTAAAAGATTAAAGGATTAATCAGGATTTAAAGATTAGAGGCTTAATCAGGATTGATTTGAAGATGGATAGGATTAATTTATTTCATTATTTCATCTTCAAATCTCGATCGAAGGATTAATTTGTTTTCTCCTTTCATCTTCAAATCCTGGACAAAGGATTATCTAGTTCATCCTTTTATTGCCCACTTTTAGCCAAGCTTAACTTGACCGCTAGTAGCTAATACGCGGGCGCTCACACCAAACACTCGTAGTAATCCTTCAGAGTCAGCATGATTGTAACTACCCACACCTTCCATAGAAGCATTTTCTTCCGAATATAGAGAGTGAGGCGTATTACTTGCCGAGACAAAAGAAATATTTCCTTTGTAAACAGAAACGGTGATAGTTCCCGTTGCCAACTCTGCTGTCGGTGCGATCGCTTTCAGCGCCATTTGAGTTGCCAGATCGAACCAATAACCCTGATAAATCTGCTTGGCAATTAACAACGATAACTGATCGAAGAACTCGCGAGCGCGACGGTCTAAAATCAGTTGCAACAAGTAAGCATAGCAGGTTCCCAGCAATTCTACCCCAGGACTTTCGTAAACTCCCCGCGACTTAATCCCCACAAAGCGATTTTCGACCAAGTGAGTGCCAATACCCACGCCATGCTTTCCACCTAGAGCATTTGCTTGCAAAATCGCTTCCACCAAATTAACCGAATTACCGTTAATTTTCACCGGGCGACCCTTCTCAAATTCGACGATAAACTCCTCTGCTGTATCTGGTGCATTTACGGGGTAGCAACCCATGATCGGCTTCACGAATTGGGCTGGGGTAGTCAGTTCTTCCAGCATTCCCGACTCGTGAGTTAAACCCAACAAATTCGCATCCGTCGAATAGGGTTTATCCTTAGTAGCAGATACCGGCAGCCCTTTTTCTTGACAAAAGTCGATCATTTCGCTTCGACCGGGAAAACGAGCCAAAAACTCCTCATCTCGCCAAGGAGCGTAAACTTCAAATTCCGGAGCCAACATATTAGTAATTAGTTGAAACCGCACTTGATCGTTACCCCGTCCCGTCGCGCCGTGACTGAAAATTGTCAGTCCCTTTTTTTTCATTTCTTCGATCATCGCTTTTGCCAAGACGCAACGGGCGATTCCGGTAGTATTCCAGTAGCGTCCTTCGTAGCAAGCTTGGGATTGAATCACCTGTAAACCAGCTTCTGCGATCGCTTCCCGTGCGGGTAACAACACGAAATCTGCCGCCCCAGCCAATTGCATCCGTTGGCGAATGGCGTCCATGTCCTCTTCATCCGGTTGTCCCAAGTCGGCAGTAAAGCAGACTACCCCCACTCCTTTGTCTGTCAGCCAACGGGTAATCGTACAGCTATCAAGACCGCCAGAACCAGCAAATGCAACCGTTTTTCCCTTTAAATCTTCAGCTTTCATGCCCAATTTCCTTATCCAATCCCATAGCGTCTGTTTGCGTATGTTGTTCGATCGATCGCCAACCAGCACCAGAAAAGTAGGGGCGACCCATCATAATCTATCCCGCAAAACAACGAGTTTTTATTATCTACCACTACAATGCCGATTCTTGTCCGTGAAGGCACAGATTTAAGTTTTCCCCAAATCGCAAATAGCTCGATCGCTCTTATACTATTGGCAGTCACGCCATAATTTTTTCAATCAAAAGCACAACATATTAGCGATCGCTCTTAAGAGCAAGTAAAATTCTTCTACTCCCTAGCCCCTTCCCTCAAAGCGTGTTTTTCAGCATAGTAATTCCCACTTACAACCGCAAACCGATTCTCCAAAAGTGCCTCCGCGCTTTGGAAAGCCAGCATTTAGATGTTGGTAGCCCTGGTAGCCCAGTTAATGGTTATGAAGTCGTGCTAGTCGATGATGGTTCCACGGATGGCACGATTTCATGGCTAGAGTCCCATCAGACCGAGTTTCCCCACCTGCGAATATTTTCCCAAGACCACCAAGGGCCAGCCGCCGCCCGCAATCTCGGTGTAGAGAAAGCAAAAGGCGATACCATCATTTTTATTGATAGCGATTTGGTAGTAACGGAAAACTTCCTGCAAGCCCACGCCGCAACATTGGTTCAAGGGCAGAAAATGTTAGGTAGCGATCGCCTGTTCACCTACGGGCGCGTTATCAATACCTGTAACTTCGATAACCCAACCTCAGAACCTTACAAACTCACCGACTTCTCAGCTGCTTATTTTGCCACGGGAAATGTTGCGATCGCCCGTCACTGGCTTTTAACAGCCGGACTATTCGACACCCGCTTTCAACTTTACGGCTGGGAAGACTTAGAACTAGGCGTGCGACTCAAAGCACTCAATTTAAAACTAATTAAATGTCCCGATGCCGTTGGTTACCACTGGCATCCACCCTTTAGCTTAGACCAACTACCCCAACTGATTGACAAAGAAATTCAACGCGGGCGAATGGGAGTTCTTTTCTACCAAAAACATCCCACTTGGGAAGTTCGCATGATGATCCAAATGACTTGGCTGCATCGAATCCTTTGGGGTATTCTTTCCTTTGGCGGTTTGCTAAACGAAAGGACAATGGCTCCCTTACTGCAATTGGTAATCAAGACAGGGAAACCTCAATTAGCATTGGAAATCGCCCGTATTTTCCTTAATTGGTACAATGTCAGAGCAGTTTATGCCGCTAACGCTCAAATCGGAAAAAGTTGAATTCCCTTCATTCAAACTCTCATCGGCAAAAGAAAATGTTTTATTAGTACCTAATAAAACATTTGATACTCTAAGGCTCTAGAACCGCCAGACTTAAAACCAATTTCTGTAGTCAATATTCTGGTACTCCCGGTATAGCTATAAGTAAGGTAGAAGTAGGGTAAAAAGATCATTAGCTATTCTTAGTCTTACCTGCTCGCCAGAATTCGATAAAGTTGTGGTATCTTAAGATGGCAATTTAAATGGCCATCTTCTTGATTTCGGGTGTTTGGTGGAAGTAAAAACTTCCAAAAATACAACAATTCACTTTAACCTCAAACATTGTTATGCTTGAACGGGCAAAAATTTTTGGTGTGATTTCAGTTCTCGCTCTTTCATTAGCAGCTTGCGGTGATAACTCAGGAACCGCTACTAATGAAACCACCCCATCAGATAACTCAACCACAGCAGTTACACCCGCCGCTTCTCCTGTGGCAGACAAAACAACGACGACAGCTTCCGCATCCATCCCCGGAGTTAAAAGTCTCAGCGAAGTAAATTTAAAACCAGCACCTACCAATACTAAATATGGCGCTGGTGTATTTGATTTAGTTAATAATTCACCGGCATCAACACACAAGGTTTCTAAAGCAACACCGATCAACCTAGCTGGTTGGGCTATTCTACCTACCCAAGGAAAGCCAGCCGATAACGTAATTATTACTTTGGCAGACAACAAAACGGTAGTTGCCGTTGCTCCGTTGAATGTAGCAAGACCGGATGTTGCCAAAGCATTAAACAATCCTGCTTATAAAAATACTGGCTGGAGCGTGCGAATTAATCCTTCCACTTTACCGACAGACAAAGTAGTTCTGAAAGCTTGGGCTTACGATTCCGCCAGCAAAGAAGCTACTCCGCTCTCTGGTAACCACAACCTGGATTTAAGTGAGTAACTCCTAAAAACGGGGGATATCTCAGTCAGTGCTAAGACAATAGTAGTTCTCCCGTTTTTCATCAATCAAATTCTCGAAATATCTACTTGCCCTGTTTAAGCACATTTGTGCTAGCTTAAAGGATGTTGTAAAAATCACACATCCGAGGTTTCGGGTGTTTCTGAAGAATAAAAATTCCTCAGAAATCCCCTTGGATGGAGGTTTAACCCGAAAGGAGTTCGATCGAATATGCCAGTTGTCTCATTAGCTCAAATGATGGAGGCAGGGGTTCACTTTGGCCACCAAACTCGCCGTTGGAACCCGAAAATGTCTCCGTACATTTATACCTCCCGCAACGGAGTTCACATCATCGACTTGGTGCAAACAGCCCAGTTGATGGAAGATGCTTACAGTTATATGCGGACTGCTGCCGAGCAAGGAAAGAAATTTCTCTTTATCGGCACCAAGCGTCAAGCAGCCGGAATAGTAGCTCAAGAAGCCAGCCGTTGTGGAGCTTACTATATTAACCAACGTTGGTTAGGTGGAATGCTCACCAACTGGGCTACCATCAAAACGCGGGTAGAGCGTTTAAAAGATTTGGAACGACGCCAAGAAAGCGGTGCCCTGGATTTATTACCGAAAAAAGAAGCAGCCGTATTGCGTCGCGAGATGGAAAAGCTGCAAAAATATCTGGGCGGCATTAAAGCAATGCGAAAAATTCCCGATGTAGTGGTGATCGTAGATCAACGGCGGGAATATAACGCAGTCCAAGAATGCTTGAAACTGGGAATTCCGATCGTATCGCTCTTAGATACAAACTGCGACCCCGATGTAGTAGATATTCCCATTCCAGCCAACGATGACGCTATTCGATCGATCAAGCTAATCGTCGGAAAATTGGCCGATGCCATCTACGAAGGTCGTCACGGTCAGCTAGAAGTAGCAGAAGAAGAAGAATACGAAGATTACGAAGGCGCTGAAGACGAGATCGACTACGATGAGAGTGAATACCTCGATGAAGATGAGGATGAAGACACCGAGGAGTAGTCAGCGTTAAAAAAACGTAAATAGAGTAGGGACAAAAAGCAACATGGCGGAAATATCTGCAAAGGCAGTCCAAGAACTGCGCCAAAAAACTGGCGCAGGCATGATGGACTGCAAAAAAGCGCTCATAGAAACCGGCGGCGACATGGAAAAAGCCGGCGATTGGCTGCGGCAAAAAGGATTGGCTCGTGCCGGTAAAATCGAAGCAAAAGCAGCAACAGATGGGTTGGTAGGTAGCTACATACACACTGGTGGGCGTGTAGGCGTACTTGTGGAAGTCAACTGCCAAACTGACTTTGTTGCCCGCACGGAAGGTTTTAAAGCCTTAGTACAAAACATTGCCATGCAAATTGCTGCTTGCCCTAACGTCGAGTACGTCAAGGTAAGCGACATCCCCTCCCAAGTCGTAGAAAAAGAAAAAGCGATCGAAATGGGACGGGAAGACCTGGGTAATAAACCAGAAAACATCAAAGAAAAAATCGTTCAGGGTCGGATTGAAAAACGCCTGAAAGAAATGACTTTGTTGGATCAACCTTACATCAAAGACCAAAACATCACGGTAGAAGAGTTGATCAAAAACAACGTAGCTCAGTTGGGTGAAAACATCCAAGTGCGCCGCTTCGCCCGTTTCGTATTGGGTGAAGGACTAGAAAAAGAAGAAAGCAACTTTGCAGAAGAAGTAGCCGCTCAAATGGGCGCTAAGTAAATCGCAATGATTGCTTGGTAGCAACAAAAACAGGTCAACCTTAAGTGGGTGACCTGTTTTTGTTTTCTGCCGTATCCTAAAAAAAGAAGTGTTGTAGCTAATTATCCGCAAACTATAAGGTGATGGCGAGAGCGATCGAGCAAATCGAACGAGATATAGTAATCCTAGAAGAAACTACTTCCGCCCTGGCAGAAGAATTAAAAAAAACCTACGAGCGTTACCTCATCGCCTTAGGGCAGGCAACGCGACAGCAACTAATCGTGGCAAGTTATTATTTATGTACCCAAGGCTATCCCGAAGCTTTTCTCAGTTTATCTTTCAGCCAACGACAAAAACTGCAACAAGATATTCAAAAGTTAGCTCGTGATGCTAAACAAGATTTACTCGCTCAACTAGATTCTCCAACTAGCGCTGATATACCAACCAGCACTGACGTAATATTCGTTAACCAAGATACTGGTTCTCTAGAACTAACAGAGGAATACATAGAGAATTTAGTAGAAAAAGCCCTCAAAGCAGAAAACCAACCCCAAGAAACGGCAAAGGAAGAATCAGTTGAAGCTGAAGAAAATCAACAATTAGAAGAAAACGCACTAGCAGAAAATACCTCTTTGTCTTCACCAATCAGCCTCAATAAACCAGAACAATTAACTCTTTGGCAAGAAAAATTGGAAAAGGCAATAGCCAAACGCCTCCAAAAACTCTCCCGCGATAGCAACCGCCTTCTACATCAAGCAGGTATATTATCCAAAAAATTACCCGAACCACTCTTAGAAGCAGCTGCTAAAGTAGAAGCAGCTGGAGAAAGTATGCCGGGGCCACCAAACCTATTAAACTTAGTAATTGAAACCGAAAACGACCCGGACTCACAAACCTCTACGATTACTCATCTGGTTGCCATTCACCTGCGGTTATCCGAAATAGAATTTGCCGAACCTACAGTAGCAACCGGACGGCAGCAAATTCGCAACTTATCTGCTAAACTCAGTAACCTGCGGCGCGACTATCAAAAAAAACAACGGGAAAAAGCAGTAGCAGAAGCCGAAGCTGCTTGGCGTTCTAGTTGGTATGAAGAATAACAGGTCAATCTAAAATCGATCGATCGGAATGGGGAGGTTATGCTAGCAGAAGCACCAGATTGGGCGCGATTGCAAAAAGCCCTGGAAGTAGAAGAAAAAAGCGGGTACACGGACTTAGTAGGAAATCAATACCGCTTTAGCGAGTTTCTTTGCTTAGAATTCGGCAAAACTCCCACTACTTCCACCCCACTGTTACGAAAGCAATGGCAAGAAATGGCCATTCAGTTTGCTGTTTATCAAAATTTGACACTAACGCAACGTCAACATCTACTCGCACAAACCAAGCACTTCATCGTGCAAATTCAACAAGATTTGCAGGGCATTAACGACAAAAAACCGATACCAGAAGAAAAGCGAAAGAAGAAAGAAAAGAAAAACTCACGAAGGAGGTCGGGAACGGCGTTGGGCTCGTTGATAGCGACAGT
>CAZJJR010000175.1:0-13243 GCA_964546365.1 uncultured bacterium | reverse complement strand
CCAGATGAAGAACTTTGCAACTACTACAATTTTTGTGATGTTTTTGCTATGCCTAGTAAACAGGAAGGATTTGGTATTGTTTACCTAGAAGCTTTAGCCTGTGGAAAGCCTGCATTAGGTGGTAATCAAGATGGTGCTATTGATGCTCTTTGTCACGGTAAATTGGGTGCTTTAGTTGAGCCAGATGATGTAACACAAATCGCTAAAACTCTTATTCAAATATTGCAGGGCAACTACCCGAATCCTATTTTGTATCAGCCTGAAGTTTTACGCCAAAAAATAATTGATATATATGGATTTGATAGGTTTAAAAAAAATCTATCAAAATATTTAGAAGAGTTCTTCAGTTCGCCAAATTGAATAAAGGAAAAAGCGTAATATGTGTGGAATTGCTGGCGTATTAAATGCTAACCCATTTTTAGAAGAACTAGATACCTTAATTTACAGAATGCTGGGTGCGTTGCAGCATCGTGGCCCAGATGACCGAGGATTTTATATTTCCGCAGATCGACAAGCTGCGATCGCACATACCCGTCTTTCCATTCTCGATCTCAGTTCTGCCGGACATCAGCCCATGTCCACTGCTGATGGGCGCTACTGGATTACCTTTAACGGCGAAATTTATAACTTTCGGGAATTGCGATCGCAACTAATTGCCCAAGGGGAACAATTTCATTCTCAAACAGATACAGAAGTTATTCTCAAGCTTTATCAAAAAATTGGTTCTGATTGTGTAAAACACCTGCGAGGAATGTTTGCTTTTGCTATTTGGGATGATTGGGAAAAAACTTGCTTTTTAGCCCGCGATCCTCTCGGTATTAAACCATTATACTACTGGCGATCGGGATGTACCCTACTATTTGCCTCAGAATTAAAAGCGATTTTAGCTACCAAACTACCTCCTATTAGCTTAAGTAGTGCAGGATTATACGGTTACCTGATCGGCGGTTCAGTACCAGAACCCCATACTTTAATTGATGGAATATACTGTTTACCAGCAGGTTCTTATTTACATTGGCAATCGGGGGATATTATCCAGTCCCAATATTGGCAAATCGATTTTACCCCGGAAAAAATTTCCCCATCAGAAGCAAAAGAAAAAGTCCGTGCTGCCTTAATCGATTCGCTCGAACATCACTTTGTTAGCGATGTACCAGTAGGAATATTTCTCAGTGGCGGTATTGACTCAAGTACGCTTTTGGCTTTGGCTTCCCAAACACAAACTAATAAGTTATGCACCTACTCGATCGCATTTGAAGAACCCGAATGGAATGAAGGAGATATAGCCAAGAAAGTTGCCGATCGATTTGGCAGTCATCATACAGAATATCAAATCACGGCTTCATTAGGTCGCCAACTTTTACCACAATTCTTAGCTGCGATCGATCAGCCAACTATTGATGGTTTCAATACCTTTTGCATTTCTCAAATTGCCCGTCAAGACGGTACTAAAGTAGTCCTTTCCGGATTGGGAGGAGATGAATTATTCGGCGGCTACCAGTCATTTGAAAAAGTACCGCAAATGGTGCAATTAGGCAAAAGATTAAAAGCTGTTTACCCGCTCAATGTCGGCATGGGAATTGTATTAGAAAATTCGGTAAAATCGCCCCAACTTAAGCGCTTGGGAGATTTTTGGCAGCAAACTCCCTCTTCGGTGAATGCTTACCGCTGTTTTCGGGGCATTTTCTCCCATTGGGAAGCTCGTGCGATCGCCAATCAATACATCAAAAACAAAATCGAGAGGCAACAAGAAATATTACCCTGTTTCCCAACCTTAAAAGATGAAGTTAGTTGGTTAGAAATCAACTACTATATGCGTAACCAACTATTGCGAGATAGCGATGTGATGAGTATGGCTTGGGGACTAGAATTGCGGGTTCCTTTTGTGGATCGAGTTTTATTAGAAACTATTGCCTCAATTCCCAGCCATATTCGTCTAGCACCAAGCAAGCAGTTATTAATTCAAGCCGTTCCTGAATTGCCAGATTGGATAATAAACCGCCCCAAAAAAGGATTTTCTTTCCCATTCAATCGATGGATGGCAGCAGAATGGAGTGATTTTTTCTCTGAGGTTAATTTTGACAAAAAAATATCTCTCAAACCTTGGTATCGTCGCTGGAGTTTATTCATTCTTAAATATTGGTGGGAGAATATTTCAGCATGAAAGTGCTTCATGTAATTCCCTCAGTTGCACCAGTCAGAGGTGGGCCAAGTCAGGCAATTTTGGAAATGGTTAAAGCATTGCAAAAACAAGGTATTGATGCTGAAATCGCTACTACTAATGATAATGGCGCAGGCTTACTAAATATCCCTTTACAGCAGCCAACCGATTATCAAGAAGTACCAAGCTGGTTTTTTCCTCGTTTTTCTCCACCCATCCCATTTTTACGAGAATTTGCTTTTTCCACTCAATTCACTACATGGCTTTGGAAGAATATTACCGAATACGATTTGTTACATATCCATGCCATTTTTTCCTATACTTCTACGGCAGCAATGGCGATCGCGCGTATAAAGAGTATTCCTTATATTATTCGGCCTTTAGGTCAGCTTTGCCAATGGTCTTTAGAACAAAGTTATTATAAAAAGCAGATTTATTTGAATTTGATAGAACGCACCAATCTTAATTGCAGCCAAGCCATCCATTTTACTTCTCTTACCGAACAGAAAGAAGCAGAAAAACTCTGTTTAAAAGCTCCCAGTTTTATTTTACCACACGGTTTATCCGTACCTACTCACATTCCAGATGCTCGCCATCGATTGCGGCAATTATTGAAAGTACCGCTAGATGAACCTGTTATCCTTTTTATGTCTCGATTGCATCCTAAAAAGGGTTTAGATTATCTACTTCCCGCTTTAGGAAAATTGGCGCATCAACGCTTTACTTTTGTCTTAGCGGGAAGCGGTTCTCTTGATTATGAAGCCGAAATTGATGCTCTTTTACATTCTGCTGGTATCGATCGACGCACCTACCGTTCCGGATTTGTTTCAGGAGAAATGAAAGACTTATTACTACAAGGTGCCGATCTGTTTGCCTTAACTTCTCATTCGGAGAATTTTGGCGTTGCTGTATTAGAAGCCTTAGCCGCCGGATTACCTGCGATCGTTACTCCGGGTGTGGCGCTTGCTTCTTTAGTGGAAGCGCATCAATTAGGTTATGTAACAGAATTGAGTGTTAATGCGATCGCATCTACCCTGCAACATTTCCTCAGCGACTTGCAAACAGCTAAACAGATGAGCGATCGCGCTCATCAGATCGTTCTAGAACGATACACTTGGAAACCCATTGCTTTAAAACTGAGTGAAATATACACGGCGATCCTCAAGCAAGCGCCTATACCTACCTTTGATTACTTAGATAACAATTAAGATCTTTCTAAAGCACAGAAATTAAATTTTACAGCAAACTATGGAAATGCTTTCTAATCAGTACGAATACTCTTATCAAGATAGCAATCCCGATCATCATCATGCTTATTTAATTTCACCCCTCCTAAATTTGATCTCCCAAGCTACGCCTTCTGCTATCTCAAAGCCTCGCGTCCTCGATCTCGGCTGCGGTAATGGCAGTCTCAGCCATTTAATTGCACAACAAGGATATGATGTGGTTGGTGTTGAAGAATCGGAATCGGGTATAAAATTTGCTCGTCTTAGTTTTCCAGAATGTCAGTTTATCCAAGCAAGCATTTACAACCTGCCATATTCAGAATTGGAAAATTCTGTAGATATCGTGATATCTACAGAAGTAATTGAACATTTGTTTTATCCCAGAGAATTATTAAAAGCAGCTCGAAAATGCTTGAAACCAAATGGTAGTTTAATTCTCACTACACCATATCACGGATATTTAAAAAATTTAGTAATGGCTCTTTCAGGCAAAATGGACAGACATTTCGATCCTCTTTGGGACGGGGGTCATATCAAATTTTTCTCGGTCAAAACTTTAACGAATCTAATGCTGTCAGAAGGTTATAAAAATATGACTTTTAAATTTGCTGGCAGGTTCCCATATCTTTGGAAGTCGATGCTGTGTTGTGGCAAAGTAAGTAAATATTAGAACATGGCGTTTTTGAGTATATCTATTTTTGGTTAAATAGCCGGACTTTTTTTGATAAATCCGTATTATTAGTTAGCTTCAATAATGCGGATTTTTTATGTTAGAGAAAATTGTACCTCTGATCATAACTTATAACGAAGCTCCTAACATTTGTCGTACTCTTGATAAACTGAGTTGGGCTAAAAAAATTGTAGTAATTGATAGTTACAGTACGGATTCGACTTTAGAAATTTTAAATTCATATTCCCAAGTCCAAATCTTTCAACGCAAGTTTGATTCATTTGCTTCCCAATGTAACTACGGATTGGAAAAAATCAACTCTGAATGGGTTCTTTCTTTAGATGCGGATTACATTTTAACTGATGAATTAATTGCTGAAATGGCTGCGCTGACAGAGGATAATCCTGTAGATGGTTACTTTGTAAAGTTCAAATATTGCATTTACGGTAAACCTTTGCGTGCAACTTTATTACCACCTCGGCAAGTTTTGTATCGCAGAGAAAAAGCAAAGTATGTAGATGATGGACACGCCCATCGGGTTTTGGTAAATGGGCAATCTGCAATGCTTTCTTCTTATATTTGCCACGACGATCGCAAACCTTTAAATAGATGGTTATCGGCTCAAAATCGATACATGATTATTGAGTCTAAAAAGCTACTGGAAACTCCCGGTAATCAACTTAGTTTACCCGATCGCCTCCGCAAGCAAAAATTTATTGCTCCTTTTTTGATTTTGGTTTACTGCTTAATTGTAAATAGAGCTATTTTAGATGGTTGGCAAGGTTTCTATTACACTTTGCAAAGAACTTTAGCAGAAATCATGCTTTCTCTCTATCTGCTAGAGAACGAGAATTCTTCTACTTATCAAAATCAAAGTAGTTCAGAAAATCCAGATAAATTACCCTTAAGGAATGCTCAATTGCAGAACTAATTTTAAGGATAGCTAGAAAATGCGGGCTTAAACTGTTAATTTTTCCGATACCGAAATTCCTTCTACTAACTGATACCAGCGCTTTTTCAACTTATCCCAAATTTGATTTGCCATCTTTACGGGATAGTTAAACTGCACCAACTCATATTCGATGATTTCGCTCAAGCTATCCCATTGTGCAATAGTTTGACAATCTTCGATCGCATTTTCTACTGCCTCCAGCCACCGATCGAAAATCCGGTAGCTGAAAAACGAACAGCACACCTTCCCTTCGACATCCCAGTAAGACACGCATACCTGATGTTTTAAGCAGTGGACTTTTTTTACTTCTTTGACGGGAATGCCAACATTTTTCAATGCTTGGGCGGCGTCTCCCTTAGAGATGTCCCATTGAATGGGGTTGATTTTGCCAGCAGCAATTAGACTTTGACTTTTGAGGCGGCGCGAGCCCCTCTTGGTGAGGTGGCGAGACATGATGATTCTGTTCGTTTTCTGTGAGTGGAAGCTGATTTGTCGATCGGATATGTACGGAAAGACGCTTTAACCCCCTATGAAAAGAGGGCTAGTTAAGCTGCGATCGCAGGAGTGACTGAATACTGAGAAAGTTTTAATGAGGTGCGCTGGTCGAATAGGCAAAGTCAATTTTTATTTGTGCTATAATACAGCATATACGATTTATCGTATAAATGTCAAGTCGATCGGTAACATAAAATAGATAGATAAATTAAGTTAGGTTAACTAAGTTGCAAAGTGTGAGCAAGAGTCGAGTAGAACAAACTTCAGGTCGGTATCGATTCAACTCTCAGGGAGTTTTCCGAGTGGGAGAAATCCTTCGGAATGCCAGAGAAGTGAAAGGCTGGAGTCTCCAGGAGTTGCAGGCTTATTGCGGCTTGCCAGCTAGTACGGCAAATGGCATTGAGAACGGTTTCGTCACCAAAATTCAAGCCGATACGTTGGAAACTTTGCGGGTAGCCCTAGAACCGCAAAATCCCAGTACGGGGAAGACGTATACTTTGGGAGAATTATACGAGTTGATGTTGGTGCGGGAAGAGGAAATTAACGGCGCGAAAGGGCAAAAATAGCAGATTAGTAGAATGTCTCAGACATTTACAGCAGGTACGACGATCGCGGCGATCGCGACTGCCGTTGTCCCGCAACAGGGCAGCGTGGGCATCGTGCGGGTATCGGGAACGGAAGCTTTTGCGATCGCGCGGGCGATTTTCCATTCTCCAGGGCGACAACCTTGGGAAACTCACCGCATACTTTACGGTTATATCCGCCATCCGAAAACTCAGCAGGTAGTAGATGAAGCGCTGTTGCTGATCATGAAAGCACCTCGTTCCTACACGCGAGAGGACGTGGTAGAGTTCCACTGTCACGGCGGCATCATGGCGGTGCAGCAGGTATTACAACTATGTATAGAGCAAGGTGCAAAACTGGCACAACCGGGAGAATTTACTCTCCGGGCGTTTTTGAACGGGCGTTTAGATCTGACGCAGGCAGAAAGTATCAGCGATTTGGTAGGTGCGAAATCTCCTCAAGCGGCGCAATTTGCCTTAGCGGGGTTGCAGGGGAAATTAAGAGAGCCAATCCGCCAGTTAAGGACGACTTGTTTGGATATTTTGGCGGAAATTGAAGCGAGGATTGATTTTGAGGAAGATTTGCCGCCTCTGGATGAGGACGTGGTAAAAGGGCAAATAGAGGGAGTTTTAGCAGAAGTAAATCGGATTTTAGTTACCGCCGATCGGGGAGAATTGTTGCGTACAGGGTTAAAAGTGGCGATTGTGGGGCGTCCCAACGTGGGAAAATCCAGTTTGTTGAATGCTTGGAGTAAAAGCGATCGCGCAATTGTCACCGACTTACCGGGTACGACTCGCGATGTTGTGGAATCCCAGCTAGTGGTAGGGGGTATCCCGGTGCAAGTGCTGGATACGGCTGGAATTCGGGAAACCGCTGACGTTGTAGAAAAAATCGGGGTAGAGCGATCGCGCAACGCTGCTAGTGCTGCTGACTTAGTATTACTTACTATAGACGCGGAAGCTGGTTGGACGGCAGAAGATGGAGAGATTTACGCACAGGTGCAACACCGTCCGGTAATTTTAGTGATCAACAAAATCGATTTAGTAGAAGAAGAACAAAAGAAAGAGCTTCTCTGTGGAATTCCTAATATACGATCGCGAGTTTTCACCGCAGCTGCTCGTTACTTGGGAATTGAAGATTTAGAAAACGCGATTTTGGCAGCAGTTCATGCTGGTAATATCCAAGCATCCGACATGGAATTAGCGATTAATCAGCGACAAGCAGCAGCGCTGACAACAGCTAAGATGTGTCTGGAACAAGTGCAAACAACCATAAATGAGGCACTTCCCTTGGATTTTTGGACGATCGATTTGCGGGGTGCGATTCAAGCACTGGGAGAAATTACCGGCGAAGAAGTAACTGAATCAGTACTCGATCGCATTTTCAGCCGTTTTTGTATTGGTAAGTAAATCGATTTTAGTCTCTTATCTGCGTTTAGAAAGCGTTTATCTGTTTTCATCTGCGGTAAAAATTTAATATCAGATATCATATCCGGTAACATTATGTAGTTGTAAGGGCGGGTTTAGTAAACTATCCTTGATAACAACAGACAACCTGATAACAAAACCCGCCTTCCCATCCTCTTGCCTTTTTCATTGGGAATACTAGGCTCTATTTTTACCACAGATGAAACACAGATGAACACAGATGATAGGTTTAGCTTTTCTGCTACGTTGCCTAGATTTTTAGATTCAGATTAATTGTGAATTGGCAAAATAATCGTAAAGGTCGTTCCTTCGCTTCCTTTACTCTCACAATAAAGTTGTCCTTTGTGAGATTCTACTACAATTTGATAGGTAATTGATAATCCCAATCCAGTGCCAGACCCGACTTCTTTGGTCGTAAAAAATGGATCGAATATTTTCTTTTTTATTTCCTCTGACATTCCGACGCCATTATCGTTTATTTTAATACATATAGTATTAGCGTCAATTGTCTCGGTAATAATCCGAATTGTGGGTGATAGAAAATTGTAATTATTTTGCTTTTGTTTTTTTTCTAAAGCATCTATCCCATTATTTAAAATATTCATAAATACTTGATTAATTTGGCCTGCATAGCACTTAATTAAAGGCAACGAAACATATTCCTTTACTACGTTGATGGATAAACCACTATCCTCGTTGTTTAGCCGATGTTGCAAAAGCATTAAAGTACTATCCAATCCCTGATGAATATCTACGGACTTTAATTCTGATTCACCGAGGCGAGAAAAATTTTTTAAGCTGTCAACTATATTGCGAATACGTTCTGCTCCTACTTTCATAGAAGTTAACATTTTGGGTAAATCATCATTGAGAAATTCTAAATCGAGAGATTCTTCTAATTGCTGAATATCTGGGGAAGCATTGGGTAACGCTTGCTGATATAGTTGAATTAATTGCAGCATTTGGGGACTATAATCATTAATATATTTAAGATTGCCATAGATAAAGTTAATCGGATTATTAATTTCATGGGCAATCCCAGCTACCAATTGACCCAAAGAAGACATTTTTTCACTTTGTATTAATTGAGCTTGAGTTTGCTGTAGAGATAGTAAAGCTTGCTCTAGTTGTTGAGATTTTTCTCTCTGTATTAATTCCGCTCTTTGCAAAAGCGCATTTTGTTCGTGAAGGCTTTTTTGCAAGCGCTGAATCGTTAAATGATTTTCCACTCGTGCCAAAACTTCTTCAAACTGAAACGGTTTGGAAATGTAATCTACCCCCCCAACTGAAAAAGCTTTTACTTTATCTAACACATCATCTAAAGCACTTAAAAAAATGACGGGAATATCGCAAGTATTGTTTGATTCCTTCAGTTTCTTGCAAACTTCATAACCGTTCATTTCTGGCATATTGATATCCAGTAAAATTAAGTCTGGTGGAGATGTTTGTACTCCCATTAAAGCTAGTTGTCCGTTCAATGCTTTGCGAACTTTGTAGCCGTATTCAGTTAGCATTGTTCCTAAAAGGTTGATATTCTCAAGAGTATCATCAACGATGAGTATTTTGCCTTTCGATTCGGTAGGTAGATTGCTATCCATTTTGGTATTCATGAATTAAGTTGATAATGCGATCGAATCGCAGTTTTTTAACCAAATCTGCTAAAGCATTGGCTTTAGCTGCATCTAAATGGCGAATCTTTTCGATTAGCTTTCCCAGTAATTCTTCATCTAATTCCCTGGCAGCTTGATACAGTTGCGTTATCCACTCAGCAGGTATGGTCGCCAAATCTTCTGATTTAATCTCATAAACAGTAGGTTTGCTTGGTAACCCAATTTTTGCATCATATTTACAATCTTTTTCTTCATAAAGATAGCTGATTCTTAAATGCTCTGCCATTTTTTCAAAAATGACTTCTTCTCGGAAAGGTTTGCTGACAAAATCATCACATCCTGCTGATATAACGATCGCTTTATGTTCCTCAAAAGCACTGGCGGTGAGTGCGATAATTACCGTATTTTGACCTGTTAGCTGCGCTTTAATTTGTTTGGTAGCTTGATATCCATCCATGACTGGCATCTGCATATCCATCCAAATTAAATGAGGCTGCCAATTTTCCCAAATAGTAACGGCTTGTTGACCGTTGGCGGCTTCTCGCAGTTGAAAACCAAGCGGTGAAAGCAGGTTAACTAGTAATAGGCGGCTTTCCCATTTATCGTCAACTATTAAGATGCGATAAGTGGATTGATTGGGAGCCAAACTAATTACTTTTTTATTGGATTTTCTGGTTTGTATTTCGCTGTTATCAGCAAAATTAAATTGAATGAAAAATTTAAAAATTGTTCCTTTTTCTAAGCTACTGGAAAAGGTAATATCTCCGCCCATTAGTTGTACGAATTGCCGACTGATTGGCAAACCCAAGCCCGTGCCTGATTGCGATTTTCTACCTGTTTCCGTTTGTCCGAAGGGGTCGAATAATTGGTCGAATTCTTCAGGGGCTATACCAAGACCAGTATCTTCTATTTCAAATAAAATGATGTTTTGTTTTGCGGTTTCTCGCTCTTCTTTTTTGGCGCGTAATGCTACGCCGCCCCGTTCGGTAAATTTTATGGCATTTCCTAATAAGTTAATTAAGACTTGGCGTAATTTGCTTTCATCGGTTTTGATGTATTGAGGAAGATTTGGATTATAATCAAATATAAGTTGTAAGCCTTTTGATTCGGCTTTTAATCGAAACATTTCTTCTAAACTATTTAGCAGGCTATAAAAATCGAAACTATTTTCATGTAATTCTATTCGACCTGCTTCAATTTTGGACATTTCCAATACGTCATTAATTAAGGTAAGTAAATGCTCTCCCGAACGACTAATGATGCCCAAATATTCTTGTTGCTTTCCGGCGATCGTATGATCGCGAGCTAGTACTTGAGTAAAACCGAGTATTGCGTTGAGGGGTGTCCGCAATTCGTGGCTCATTTTAGAGAGGAATTCGCCTTTAGCACGGCTAGCAGCGTCAGCAGTTGCTAATGCTTTTTGGAGAGCTTCTTCGGCTTGTTTGCGATCGTTAATATCGGTAACCATTGCTAAAGCACCTGCATACTCTCCATAGGAATTCAAGATAGTTGTAGTAGAAACTATTGCCCAAAGAGCGGAACCATCTCGACGGAGGAACTTGAAATCGTGGTTTTCGTTGATTCCCTGGCGACGGCGTTCTATATTGGCAGTTGCGATCGCTTGACCCTCTACATCCATAAAATCAAACAGGTGCTTACCCAGCATTTCGTCAACAGTATAGCCGAGCATTTCAGCCATCCGAGCGTTGACGAAACTGGTATTCCCCTCACCATCGATCGTCCAAACTCCCTCATAGGTTGTTTCGATAATGCGACGGTAGCGTTCTTCACTTTCCCGTAATGCTTCTTCGGCTTGTTTGCGATCGTTAATATCTCGTCCTACCGCTTGAAACTCGATTAAGTTACCTGCATCGTCAAAAATTGCGCGGTCAGTCCACTGCTGCCACCTTTGTAATTTACCAAAGATTACTCGATGTTCGATGGTTACGATCGGGTTATCTTGATTAAGAGAATCCAAAATTTGCTTGATTTTAAATTGGTCTTCCTCTGGAATCACTGGCATAAAGTTGCTACCAACTAAATCGGAACGTTTCTTATTGAAATAGCGACAGTAAGCATCGTTAACAAAGGTAAGAATGCCATCAGGTTTAAAGCGACAAATGAGTTCGGTTTGGTCTTCAATAACGGCGCGATAACGTTCTTCGCTTTCTCGCAGTGCTTGTTCTATTTGTTTGCGATCGGTAATATCGTTACTGGCAGATAATATATATGATTCTCCACCCAAATCGATAATCTCTGCCGATACCAACATAGTTCTTACTTCACCTGATTTGATGCGAAAATATAATTCCCAGTTGCGAATTACTCCTTTTTCTAACAATTCCTTGGTCATTCTGATGCGATCTTCTGGATTAACCCAATTGTTCAGTTTTAATGTGGTACAACCAATTACTTCTTCGCGAGTATAACCAAAATTTCGACAAAAAGTATCGTTTACTTCGATGTAATGTCCATCTGAAACTCTGGTAATTGCGATCGAATTAGGACTGGAACGAAAAGCTGTAGAAAATTTTTCTTCTGACTGGTGCAATGCTAGGGTGCGTTCTAACACTTTCCGCTCTAAAGTTTCTGCATATTCTTTTTGAACTTCATAAAGTTGAGCATTTTCGATCGAAATAGCTGCTTGAGAACACAATAGTTTCAACAGTTCTAACCGAGCGGGAGTAAAAGCTCCTATTGCTAAATTATTTTCTAAATAAAGAATGCCAATAAGTTTACCTTGACCTAAAATAGGAGTACACAAAATTGATTTTATCTGATGTTCTTGAATATATGGATCTTGAGTAAATCTTCCCTCTTTATAAGCATTGTTTAAAACTACATCTTCTTTTATAAAAACTACATAGCTAATTAAAGATAATGGTAACTGTTGGCTGTTATTGATAGGAGTTGATTGCCGAACCGATACTTGTTCGTTAGCACTGGTTCCAATAGCTTCAACGAACAACTCTCCTTGTCGCTCCAAAAGCAATATACCAGTATTTGCCCCGGCATTTTCTATGACAATTTTTATCAACTTTATCAATAGGTTATCCAGCACTACTTCACCAGCAATGGTTTGCGATGATTTGATAATCGTTGTGAAATCTAAAATATCTGAATAAGCTCTACTCGTGGAATTATTAACGCTAGTAATAGTTTGAGTTGAGGTGATGCTCGACTCTTGTATTTGAGTAAGTAAATAGGGATATTTTTCTTCTAAATCTTTGACTTTTGCTTTCGCTCCCCACCGAACATAACCGTAGTACGCATCTGTTAAATAGATTTGAGCAATCTTATCTTTACCACGGGAAAAGTAAAATTCAGCAGCGAGTTCGTTAGCGAGTGCTTCTTCTTGGATATATCCTTGTTCGGAAGCTCCTTTGATGGCCCGATCGTAATATTCGATCGCTCTGATCTCTTCACCTAAAACTCGTGCCTTCTCTGCTTCTACAAGTTCGTACTTATGCTGATAATTATTTGGTGCATGAAATGCCCATTTTTTTAGTTTTTTCTGATTCGAGATTATCTTTTTCAAATAAGCTCTTTTTTGCCTCTTTGAACTGTTATAACACAAAGCTAATAACGCCAAAGAATAGTAAAGATTGTGTGCAGTCAGAGCTAAAGCTGCAAACCCACCTTCTATATATTTTTCAGCTAATTTTGCTAGTTCCAGAGAGCGCGTATATTCTTTAAAAAGATATAATAAACCAGCCTTTAAACAATAAAAATGAAACAGGCACACTACATTATTAGTATTTTGAAAAATCGGTAGCTTTTCATCTTCATCAAACATTTCTCCTACTAAACGGTATTTATCTTTAGATACGCCGAGTAAGTTTAAAACTACTTGGCTCCATATTTGCGTATAATTTATTTGAATTTCCTGTTGGAAATTTACCAACATTTTCATATATTTTGCTTGTTTCTGTGCTAATGATTCTAGATGTTCTCCAATTAAGTAAGGGTAAGAACAGTAGTACCTAGCATGATGACAAGCATATTCTATATCTCCTACTTCTAGCCCAACAGCAATTGTTTCCACAAAAGGTTGAATTGACTTGATTGCAGGCTCTTTCCACTGTCTGATTCCCGAATTAAATGTTACATATACGATCGGTTTTAGTTTTTTGGCATC
>CAZJJR010000174.1:0-13268 GCA_964546365.1 uncultured bacterium | reverse complement strand
ATTCACTATGAGTTTGGGATTGTTCCAACTCTGCCAAAGCTTGACGCAGTTGGGCGAGTTGCGCTTCTTGTTCGGGTAATTGAACATCTAAAGATTGCAAACGAGATTCTGCGTTCGCTAGTTCTTGACTATTTTTTGCTAATTGCGATCGCGCTTGTTCTTGTTGCGCGATCGCATTCTTAATTTCTTTCTGCAATTGCTCAAAATGCAACTCCTGTTCCCGCCGTTGTTGGCGTGCTTCCGTCAACTCCTGACTTTTCTGTTTTACCTTACTAGTTAGAGAATGAATTGCCTCTCCACAGCGATCCAAAATGCGATCGATTTCCTGCAATCGATTTTTCAAAGCAACTGCTTCCGCCGACTCACTGGGATCGCCAATGCCAAAATGGAGAGTAGAACGTTGACTGAGACTACCACCAGTCATCGCGCCGCTAGTTTCTAACAATTCCCCATCTAAAGTAACAATGCGATATTGACCGATGTACACTCGCGCATCATCCAACCTCTCAAATACAACCGTACCGCCAAACACATATTGAAAAACATTCCGATAGCGAGAATCGTAGTCGATCAAATTAACGCAATAATCAATAAATCCATTGGCATATTTTAATGCCGTTGCCGGATGGAACGGAGGAGATTGAATTTTGTTTAAAGGTAAGAACGTAACTCGCCCTGCCCGTTTTTGTTTGATCAGTTCAATTCCGGCAGCCGCCACCCCATCATCTTCTACTACCAAATTTCCCAAACGCCCACCCGCCGCAGTTTCCAGCGCGATTTGATAACGCGGTTCCACTCTTCCCAATTGAGCAACTAAACCGCAAACTCCCGGCAATCCGGATTGTTGAATTAATTGAATTGCATAAGTACCTTGCGCTTCTTGTTGAGCTTGGGCTTGCGCTTCTAGTTTATCTAATTGGCGTTGTTTTTCTCGTTGTTCTTGTAATAAGCGTTTTTGGGTTTCTTGCTGAAGTTGCAATTCTTGTTCGGCGGCAGATAAAGTTTTGGCTAAGGTTTGCACTGTTTGAGCGGATTCTGATAATTGAATTTCAAAATCAGCGGCACGGGATTGCTTAGTTTCCAGTTGCGGTTCTAAATCTTGTAAAAGTTGAGTTTGTGCTTCGATTTGACCAGATAAATTAGTATAACGTTCTCTCAGTTGGGCTTGTTCCGTGCGTTGGGGGTCGATGGTTTGCAGCAGGTTTTCCACTTGGCGAGTTAGGGCAGTTTGTTGCTGCACCCAAGCTTCCGATGCAGATGCGATCGCACTCGCATTTTCTCTGTTTTGATTCAAATCCTGGTGCGCTTCATCTCGTACTGAGATTAAAGAAGATAACTGATTTTGAATAGTTGTCTGTTCGTAGGATAATTGTTGTAAATTTTCTTGATATCGGGCAATTTCCTGCTGAGTTTCTTGCAATTTCCTAGCAGTTTCTTTGCCAGTATTTTCTAATTCTCGCTTTTGTCTATCTAATTGTCGTTGTTCTGCTTGTTGAGTCGCAAGAACTGATTGCAAAGATAGTAGTTCTTCTTCTCCCAAAGCTTTTACCCGCACGTTTAAATCTTCTAATTTGGCGGTGGTTTGGGTGATTTGAGCGTTAATATTGGTTAGCTGTTCGGTTAATTGGGTAGAATTGCGATCGCCAGCTTCGATTTGTTCCCTCAGATGCCATTCCTGTTGTTGCAGAGAACGCCACGCCAGCACGATTTCCCATTTTTCCTTTTCCTGAAGTTCGGCGCGGAGTTTTTGATATTTTTCTGCTTTAATGCGATCTTGGGAAAGACGATCGCGTTGCGCCGTCAATTCCTTTTCCACAATTCGACAGCTATCTTCTTTTTCCTTAACTGTCTCTAAAGTTTCCTTTGCTTGGCTAATTTTGCGGTCAAAAGCTGCCACTCCCGCCAATTCATCGATGATTTCTCTCCGTTCTCTCCCATTCATCGAAATGATGCTGGTGACATCCCCTTGCAGCACCACATTGTAACCTTCTGGATAAATCCGCAGGCGTTCTAACTGTTCGTGCAGTTCGGAAACGTTACAAGTTTGGCCATTAATGTAATAAGTTGAAGTGTAGCTACCCTGTTTGGTAACGCGCAATCGACGGGTAACACTCCATTCCTTTGCTGACTTGGTATCGGAATTTTCCCCCGCACTCGCACCATTTTGCTCCCCTACTTCCTGACTCCCCTGCTCCTCTGCTCCCCCGCTCCCCTGCTCCTCTGCTCCCTCGCTCCCCTGCTCCCCCACTTCCTCCGTCACATCTACAGGGAATGCGTCCTCGTCACTCAAATCAAATGTAACAGTTACGATCGCTTCTGCCGCACCCCTCTGCATCTGATTTTGGTTGACCAAATCTGGCAGACGTTCCGCACGCATCCCCCTAGAACTAGCCAATCCCAAACAAAACAGCAGCGCATCCAGAATATTCGACTTTCCCGAACCATTTGGCCCAGTAACCACAGTAAACCCAGGCAGCACGGGGATTTGGACAGTGCCACCAAAAGATTTAAAGTGAGTTAGTTCTAGGCGCTTGATATGAACCATAAGTATGGGACAATCGATCGATTTTAGATTTTAGGTTTTAGATTTTAGATTGACCCTACGGATAAATCCGGGAAGCGGTCACTTGGACATCATGGTACAAGCGTATTACTAAGGGATTTTCAACAGGTTAACACGGTCAGTCATATACATGGAAGATACTATTCTATTCTCCAGCACGGGTAGAGATCACCTTGCTAGATTAGCAACTAATACTCCCCTACCCTTGGCAGTTCAGTAATTTACAACGATTAGATACAATTATGCAAACTCTGATAGTGGACTTAAGTCGCCCATATCTATGGGATCAATCTAAAATCTAAAATCGAATGGCTGACCAACCTGGACAACAGTACGAGGCGGATGTACGAGAATGTAAAGGTGGACAGTCGCAAATAATCGAAGGGAGAGAAATTGATAGCGTTACAGAGGAAGCTTTGATTCAAGCAAAAGATTCCGAAACTGCAACCAATAAGCCCCATAATTTTTTAAACAAGAAAACTCGCTCTCAAATTAAGGAAACTATTCGATTAGCCAAAAATTTAGGCAAACGAGCAGAATTTTGGTTTAAGCAAGCACCTCATCCGGATGTTCGTCGCTATATTGAAGAAAAAGAAGGAATTGTAGTCGTTTGGCAAAAGGAAACTGACTAAAATGGCATACTATTATTCTGTGCGTGGTTGGTTAGAAGTGGAACCAGAAAATTTTGACAATTTGATTAAAGTTATCAAATCTTGGCAATCCACCTATCCAAAAAATACAAAAATTGGATTATATTTACAAGGTTGGTGTTGGGGAGAAACACCGATTAATTGGACACGATACTTATTTTATGGCGCAGATGTAACTGAGGAAGGCTTAGAATTATTTGAGGATACGCTAAATAAATTTATAGTAATGAAATTGAAACTATCTGGCTGTTTTTATGCTCAGGGTGAAGATAGAGAGAAAAACTTAATTTATTATCTAGATGAAGATAAATTGAATAGGGAAGTAGGCAGTGGTTTAGTAGCAGTAAATTAAGATAGTTGAGTATTATAATCTATCTGCTATATTCATAAACAACTCAGCATTTTACATATTTACATTCGATTAACTGCTAATATGTCCACACCTGACTTACTCCGCCTACTGCTATTGTTGCTGCTAGGATTGCTAGGCGTTATAGCAGGAATTTTACCCAGTGCGTTTGATAAACAAAATTCCTTACGTGGCAAAAGTTTTATCTTTGTACTGGGAGTGATTTGTGGAATTTTATTTCTCATCGGTACTAATTTCATCGGTACTGCCAAGGCGGATCAAAATGCCGAGTGGATTCAAAATGTTGCTTGGACTTTGGGACTTGGCTACGCTTTCTCTCTACCAACAATGTTGTATTTCCTCATCACCAAGGAGAAAGCGGAAACCCCATCGCCTAGAAATCTGCTGCTAAAAGCAGTGCAAGAGGAAGTAAGCGAACGACTAGAAACCTCACTGCACAACCAAAAAATGATTGACTTGGCGGCGAAAGAGTTACCCCATCACGTTGGAGGAATGCCGATTTCTGAGCAACCGCAGCCGATAAACTGGGTTGAACAATCGAAAAAGTGGATATCGCAATTTTTGATAAGGTCAAATTCTGAAATTGCGACAACCGATGACGGTGAAGATATTCCCGCCAAAGAAACAATTATTGATGTTTTTAAGAACAAAGACGGTAAATTACTAATTCTGGGAGAACCGGGTGCTGGAAAAACTACAACCCTGCTAGATTTGGCGAAAGATTTATGCGTTGATGCAATAGCAAACGAAAATAAACCCATTCCGATAATAGTTGACCTTTTTTCGTGGAAAGATAACCGCCTTTCTCTCCCTGATTGGTTGGCAGTAGAACTGAAAAACAAGTATGGTGTACGCGCCGATATTATTAAAGAATTACTAGATAATCATCAGTTATTGCCGTTGCTAGATGGTTTCGATGAATTGGAAGAAAATAGACAATTAAACTGCATTCGGCAGATAAATGAATTTCTGGAAACAGACGCTAGGGCACAACATTTGGTAGTTTGTTCTCGACTGAAAGAGTTTGAGCAATGCAATACACCTTTGCGGTTAAACGGTGCGGTTTGTTTGCAACCGTTGGAAACAACACAAATGCAGAAGTATTTACGCGAAGTAGGATGTCTTAATTTGTGGGATGGTATCAAAGATACACCTGATTTGCTGGAGTTGGCAAAATCACCTCTTTTGCTAACTATTATGGCTTTGGCGTCCGGTTCTATTTCAATTTTGGATTGGCAAAAATTGACTACTTCTGTTGAACGCCGTCGCTATTTGTTTGATGCTTATATCAATCAAATGTTTAAACGAGAAATCAAGCATCTATTTAAGTGCCATTATCACCAATTAAAGGAACCAAACGATGTAGATAATCTTCAATGGTTAGTTAAATTGTCCAAGCAGCTTAAAAATAAAAATCAAACAGAATTTTTAATTGAAAAAATGCAGGCAGACTGGCTGCAAATGAATTATCAAAAGTGGATTTATAGAATAATTCCAGGATTAATATTGGGACTATTTGGCAGCCTAGTTTTTGGGTTAGTTACAGAGCTAACTATAACTAGAGTGCTATTTTTCGGATTAAGTGTTGGGTTACTTTTCGGAGCAATAGGGGAAATGAACGGGAAAATCCAACCTATGGAAACACTGAAATGGTCTTGGATAAACGCCTGGAATGGTTTAATTCGTGGCTTAATTCCTGGGTTAATTATTGGGCTTTCGGGGATAAGTCTAGGCTTAAAGATGGGGCTGATTTATGGGATATTTACAGTTGTAATTGTAGTTATAATTGTGGGTACTAGAGGGCCAATGATTAATATAACAGGACGGATAAAACCAAACCAAGGGATTTGGAATTCATTTAAAATATGTATCTTTTCTATTCTGTTGTTTGGTTTAATATCGACGATTTTTTATACGCTATTATCCCAGAAGACAGGAATCTCTTTTGAGCTTAGGCAGATAATCATGATTGGGTTGAGTAATGGAGTATTTTTTGGCGTAAGTTACGGCGGTTACGCTTGCATCCAACATTTTACTTTACGTCTCATTCTTTGGCAGCATGGCGATATACCCTGGAACTATGCCAAATTCCTCAATTACGTCTCAGAACGATTATTTATGCAACGAATTGGTGGGCGTTATCGTTTCATTCACGATTTACTACGAGAGCATTTTGCTAATATGTAATTGTATTACTTCAATAGTTTAAATTTTTTCTATTATTAAGGATTAATAATATGGCAACCCAAACAATTAACCAGCCAGTCCTTGAAATACCACCATTAGAAAATGGCGACAGATTAACAAGAGTTGAATTTGAACGCCGTTATGAAGCTATGCCGCATATTAAGAAAGCAGAATTAATTGAAGGAATGGTATACATGGCGTCACCAGTAAGACATAAAAGACATGGTAAGCCCCACGGACAAATTATAACCTGGCTGGGAACTTACTCTGCTGCAACACCAGGGGTTGATTTCTCTGACAATGCCACAGTTCGTCTGGATGAAGATAACGAACCACAACCAGATGCAATGCTGCGAATAGATGTTGGCGGACAATCTGTGATTACTGATGACGATTATGTGCAAGGTGCGCCGGAATTAATTGTAGAAATAGCAGCTAGTAGCGCTTCTTATGATTTACACGATAAGTTAAAAGTTTACCGACGCAATCGAGTACAAGAATATTTAGTGTGGCGAGTTTATAACAAAGAGTTTGATTGGTTTAGATTAAATCAAGGCGAGTATATACCTGTAGAACCAAATGCAGATGGCGTGATTTGCAGTCAAGTTTTTCCCGGTTTGTGGTTAGCGGTTTCTGCGTTATTAGATGGTAACTTAGCTGAAGTGTTGGCTGTTTTGCAGAAAGGATTGGAAACAGCCGAACATCAGGCTTTTGTGGAGAGGTTATCTACTTCAACGTCTTGATTGTACAGGAATTGTGAATGGAGTACATAGAAACCCGGTTTCTTCAAGAAACCGGGTTTCTATTTTTTACTTCATGCAACTGCGATCGCACTTCTCAATAAGAGTAGGTATCATCAATAAAACAACAGTATCAATGTCACTAAAAACAGTACTTAATCAAACATACTATTTACAAAAAATCGAACTTTTAAAATTTTAAATCTGTATTATTAGTAAACTTTTTTAAAATATTTTGATATAACAGTTGAATAAATGAAAAAATCGGGAACAATGAAAATATAAATCAAAGTTCCACGGGTAATTTTCTATGTCAGTTAATATTTACTCCAACTTAGTTGGAGACGGTTTTGAGTCGGAAGAAATCAAGCTGTATAACTTAATCAATCAGTATCGCGCTCAAAATGGACTACCCACCATTGCAGCATCAAAAGCACTAACAACTGTTGCTAATCGCCACGTTCAAGATGTAGCAGAAAATTTACAAATAAAGATTAACGATTCCCGGAACCCTCATTCTTGGAGTGATGCACCTTACGATCCTAATAATCCCAATACCTACTCTACTGTATGGGAAGCACCCAAACGTTTGAATACAGGTTATCCGGGTTTCGGTTATGAAAATTTTTATATCACAACTGCACCTTTTACAAGTGCAGAACAAGTATTTGAAGCTTGGCAAAAGAGTCCTCCGCACAAGGCTTTAATGCTCAACCAAGATATTTGGCAGGAGCGAACTTGGAACGCTTTAGGAATTGGTATATATAAAGGATATGCTGCTTTGTGGGTTGGCGAACAAATCGATCCTACTGGTACCCCAAGTTTCGCCAACGATTCGATTACAGGTACGGATAATAGCGATACTCTGACGGGAACCGATCGCAATGATACGATAATTGCTTTGGCAGGTGATGATGTACTATTCGGTTATTCTGGCGATGATGCGTTATTCGGTAACTTGGGAAACGATACTATTTTTGGCTGGGAAGGTAACGATACGCTGCAAGGAGGTAAAGATAATGATGTAATACTAGGTGGCAAAGAAAATGATTGGTTATTCGGCAATCTAGGTAAAGATATTATCTATGGAAATCAAGGCAACGATACTATTTTTGGCGGCAAAGATGATGACATCATTTATGGCGGTAAAGATAATGATGCCTTATTTGGCGACATAGGTAACGATCTGATCTCTGGTGATTTTGGTGCTGATGTTTTAACTGGTGGTGCGGGTAACGATTTGTTTGTTTTGCAGTTTGCTAAAGGTGCAGATGTAATTACTGATTTTGCCGATGGAATTGATTTAATTGGATTAAGCGATGGACTGAGCTTTGGTAGTCTGACAATTGCTCAAGGTAGTGGTAATGATGCTGGTAACACTTTGATTAGTAGCAAAAATCAATTATTAGCAGTGCTGACAGGGGTGCAAGCAACAGCGATTACTGATGCAGATTTCCGGCAGATTTAAAGATAATTTAGCAAATCTTTTTCTTGGTAGCTTTCAAACTTTGTAGGTTGGGTTGAGGTAACGAAACCCAACATTCATTAGAGATATCGATTGTAGAGACGTTTCATGAAACGTCTCTACAATGGTCTCAATAAACGCACCTTTAATTTTGGGAGATGTCTATTTAAAGCTAGAGTTGGGTTTCACTCCGTTCAACCCAACCTACGGCTATTCTTACTTTTTGAAATAAATAGAAAGAAATGCGATCGCATAATCATCAACCTTGTTCTTAGTGAGGACTTCAGTCCTCCCTCCACCAGAAAATAAGGACTCGCATTCCTTACTACAAACCAACACAGAACACCTATTCTCATCTATGATTCTGATAGACTAAAAAACAAGTCAAGCGATCTCAGATGACATCAGCGCTGTTAAACAACCGCTATCGCATCATTCAGGCGCTAGGAAAAGGTGGATTTGGCGAAACCTTTCTGGCGGAAGACACTCATATGCCTTCTCGCCGTCTCTGCGTGATTAAACAATTAAAACCCGTCATCACCAATAACCCCCAAGTTTACCAAATCGTGCAAGAGCGATTTGAACGGGAAGCAGCAATTTTAGAGCAGTTAGGGGAAGGAAATCAGCAGATACCTAAATTATATGCTTATTTTGCTGAAAACGGACAATTTCACTTGGTACAAGAGTGGATGGAAGGGGTTACTCTCACTGAAAAATTGCAACAAGAGGGACTGATTAGCGAGGCAGAAGTCAGAAAAATTCTATTAAATATTTTGCCAGTACTTGATTATATTCACAATCGAGGAATTATTCATCGCGATATCAAACCTAGCAATATTATTTTGCGAAAACGAGATAACAAACCTGTTTTAATTGACTTTGGCATTGCCAAAGAAACGATGAGTACTACTATTGACGGTACTGGAGAAATTACTAGCTCGATCGTAGTTGGTACAAAAGGTTTTATGCCGCCCGAACAAGCTGCTGGTAAACCAGTGTTTGCTAGCGATATTTATAGCTTGGGTTTAACTGCAATTTATCTGCTCACTGGGAAACGTCCCCACGAATTAGAAACTAACTTGCAAACAGGCGAAACTAGTTATAATTCAGTAAACCAAAATATTAGTTATAATTTAGCAAATGTATTAAATAAAGCAGTGCGATCGAATCATAAAGAACGCTATTCCACTGCTAGAGAAATGCTAGTAGTTTTAGAGCCAGTAGATCGCCTACACCACTCACCACAAATTAACCAAAACTATCCCATTTCACCATCATCTCAGTCAGCCGTAACCGAAGCCCATGAAGGAGAAACAGCCACTTTCGTTAGCAACACTCAAACCAAACCAACTACCCAAATTTCTTATAGCAGACAAGAATGCCGCAACCGCCAAATATTACTAAACAAAGTCAAAAATTACTGGATTAAAGGAGTTTTGGAAAGTTCGTTACATGGCAAAGCTCTGATCGAACTTGGTTTTGAAAAACGATTAGATGCAGTCGATCGTCCTTGGGGATTAGTATGGGAAACAGCAAATTCATCCAGGCAAACTTTACCACCCAAAACTAAATTAATCGACCAATTCGATAAACTAGGAGAAGGACGCACTTTACTGATATTAGGTGAACCGGGAGGCGGAAAAACAACGACTCTCCTAGAACTTGCACGAGATTTGATCGATCGCGCCGAACAAGAAATCGATCGTCCGATTCCCGTGTTGTTTAACTTGTCCTCTTGGACGAATGAAAAAGTAGGTTTAATCAAGAAAAAAGCCGTAGCGTCTTTTGCCAATTGGTTAGTTCAAGAACTCAATACTAAATATCAAGTTTCCCAACAAATCGGGCAAAGTTGGGTAAAAAATCAAGAATTAATTTTGATGTTAGACGGTTTAGATGAAGTAAGTGCTAATCGTCGGGAATTGTGCGTGCAAGCAATCAATTCATTCATGCAAGAAAACGGACAAACAGAAATTGTCGTTTGTTGCAGGATCGAAGATTACGAAGCACTGTCAAATCGTCTGAAATGTCAAGCAGCAATTGTCATTCAACCTTTAACGATC
Organism: uncultured bacterium; assembly: GCA_964546365.1. Lineage (GTDB taxonomy): Bacteria > Cyanobacteriota > Cyanobacteriia > Cyanobacteriales > Aerosakkonemataceae > DATNQN01. Next base: position 3,233 of record CAZJJR010000174.1, on the reverse strand, counting down.
GAGCAAATTCATCAATACTTAGCGGCGGCTGGTGATGATTTAACTGCCGTCAATCAAGCATTATCAGCGGATAGCACCCTCCAAGAATTAGCGCGATCGCCTTTAATGCTAAGTATAATTACTCTAGCGTACCGGGGAATGTCAATCACCGAATTACCGGAAATGAATTTAGAACAACGCCGCCAACATCTATTTAGTAACTATGTTAAAAGAATGTTCGAGCGGCGAACTACTAAATTTAAATATTCAAAAGAGCAAGCCATGCACTGGCTGATTTGGCTAGCCAAAAAAATGGTTGAAGATTCCCAAACCGTATTTTTAATCGAGCGAATGCAGCCAAAATGGTTATCGAACCAAATCCAAAAGCAAGTGTATTTTGTAGGGTTATTAATTGCCTTTATTATCATCGGTGGTTTAATCGGTCAAATGCTTTTACCGATTAAAAGAGTAATTTTTTGGCTCATTCTAGTAGGAATTATTCTGAGCTATCTTTTTGGTATAAATCAAATCAATCCCGTCGAATCTCTCAAATGGTCGTGGAAAAACGCTCGCAATAATATATTGGGCAGTTTGATTATCGGGGCGCTTTTGGGATTCTTACTCAGAATTCCTTACGAACTGATCTTTCGTCCCCAGCAGTGGCAAATATTTGCACCTCATTTAATTCATTTTCAACTTTATTCATTAACTCGCGCCACGGTTTTTGGTATGAGCATCGGCTTAATTTTTGGCTTAGTGCGTGGCTTAACCGCTCCCTCTATTGACGAAAACGTAACAGTTCCCAATCAAGGCATTTGGCAATCCGCCAAAAACGCTTTAATCTTTGGTGCTTTGGGTTTTTTAGTATTGGGAATAGCCGCTAAAATATTAAATTGGTCAATTTTCTTTTGGGGAACTTTCGGATTATCCTTTGGCATGGTAATGGGCGGAGGAGAAGCTTGTTTAAAACACTTTATTTTACGCATAGTCCTCTATTTTAACGGTTATATTCCTTGGAACTATGCCCGTTTTCTCGACTATGCCAGCGAGCGCATCTTTTTGCAAAAAGTAGGTGGCGGTTATATTTTCGTCCATAGATTATTGTTAGAACATTTCGCCCAAACTCCAGAGCGTTAAAAATTGAAAAAACGGATTTTTGCTGGCTCTAATGCTGACTTAAGAAAAGTAGTTTGTAATTTTCATAACAAAATGCGATCGCAATTCCTCAATAGTACTTCAGCAACCTCATGTTTTATATCAACCCACACCCTGACAATACGAAAAATCTTCATAGCAAGTACTAGATTACAAATCACAGATTGTTGAAAATCAAACAACTTTCAGTAGAAGTACTGATTTTTACGCCGAAAGGTAGAAATGTTGTTATGATGGCTGTTTACAGTAGGGTAACATCTCCCCCTACTTAGCCCAAATATTATTTATCCGCCAGATACTCAAGGAGGATTTACCCTTGTCTCGTCGCTACTTGTTCACCTCCGAATCAGTAACCGAAGGTCATCCAGATAAAATCTGCGATCAAATTTCCGACAGTATTTTAGACGCCCTACTAACCCAAGACCCCTACAGCCGCGTAGCCGCAGAAGTAGTGGTCAATACAGGCTTAGTGCTAATTACTGGAGAAATTACCACCAAAGCACAAGTTAATTATGTTGATATAGCTCGCAAGAAAATTGCCGAAATTGGCTATATTCATGCAGAAAACGGTTTTTCTGCCAATAGTTGTTCCGTTCTAGTTGCTTTAGACGAACAATCTCCTGATATTGCTCAAGGAGTTAACGCCGCTCAAGAAACCCGCGAACAAACTAGCGACGAGAAATTTGACTCGATTGGCGCTGGCGACCAAGGTTTAATGTTTGGGTTTGCCTGCAATGAAACACCAGAATTAATGCCATTGCCAATTAGTTTAGCTCACCGCATTTCCCGCCGATTAGCAGCAGTCAGGAAAACAGGAGAGTTGTCTTACCTGCGTCCCGACGGTAAAACTCAGGTAACCGTTGTCTACGAAAGCGGAAAACCAGTTGGCATCGATACTATTTTGGTTTCCACCCAGCATACCGCCACCATTGGCGACATTACCGACACGGAAGCCGTCCAAGCCAAAATCAAAGAAGACCTCTGGAGTGCAGTAGTAGAGCCAGTTTTTGCCGATATTGACATCAAGCCAGATGCCAACACTCGCTTTTTGGTAAACCCAACCGGCAAATTCGTCGTTGGTGGCCCTCAAGGAGACTCCGGCCTCACCGGTCGTAAAATTATTGTCGATACCTATGGTGGTTACTCCCGTCACGGTGGCGGTGCTTTCTCCGGTAAAGACCCCACCAAAGTAGACCGTTCTGCTGCTTATGCTTGTCGTTATGCGGCTAAAAATATCGTCGCAGCAGGTTTGGCAGAGAAGTGCGAAGTGCAACTCAGTTACGCCATTGGCGTAGCTCGCCCCGTCAGCATCATGGTAGATACTTTCGGAACCGGCAAAGTAGACGATTACCTATTGCTAGATTTGGTGAAAAAGCATTTTGAATTGCGTCCGGCGGGTATTATCGAAACATTTAATTTGCGTAAACTGCCAGCCGAACGGAATGGTCGTTTTTATCAAAATGTCGCCGCTTACGGTCACTTAGGGCGCACGGATTTAGATTTGCCTTGGGAGAAAACCGATAAGGCATCCATATTGAGAGAAGAAGCACTAGCGGCTACTGGCGCTGCTGCTCACTAATCATCAGTAGAAATTATTAAATTGAAGTATAGGGTGGGCTTTTGCTCGCCCTTATTTTTGTGTAAATATAGCTAGGGACTAGAGACTAGGGGCTAGGGGAAAAAGGAACTAGTAATCAGAGTTTCAGCAATTAAGAATGCCTTAACCGTCTTGACGGTTGCTATATTAATCATTAGTTACTAAATATTTTTCAGACAAAATTGCGAGAAAAACTCATATCTCTTAAAAAAGAAACTTATGCTATCTATCTAGCTTGTGAACTACCGACACTTCTCTAACGAGTAAGTGTCGGCTTCTAACTTCACAGCCCGTTGCCCCTTTCCTTTACAGGTATTCGGTCTTACACAGGCTCCATTAGCAGGAACGGGGTTCCCTCCGTCCATATTTAATATCCGAATGCCTTCAGTTCTGATGTTTGATGCTGCATTACCATCTCTGTCGTGATGAGTGCCACAGTTCTGGCAATCCCACTCCCGGATATCGAGTGGCAATTCATCAACAATATGGTCGCAACATGAAC
>CAZJJR010000173.1:0-13281 GCA_964546365.1 uncultured bacterium | reverse complement strand
TTGCGGAAGTGACGACGGCGGTAGCAAATGGCGACCTTTCTAAGAAGATTACCGTAGATGTGAAAGGGGAAATTTTAGAGTTGAAAAACACCGTCAATACAATGGTGGATCAACTTAATTCTTTTGCATCAGAAGTAACTAGGGTAGCCAGAGAAGTAGGAACGGAAGGAAAATTAGGCGTTCAAGCAGAAGTAAGAGGGGTAGCGGGAACCTGGAAAGATTTGACAGATAGCGTGAATTTGATGGCGGGTAACTTAACGGGACAAGTGCGGAATATTGCCGAAGTTGCCACTGCGATCGCAAATGGAGATCTGTCTAAGAAAATTACCGTTAACGTAAAAGGGGAAATTTTAGAGTTGAAAAACACCATCAACGTGATGGTGGATCAACTCAGTTCGTTCGCATCAGAAGTAACAAGGGTAGCGAGAGAAGTAGGAACGGAAGGAAAATTAGGCGTACAAGCGGAAGTGCGAGGGGTAGCGGGAACTTGGAAAGATTTGACGGATAATGTTAACTCGATGGCAAGTAACTTAACTGCCCAAGTAAGAAACATTGCCGAAGTTGCCACTGCGATCGCAAACGGAGATTTATCTAAGAAAATTACAGTTCCAGTAAAAGGAGAAATTTTAGAGTTGAAAAACACCATCAACGTGATGGTGGATCAACTCAGTTCGTTTGCATCAGAAGTAACTCGAGTCGCCCGTGAAGTAGGATCGGAAGGAAAATTGGGCGTACAAGCTGATGTAAGAGGTGTTGCGGGAACGTGGAAAGATTTAACCGATAGCGTGAATTTCATGGCGGGTAGTTTAACCGCCCAAGTAAGAAATATCGCCGCAGTAACGACGGCGGTAGCAAATGGGGATCTTTCCAAGAAAATTACCGTTGATGTAAAAGGGGAAATTTTAGAGTTGAAAAACACCGTCAATACGATGGTGGATCAACTTAATTCTTTTGCATCTGAGGTAACTAGGGTAGCGAGGGAAGTAGGAACGGAAGGTAAATTAGGGGTACAAGCAGAAGTAGGAGGCGTCGCGGGAATTTGGAAAGAATTAACCGATAGCGTGAACTTCATGGCGGGTAGTTTAACCGCCCAAGTAAGAAACATTGCGGAAGTGACGACGGCGGTAGCAAATGGCGACCTTTCTAAGAAGATTACCGTTGATGTAAAAGGGGAAATTTTAGAGTTGAAAAACACCATAAATACGATGGTGGATCAACTTAATTCCTTTGCATCTGAGGTAACTAGGGTAGCGAGAGAGGTAGGAACGGAAGGTAAATTAGGGGTGCAAGCATACGTGCGAGGGGTAGCCGGCACTTGGAAAGATTTGACGGATAATGTTAACTCGATGGCTGGTAATTTGACAGCCCAAGTAAGAAACATTGCCGAAGTTACTAAGGCGGTGGCAAATGGTGACCTGTCTAAGAAGATTACGGTTGATGTAAAAGGGGAAATCTTAGATTTGAAGAACACCATCAACACGATGGTGGATCAACTGAGTTCGTTCGCATCTGAGGTAACGCGGGTAGCAAGAGAGGTGGGAACGGAAGGTAAGTTGGGCGGACAAGCAGATGTGCGGGGTGTCGCCGGTGTTTGGAAAGATTTAACGGATAACGTGAACTCGATGGCGGGTAATTTAACCGCGCAAGTGCGAGGTATTGCGCGAGTAGTGACGGCGGTGGCGAATGGGGATTTGAAGCGAAAATTAATGTTAGATGCCAAAGGGGAAATCGAAACTTTGGCAGATACGATTAATGAGATGATCGATACCCTAGCGACGTTCGCGGATCAGGTGACTACGGTAGCGCGAGAAGTGGGTATCGAGGGTAAGCTGGGCGGACAAGCGAAAGTACCTGGGGCGGCGGGAACTTGGCGGGCGCTGACGGATAACGTGAACGAACTGGCGGCGACGCTGACTACTCAGCTAAGAACGATCGCAGAAGTGGCGACAGCAGTAACGAAGGGTGACTTAACGCGATCGATTTCTGTAGAAGCCCAAGGGGAAGTAGCAATCCTGAAAGATAACATCAACCAAATGATTGCTAACTTGCGCGAAACTACCCAGAAAAATACCGAACAAGACTGGTTGAAAACCAATTTGGCGAAATTCACCAGAATGCTGCAAGGTCAGCGGGATTTGGAAACAGTTTCTAAACTGATTCTTTCCGAACTAGCACCTTTGGTTTCTGCCCAACACGGTGTCTTTTATTTAATGGAAAATAGTGACGCCGATCATTATTTGAAACTCCTCAGCACCTATGCTTATCGCGAACGCAAACATTTAGCAAATCGCTTCAGTATGGGTGAAGGATTAGTCGGACAGTGCGCCCTCGAAAAAGAACGGATTCTGATTACGGAAGTACCGGATAACTATATCAAGATCAGTTCTGGTTTGGGAGAATCAAAACCTTTAAATGCGGTTGTATTGCCAGTACTTTTTGAAGGGCAAGTAACGGCAGTGATCGAACTGGCTTCCTTCCGGCGGTTTAGCGAAATTCACTTGACGTTCTTCGACCAGCTAACAGAAAGTATTGCGATCGTTTTAAATACGATCGCTGCCAGTATGCGGACTGAGGAATTACTCAAACAGTCCCAGTCTTTGGCAGAAGAATTGCAAACTCAACAAGGGGAATTGCGAGAAACTAACAAGCGATTGGAAGAACAAGCCAAATCTCTGAAAGCTTCCGAAGAATTGTTGAAAAATCAACAAGAGCAGTTGCAACAAACCAACGAAGAATTAGAAGAAAAAGCCCGATTACTGGAATTGCAAAACAGGGAAGTAGAACGCAAGAATCGGGAAATCGAACAAGCGCGACGTTCTTTAGAAGAAAAAGCCGAACAATTAGCTTTGAGTTCCAAATACAAGTCGGAATTTTTAGCCAATATGTCTCATGAATTGCGAACCCCCCTCAACAGTTTGTTGATTTTGGCTCGCCTACTAGCTGATAATCCGGAAGGTAATCTAACACCGAAGCAAGTAGAGTATACCCGAACGATTCATTCTGCTGGAACCGATCTGTTAGGTTTGATTAATGACATTTTGGATTTGGCAAAAATTGAATCCGGCACGATGTCGATTGAAATCGATATGATGCTATTTTCTGAGTTGAGAAAGCAAATAGAACGCACTTTTCAACAAGTAGCTCATGACAAGGGCTTGAACTTCACCCTAGAATTTGATTCGCAACTGCCAAGAGCTATTTATACTGACTCGAAACGCTTGCAACAAGTGTTGAAAAATCTACTTTCTAATGCTTTTAAGTTTACCGACCAAGGAGGGGTAATCCTGCGATCGGGTCTTGCTACAGAAGGTTGGAATCCGGATAACGAAACTTTAAATAATGCCTCTAGCGTGATATTTTTCTCAGTGATCGATACGGGAATCGGGATTGCTAGTGATAAACAGAAAATCATTTTTGAGGCATTTCAGCAAGCAGATGGTACTACCAGCCGTAAATATGGCGGTACTGGGCTGGGGTTATCGATCAGTCGGGAAATAGCTCGTCTTTTGGGCGGAGAAATTCAACTGATTAGCGTGTTAGGTCAGGGAAGTACTTTTACGCTTTACGTTCCGCAAAACAATTTCTCTCCTAGCAGTTCGCCAACACCAGTAAATACGGCTAAGGTAAGCTTACCAGAACAGCAATCTACTACTGAGAAAAATCCTGTTTCTGCGGCTTCTAGTTTAATGGTTTCCACTTCAACTGTGGCGGCAAAAACTGTAACGGTGCAAGCTAAACCAGTAACGGAAATTTTTCCTCAACAAGATGGTGGACAAAAACGACCTTATCCTGCGATCGCAGACGATCGCAGCGATCTGAACCCCGATGACATAGTGTTGTTAATAATTGAGGATGACGTAAATTTTGCGCGGATATTATTAGAATTAGCGCGACAAAATGGCTTTAAAGTATTGGTAGCCTTGCGTAGCGAGACGGGGCTAGCAATGGCGCAAGAATTTAAGCCTCATGCCATCATTTTGGATATCATGTTGACCTCGTTAATGGATGGGTGGACGGTGTTAGATCGCCTGAAACACGACCCGAATACTCGTCATATTCCGGTGCATATAATTTCAGTCGCGGAAGGAAGACAAAGAGGTTTGCAATTGGGTGCAGTTGCGTATCTGCAAAAGCCAGTCTCAACTGAAGCGATTTCCCAAGCAATTTCTCAAATCAAATCCTTTGTTCAACGCCCGGTAAAAAACCTACTCGTGGTAGAAGCAGATGAAAATCAACGCCACAGTATTGTAGAACTGATCGGCAATAGCGATGTCGCTACTACCGCCGTGGGGACTGGTACAGACGCCTTGGAAACGCTCAAATCAGGATGCTTTGATTGCGTGGTGTTAGATTTGAGTTTGCCAGATATGAATGGTTTTGAATTAATCGAACGCATCAAGCAGGAAGTAGAAAATGTTTCATCTATCTTTAGTAACATACCCATTATCGTTTATACAGGACACAATTTGAGTGAGGAACAAGAAAATGAATTGAAACGTATGAGTGAGGTGATTAACATCAAAAATGCCCGATCGCCAGAAAGCTTATTAGATGAAACAGCTTTATTTTTGCATCGGGTACAGGCAAATTTACCGGCTGCCAAGCGAGAAATCTTAGAGCAACTTCATAAAAGGAATGGCTTACTCGCGGGCAAAAAAGTCTTAATTGTAGATGATGACGTGCGGAATATCTTTGCACTGACCAGTATGCTGGAACGCCATAATATGCAGGTAATGTATGCGGAAAATGGTAGAGACGGCATTGCTGTTTTACGGGCAAATCCAAATATAGATCTGGTTCTCATGGATGTAATGATGCCAGAAATGGATGGTTACCAAACCATGCGAACGATTCGGCAAATGCCACAATTTCAAACCCTACCGATGATTGCTCTTACCGCTAAAGCGATGAGAGGCGATCGAGAAAAATGTATTGAAGCTGGTGCATCTGACTATATCAGCAAACCTGTCGATACCGAACAGTTATTATCTCTGATGCGCGTCTGGCTTTATAAATAATAGTTATTGGTCATTGGTCATTGGTGATTTTCTATTAACTCACAACTAATTCCTGTTGACTAATGACTGATAAGCTAATGACTAATGACCGATGACCGATGACCAATGACCAATGACTAATTACCAATGAGCAATGCAGAGAAAGTAAACGTTTTAATGGTTGACGATCATCCAGAAAATCTGTTAGCCCTAGAAGCAGTTCTCAATAGTCTAGGTCAGAATCTGGTCAGAGCAAATTCTGGCGAAGAAGCATTGAGATGTCTGCTCAATCAAGATTTTGCCGTCATTTTGCTAGATGTTCAAATGCCGGGAATGGATGGTTTTGAAACAGCTAACCTGATTAGGCAAAGAGAGCGAAGTCGTCACACGCCGATCATTTTTCTCACCGCTTTTAGTAGAAGCGAACAGTTTGTTTTTAAAGGCTATTCGTTGGGAGCAGTAGATTACTTACTCAAGCCTATAGATGCGGGAATACTGAAGTCTAAAGTCTCGGTATTTATCGACCTTTGTCAAAAGAATCAAGAAGTAAAAAAACAAGCTGAGGAACTAGTAGCGATTAACGCTGAATTGCGGGAAACAGAAGAAAGATTTCGCTGTTTGAGCGCTTGTTCGCCGGTGGGAATTTTCCTGACCAATACTAAAGGTAATTGTACGTATACTAATCCGCGTTACCAAGCTATTACAGGTATTAACTTACCAGAAACTTTAGGAGATGGTTGGAAAAACTGCATTCATCCGGAAGATCGGGAAGAAGCTTTAAAGAAATGGCATAATTACGTTCAACAAGGACGCGAATGCTCTCAAGAATTTAGACTATTTGTTAAAAGCAACCCAGAGGATAAAAACGAAGTAAATTCTAGTAACCCTAGTTTAATACCATCGGAAGAGGGAATGATTCGCTGGGTTCACCTTCGCTCATCTCCTATGCTTTCCGATTTAGGCAAGCTAATTGGTTACGTGGGTACGATTGAGGATATTACCGAACGCAAACAAGCAGAAGAAGCACGAGCATCGATGCTTCGAGAACAAATAGCCAGACAGCAAGCGGAAGCGGCAAATCGAATGAAGGATGAGTTTCTGGCTACTCTTTCTCACGAACTCCGTACCCCTCTTAACTCAATTTTAGGCTGGGCAAGACTATTGCGAACTCGCAGTTTTAACCAAGAAACTGCCGATCGCGCTTTAGAAACGATCGAGCGAAATGCTAAGTTGCAGGCACAATTAATTGAAGATATTTTAGATGTTTCTCGCATTGTTCGCGGTAAGTTACGCCTCAATTTATGCCCGGTTAATTTGATTTCTATCGTTCAATCGGCAATTGATTCGGTATGCCATCAAGCCGAAAATAAAAATATTCAAATCCAAACTATAATCGAGCCGGATGTTAGTTTAATTTCAGGCGATCCCAACCGTTTGCAACAAGTTATCTGGAATTTAGTATCGAATGCTATTAAGTTTACTCCGGAAGGAGGAAAAATAGAAGTAAAGCTGGAGCAAGCAGACTCCTATGTTCAAATTAAAGTCAGCGATACGGGTATTGGTATTAGTAAAGATTTTCTTCCCTATGTTTTCGATCGCTTCCGCCAAGCTGATGGCAAAACTACTCGCTCTTATGGAGGATTAGGGCTGGGATTAGCGATCGTTCATCATTTAGTAGAATTGCACGGTGGTATCGTACAAGCAGACAGCGCTGGAGAAGGAGAGGGGGCAACTTTTACCGTTAGATTGCCTTTGTCTAGACAAGTAAGGGAGGAGGAAAGTAAAAAATTGGGGGAGCAAGGGAGTAGTGGCGTCGAGACGCCTGGTAGTGAAGTGTTGCCAGAGAATTTATACTCAAACCGCGCGACGACTATTCAACACAAGTGTCTTCATCCCGCTCCAGGCTGTTGCTCTTCAGCGCATATTTTGAATGGTTTGCGAGTGCTAGTTGTAGATGACGATCCTGATGTACGGGAGTTTGTGGCAGTCGTCCTAGAAGATGGTGGTGCTAAAGTAACGGCAGTGGCTTCTGCTTCCGAGGCGCTGAAAACAATCAAAAAATGGCAACCAGACGTGCTGGTGAGCGATATAGGTATGCCAGAAGAAGATGGCTATGCTTTAATCCGTAAAGTGAGAAACTCGGAGCGAAAGGGTCGTTTTTTGCCAGCAGCAGCCTTAACTGCTTATATAAGAGAAGAAGACCGAAGGAAAGCTTTGGAAGCTGGTTTTCAAATCCACTTGTCTAAGCCTATTGATAGCAGAACTTTAGTTAATGCGATCGCCGATCTAGCTGGTAGAACAGTCAATCAATATTAGATCGGGATTGAAAGATGAAGTAAAAATTTTCTGAAACGTCTCTATATCTGGATTTTGCACTTCCCGATTTCCCAATTACGGGATTGACGCTCTAAGCGTTGTAGTAGTCTCAGAGGCTTCGGGAACTTCTGCTATAGGGTGGCGTCTGAAGAGAAGGGATGTTATGAATCAAAATCAATCCATGAGTGAATCGATTTCTGTATCCTGGTCTGGCGGTGAGGTGGCTATTCCTCAAGCGATCGAACAACCAGTTGACAAACTCTCCAATTACGATCTGGTGTTGCGCTGTCAAACTGGACTTCGGCCCGATCGCGAGGCGTTTGCCGAACTGCTGCGTCGATATCAGTCCCACGTCGAGAAAATTTTGTTCCATTTGGCTCCCGATTGGCAAGACCGCGCTGATTTAGCTCAAGAGGTTTGGATTCGGGTTTATCGCAATATCAAAAGATTAAACGAACCTGTCAAATTCCGGGGATGGCTGAGTCGGATTGCCACTAACTTGTTTTACGATGAGTTACGCAAGCGCAAGCGGGTAACGCAGCCGATATCGCTAGATGCGCCTAGAATGGTGGAAGATGGGGAGATGGATTGGGAAATTGCCGCAGATAGCCCCGGCCCAGTAGATGATTTAAGTACCCGCGAGTTTTACGAACAACTGCACGTTGCGATCGCCGATCTGCCAGAAGTTTTTCGGACTACCATAGTATTAAGAGAAATTGAAGGCATGGCCTATGAGGAAATTGCCGATATTACAGGGGTTTCTCTAGGAACGGTAAAGTCCAGAATCGCTAGAGCCCGCCAAAGACTTCAGTCTCAGTTACAAACCTATCTGGATGGTTAGGCAAAAATTGGTTTGTGTTATACAATAGCCGTGCTACTGTGGTGATTCTTATTTATTTTCCCTGCTTCCTCTGGCTTTCCCTGTCCTCTTAATTCTTTTCAGGTAGATTCAGCAGGGGAAAGAAAAAGAGTAGCTAGTATAACCCTCAAGACAGTCCTAAACCCCGAATAAATTTCTTAAGATCTGTAGTAGACTAGCCCTTACATAAAGCTGGCTATGTCTGGCCTAGTAGTAAACGAAAGTGCGAGATTTCAAACCAAGCTGAACTTAAGATATATTGTTAGACTCGGCTAAGTAGGTCTCTCAGACTTGGAATGGAAAATACCTTTATCCAAAATCTAAAATCGATACATAACTATGGCTCCTGACTTTGAATCCCATAACAATTACAAACAACGTTCCCTGGGGGATTCGCCAGCCGGGAATTTGGGTGCTTTGGATATGCAAAAGCGCGATCGCTTTGAACTATTAAGCGCCTACCTGGATGGAGAAGTGAGTGCAAACGAACGCCGCCTAGTCGAAGAATGGCTGAGTACTGACCCCCAAGTACAGTGCTTGTATAGAAGATTGCTTAAACTGCGTCAAACTATCCGTACAATACCAGTCCCGCAATCTCAAGAATCAGCAGAAAATACGGTAACGCAAGTGTTCTCGCGTCTGAACCGTCGCCGGAAGCAGATGCTAATGTGGGGTGGAACTGCTGTTGCTGCCGCCTTTATCGCTAGTTTATCGGGTGTATTTGGAAATACTGGTTCTTTTGCACCACAGTTAGCTGAATCTCCTCAAATGACTGGGGATTCTGAACCTTTAACGATTGCTTTAAATCAACCACTGATCGAAATCCCCAAAGCACCAGTTGCATCGCCAGTTAAAACGTTGAATCATACCAGTTCTTATTACAATCCTCAACGTTAATCGAATATTCAATAAAAGTAAAAAGAAATATCGAATCGATATTTCTTCGATATTTTGCCTTTTAACTATAAATTTTACCCGTCCACCACCCAGAGGGTAACGCGACGCCACTGAAACGGTTTACTTGTTGTTCGGTCATAAAATATACCCAAGCTAAACCTTGCGATACGCCAGATCGATCGTATATTTCCACTTCTCGTCGATTATAAAGATTTTGTTTGGGCGATCGATCGGGCAGGTAATCCTCTAATCCATCCAAGTCTTGCAAAAACTCCGCTTTAGCAAAAGTCAGCAAATAACCTTGCACTTTCCCATCACCTGGAATCACGGCAGGATAGCCGAAGATGGGTAAGTGATAAATTTTACCTAGCGTGAATGCTGGTTTCTCCTCTACAACTTTACCAGCGCAATAGCGATCGTAATAACGCTCTCCCGGTTTTAACGTACCGTAGACAAAGACTCTTAACATTTGATGAGATTCAATTAGGCTGAAAAAACCGAATTTATAATAAATAGCATATTTAAAATGTTCACCATAATAATATGATTGACTGGTTAGTTGCTTGGGGTGTCACGCAGGCGGTAGGATTTGCGTTTAAGCCGATTTTAGAAGATTTGGCGAAGGAAGCAACCAAAGATTGGGCGAAAGATATTTTTAAAGGTTGCTTAAATAAGGTAATTCACCTTCCCAGCAAAGAACCACTAGATATTGCTGCCGGAAAAGCATTAAAAGAGTTTTTGCAGTTGGTACAGCAAGAATTGGAAGATGCCGATTTTGATGAAGAAAAGTTAAAAGAATATCTCAAACCGTTAAAACAATTTATTAAAAATGAAGCTGTTGCCGAAACTTTAGGTAATGCTTTTCAATACGACTGCCATATTTTAGATACTAAAACTTTAGCGGCAAAGTGGAATCAGCTTAATTTACCGCCTTTGCCGTCAGAATTTGATTGGGAAAAGCTGGGTAAACGGTATTTGAAGAAAGCGAAAGCGATTATTCAAGAATCGGATGAGTTGCGGGAAATTTTCAAAGCTCAAACTCTAGCAGAAATTGCCGATAATACGCGGGTAATTACTCCCGATTTCGATTTGCGGAAATATCAGGAAGGAATTCGGCAGTGGGATTTTGAACGAACTTTAAAGAGTAATTCCAAGTTAGAAAATATCGATTACAAAGATAAGCAGGCAATGCTGCGTCAGGTTGCTTTCTATATGCAGGCGAATGAAAAAGGTTTAGCTGGCAACTTGATTGCAGGGGAAGATTTAGAGAGAATTTTGTATAATTATTTGAAGTCTATTGAAATCCCCGATGCCAGAACGGTTGCCAGATTAACCATCGAGCAATTGCGAGTACGTAATTTCATTTTGTGTTCCCTTGGTGCAGATTACTATGCTTTCGTGCATCGCACTTTTTTGGAATATTTCTGCGCTTGGGAGTTTGTCTGGCAATTTGAGAAAGATAGAAAGATCGATCTGAATTATTTGAAAAATGAGGTATTTGGCAAACACTGGCAAAATGAGCGTTGGCATGAAGTTTTGCGACTAATTGTGGGAATGTTGGGTGAGAAATTTGCTGGAGAATTGATTGAGTATTTAATGGCACAGGATGGTGAGGGTAAAAAGTTTATTAACATCTTTTTGGCGGCTAAATGTTTGACAGAAGTAAGAAAGCCTGCGGAAATTTCAACGACGGATAGTAAATTGCGGAATTGTCTGGAAGATTTAATTAATTACGACCTGAATTACCATTACGAATTTTATCAAGAAGAAGCAAGTTTAGTTCGGGAAATTCGCACTCAGGCAGTAAGAGAAATTGCTGCTACTTGGAAAGATGAACCCGATACTTTACCTTGGTTAAAAAATCGTGCTGTTTCTGATGATGATTCGTATATCAGACAAGCAGCAGTGCAGGAATTAGCTCGCGGTTGGAAGGATGAACCCGATACTTTACTTTGGCTAAAAACTCGTGCTGTTTCTGATGATGATTCGGATGTAAGACGAGCAGCAGTGCAGGAATTAGCTCGCGGTTGGAAGGATGAACACGATACTTTACTTTGGCTAAAAACTCGTGCTGTTTCTGATGATGATTCGGATGTAAGACGAGCAGCAGTGCAGGAATTGGCTCGCGGTTGGAAGGATGAGCCTGGGATGTTTAAGTTGTTGCGCGATATAAACTCTGAAAAAATGGAATACCAATATCTAAATCAAAAAGTTTAGATATTGACTAAACATATCTCTCAGGAAACATAAAAAATCTTTTGTAACTTCACCAACTAAACGTTAATTGAATGCCTCTTAAAACTCAATTCCAAATTGTCGAGAGTCCTACTCAAATTTTGGAGCCAATTACTAAATTCGGCGGTCAACCAGTATGGATTGCTCAACCCAGTTGGCCACTTGACCCAGAAACAGGTGAACCGATGATTTTTCTTGGGCAAATTTATCTTCATCCAGACCTATTTTCCAATAACAATGATACGATGGTCTATCTTTTCTTTAGTGGTGAGAATGAGCCAATTTACAACGAAGCAACAGCAATAGTAATTCAAATATCGGAAAATGTATATACAAATGCTGCGCCTGAGATTGAATTTGTATCTGAAGCCACTGGTGCAGCTATATATGAATTAAATGAAAATGGTGAGGCTGTTTATAAAGAGTATAAAGTAGTATTAAACCCCGTAGAAAACGAAGAGTCAGTTCCCCTTGAGGAACGATACACGATGAATGATTTAGATTATGACACGGGATTCCATTTTTCCAGACCTGAACTAGCAGGAAATAAAATAGGTGGACGACCCTTATATATCGAAAGTCTGGATACACCACCCGAACAATTCAATTCAGATGAATGGCTACTATTATTACAATTAGCTCCAACTGAAGGATATTGGCACAGTTTGCAACCTAATTTTTATCCCTTTTTGATGGAATTAGGAGAGTTTGGTATTCTGACAGTTTTTATCTCAAAAGATTATAAGCAGGCAAAATGTTACATTCAGCAGCCATAGTTTTCAGGTGAAGATGGGATAAGTTGAAAGTTTTAACTATTTACGCTATTCTATTCATTAGCTCTAAAGATTGTGTAAAACAAGGCGAGATGATAATTTAAAAAGTAGCTTAAAAAATCACTTAGGAGACATATTTTATGAGAATTTCAAGGATTGAAGAGATAATCAAACTGATTGAAGCTATTACAGAAGAAGAGAGAACAATTTTATATCAAAAGCTTGCCCAAAATGAGCGTATGAAGTCAGAGGTAAAATCTAAAGAGTGTCATTTTCAAGAAACCGCTACCCCTGAAGAACGGATAAAAGCTTTTCGGGAATGGGCAGAAAGCCATCAAGGACGCAATTAACCTTCTCTTTCTGATGAGAATATTAAGAGAGTTAGCTCAAAAACCTGTGTTAGCTGTGGGTTCATGCTGACTTCACCAATTAACTAGAAATCTAGTCTACTAAATATTCCAGTCCGTTAAAACGGACTTTCGCTATTGTTGACTCCCCACTACCTACTACCCACTCCCCATTCCCATTCGTGCCACAATGGGAAAATGTAGTTGATTTGTGACCCAGCAGGAGTTCTAGATTGTGGAATCCCGATATAATCCAACGGCAATAGAGGAAAAGTGGCAAAAGACTTGGGCTGAACAAGGCATAGACCAAACGCCGACCGAGACAGACAAGCCCAAATTCTACGCGCTGTCGATGTTTCCCTATCCATCGGGCAAACTGCACATGGGCCATGTCCGCAACTATACTATCACGGATGCGATCGCGCGAGTACACCGAATGCAGGGATATCGGGTATTGCATCCGATGGGATGGGATGCGTTTGGACTCCCCGCCGAAAACGCCGCCATCAAAAACCAAACCCATCCGGCGAAGTGGACTTATAACAATATCGCGCAAATGCGATCGGAATTAAAGCGTTTGGGTTTATCCTACGATTGGAATTGCGAACTCGCCACCTGTTCCCCCGACTATTACAAATGGACGCAGTGGATTTTCTTGCAATTTTTCCAAGCCGGATTAGCATATCAAAAAGAAGCTAAAGTTAACTGGGACCCCATAGACCAAACAGTATTAGCAAACGAACAAGTCGATAGCGAAGGTCGTTCTTGGCGTTCCGGCGCAATAGTTGAGAAGAAAAACTTGCGTCAATGGTTCCTCAAAATCACCGATTACGCCGAAGAATTACTCCAAGATTTAG
>CAZJJR010000172.1:12304-13306 GCA_964546365.1 uncultured bacterium | reverse complement strand
TGCGGATTAGCCTCTAAAATTTCTCGATACTCCTGCTGTTCCCAAGCTGTAGCAGTCGTATAAATAGCGGTTAAAACTAAGGAATAGTAAAAGTAATATTCCGTTTGAATAGGCATACCTGCAATAAAAACTATACTCTCCTCAGTTTGTATTGCCCGCTCTAGAGCCTTTTCATAATCCCCATACAGAAAGAAGATTTGGGTTTTAAAGATGTTATAAGGCGCTACTCCAGTCAGGAAATTGTTTTCCTGCCATATCCGCAAACACTGGAATTCATCAAATTCATCATCACTTAAAGAAAATTTATCTGCGGTTAAACCCTGCAAATTGAAGAGGAAATGCTGATACAATTGCTGGACTTGAACAAAAATATGACTTTTAATTTGCTTGAGAAACTCAATATGGTTGTTCGATTCTTCAATAATGTTACCAAAACTGTCAGCAACTAGAATTCTTTGTATAATTAAATTATAAGAGTTATAGCTGACAGTAACTTCTCCCGTTTCCACCCCCGCCAAGTAGCCCTTTCTAAGAATCGGAATACTTTTCTTAAGATGGCTTCGCCAGGGACTAATATGGCCACCAAATACATTAAATACTTTGCAAACTAAATTAAGATTATTAAATTGCTCGGTTAGATTCATAGCTAATTGACCGAATCCATAACCAGTCTCATCGTCAATTAATATATGCCCTGCAAGCATTCCCCAGACAGCATATCCATAACAAGTTTCCTGTGAGTTACCGTATTCGATCGCAAGATTGACTATTTTCAGCGCGATCGCAGCTAACAAATCTTGGTTAGTGAAAAAAGCAGAACCCATCATATTCATTAAGAGTCTTATACAGACTCTTATCTCTGGATTAACTACTTCTGGAGTATTAATGAGATCGGCTATGTTAATTCTTTCCAGATTGGCTCGATACAAGAGCAATTCTTCGTCTATTAATGAAAGTATTTCCGACTTTTTGTTTAACTGCCAACTTAGTCCAAAACTTTTT
>CAZJJR010000172.1:0-12276 GCA_964546365.1 uncultured bacterium | reverse complement strand
GATAGAAATTGCTTTGATATAATTACCACTGTTCTCATATAAAACCATCCGAATGTTATGAATTTCTGCGCGATCGAACTTAGATTTTGCCTGATTTAATATCAAGTCAAAGCTCTCTTCCGCTCTCTCAAAATTGCGACATAAATATTCACATTCAGACTTTTCGCGATACAAAGCAAATGTCAAGCCATAATGAGTTTTCCAACCGTCTTTAAGCAAAATTTCTATTCCTGGAGTAAAATATTGAACCAAAGCAGCAGTGTAAGCTGTTGAATCCTTGGCTTTTTTTCCTGCTTCCAGATTTAATCGTGCTAGGTTAACTAGTTCTTGTTCATCTGCGATTAATTCTCGACCTAAATTGAGATGATCGACTATGTTAAAGATTTTTTCCGATCGCGACGCAGCAGATAGATTTGCTAGCAACAGCCGACCGATCTGGAGATGCACCGCTTTTTTGCGATCGTCATCAATGAGAGCGTAAGCCGCCTGTTGAATGCGATCGTGACCGAACTTATAGTTTTGAATTAACAGTTGTTCATCTAACTCGGATGTAGGCAGAATTAATCCAGCCTGAACTGCTTTAACTAGAGCGGGATAAATTGCTTCTTTTGCTTTTTCACAGATAATCGAGAGAGTGCTTAAATCAAAAGAAGCACCTATACAAGCTGCCAAACGTAAAACCTGTTGAGTAGATTTTGGTAGTTTCTTTAACTTGTCAATCATCAAATCAACTACATTATTGGCAATTTCTATTGCTTCGATTTGAGCGAGATTCCACTGCCAAACGTGGCGAAAAAAATCAAAGGTTATTAAATTTTCAGCGTACAAAGTTTTCAGAAATTCATTAATAAAGAAAGGATTGCCATTGGTTTTTTTTACCACCAGTTTTGCTAAGGCGTTTACAGAAGAGGTGTCCCTATGCAATGTATCGGCAATTAGTTGACTGACAGACTCTAGTGCTAAGGGTGCTAAGGTAATATAGTTGATAGTAACACCTTCTTTTTGTAGCCCATCAAGGGTTATTGTCAACGGATGGGCGGAGTTGACCTCGTTATCCCGATACGCCCCAATTAAAAATAAATACTGGGTATCAACATTAGTCATCATCAGTTCAATTAATTTTAGTGTTGCTGAATCTGCCCACTGCAAATCATCCAGAAAAATGACTAAGGGATGCTCTTTTGTACAAAATGCCCGGATAAACTTTTGAAAGACTAAATTAAAGCGATTTTGCGACTCTGTTGGCCCTAATTCTGGCACGGCTGGCTGCTTACCGACGATCAGTTCTACTTCGGGAATTACATCAATAATCACCTGTCCGTTGGAGCCAAAAGCTGCTAAAAGTTTGTTTCGCCATCGCTGTAGTTGTGATTCGCTTTCAGTTAACAGTTGCCGTACCAACTCTTTGAAAGCTTTAACTACGGCAGAGTAGGGAATATTACGCTGCAATTGGTCAAATTTCCCAGAAATGAAATAACCGCGTTTTTCTGTGATGGGTTTGTAGAGTTCCTGCACTAGCACTGATTTGCCGATGCCGGAATAACCCGTAACTAACATCATTTCTATTTGAGATTTCGCCTGGGAAACTTGGGATGAAAAATCTTCTTCATACCGTTTTTTAATTTTTAATTTTGACTTTTTACTTTCTCCAGCTATTCTCTCAAAAGCTGTCAATAAAGTTGCAACTTCTCTTGCTCGTCCGTAGAGTTTTTGGGGAATTTGAAACTTGTCAGAAATATCTTTTGCAGCGAGGGGAAAGTAAGAAATATTTCCTGTTGTCTGTAGCTGAGTTTGGCATTCTTCTAAATCTGCTTTGATTCCCCAAGCGCTTTGATATCTCTCCTCCGCTGTTTTCGCCATCATTTTCATCACGATATTTGAGAGGATGGTCGGAATTTCTGGATTAATTTGATGCGGGGAAATTGGAATTTTAGCAATGTGACAATGCACTAACTCTAAGGGATCGTCGGTTTCAAAAGGCAATTGTCCTGTTAGCAATTCGTAGAAAGTAACGCCGAGAGAATAAAAGTCAGCGCGATAGTCTAGAGAACGATTCATTCTGCCGGTCTGTTCCGGAGAAATGTAAGCTAGCGTACCTTCTAAGACATTGGGATTTTTTAGAGTAGGGTTTTCGCGAGTTAATTGGGTGGAAATGCCAAAATCGATAATTTTTAGTTGTCTGGTTGCGGGATTAAAGATGATATTGGAAGGGTTAATGTCTTTGTGGATAATATTGGCGGCGTGAATTTGGCCTAAAATTTCAGTGGTTTTGATGGCGATCGTTAGAAATTCTTCTAAAGAACAACTTACGCGATCGCTATTATTCATCACTTTTCTTAAGGAGGATGCGCCAAAATCTTCTAGTACGATCGCGAGAGTCCTTTCATAAGTTTCTAAGCTGTAAGCTTTGATGACTCCCTCTATATTGAGATTGCACGTAATTTGGTATTCCTGCTTGTAACGAGTCAGTGCAGAAGGAGTCGGATAATCTTCTTTTAGAAGTTTGATAATAACGGGTTGTTGATCTGAGATGTGGATAGCCCGATAAACTAGAGAGTTGATGCTTTCGTAAATTGGCGAAATTGTAGAATAGTTAGGAATGTTAATCATATACTTCAGGCTAGATTTAAATGAAGTTTCGGAATTATATTCTGTCTGGTAAGATCTGAGTTAACAACTTATTATTTAGCTAATATCTTTCCAACTAACCAGTAAGTTGTCATTTCTCCCCTACCTTTAACAGCTACTTGTCCGCGTTTCTCGAACTCATAGCGGTTTTTTAACCTTTCGTAACTAACTTCTGTTACTTGAATTTTGCCCGGTATACCCGATGATTCCATCCGAGAAGCCACATTTACCGCATCTCCCCAGAGGTCGTAAATGAATTTTTTCATGCCAATCACACCTGCTACTACCGATCCAGTATTAATGCCAATGCGGATTTGTAATAGTTCGCCATATTTGGTTTGCAACTGAGCGATCGCAGCTTGCATATCCAGTGCCATTTCCGCAATAGCTTCTGCGCTATTTTCTTTGGGAACGGGCAATCCGCCTACTACCATATAAGCGTCGCCAATGGTTTTGATTTTTTCTAAACCGTGTTTTTCTGTGAGTTCGTCAAACTTGGAAAAAATCTCGTTGAGCAAATTAACTAATTCAGTCGGGGTGATTCGCGCCGACAGGGGAGTAAAACCGACAATATCGGCAAATAAAATCGTAACTTCATTGAAATTTTCAGCGATTGCACCTTGATTTTCTTTCAATCGATCGGCGATCGCCTCTGGCAAAATATTCAGTAATAACTGTTCTGACTTTTCTTGCTCTTTTTGCAGCGCTGACTGGGCTTGCTTGCGCTCGGTGATATCTCGCGCTACCAAAATCGTCGTTTCAGAAGAAAGCGGTGAAACCGTCTCTGCAAACCAAATATCTTTGCCTCCTATTGGCAAACTGTATTCAATTTCAACGGTTTTTTGCGTGGAAACTGCTTCGAGAATTGCTTGGAGAATTAAATCGGCTTGGGCTTCCGGCAAAATTTCGTGGACTTTTCTGCCAATAATTTCTGTTGCAGGTTTGTACAAATTTTCACTACTGGTTGGGATAACATTCAGGCAACGTCCAGAAACATCCCGAACTACTACCACATCCGTCATCGCCGCAAACAGTGCTTTCATTTCTGCTTGGACTTTCTTCTGTTGCAGTACAACTCCTGACTGAGCCGCTACCACATTAACTAATTCGCATAACCGCTTATCTTGCGATCGCGTTGATAAGGTAAAAAACACTAACACTGCTAAAACAGGAGATTGAGAACTGAGCAAATCTATATTTTGGCGCTTGCTTCCCAGAGGGACGATAGGTACGCCAAAAGCAGCTTTTAAGCCGCAATCAGTTGCTAATTCCAATCTCAGGAGCGCGTCCTCCATTTTGCTGAGATCGGCAACACATAAGGATTTTCGGGTTGTCCAGACTTGTCCGGGAATTTCTTCGTCGGGATAGAAGGTGAGTATTTCGCTGTATTCTCGAAAACGCTGGATCTCGGCTACTACGGCAGGATCGTTCCCCGCGCGATCGCAATACCAACACCGACTGCATACTAAAGCCGAGCCATCGGTGGTAGGAATCCAAGCTTCGCCATAAATCCAATTAGTTGTCTGACAAACTTGCTGCAAAGCAACCTCTAAAGCGGTATCGAAATCTGAGGCGCTACTAATAGCTCGATCGATCGTTAATAAAAGTTGTACTTCTTCTTCAGCGCGTTGGCGTGCTTCGATTTCTTTTTCCAGTTGTGCTGTTCTCTCTTGTAGCGATAAACGCTGACGCGCGATCGTCAGTTGGTTTTCCACGCGGGCGATCAGTTCTTCGGCGTTAAACGGTTTGGTGATATAGTCTGCGCCACCGACACCAAAAGCTTTTACCTTATCCATTACCTCATTGAAAGCGCTGATAAAAATCACCGGAATGTCACGAGTTTCTTCGCAAGCTTTCAGTTGAGCGCAAACTTCATAACCATCCATCTCCGGCATATTAATATCGAGCAAAATCAGATCTGGCAGTGCAATTTTTACCGAAGTTAATGCCGCACGACCTGAAATTGCCTTGCGAACTTCGTAGCCCCGCTCTGTCAGCATTGAAGATAAAAGGCGAAGGTTGGTCGGCAAATCGTCAACAGCTAATATATTTCCTTTCTTGTTATCGCTGAGAGCCCTAGACATTATGCTAGACATTATGTTTTAAAATCCAACATTCGCTCCCTCTGATAATCTTTCAGTGCAAAGGTTTTGTCAGAGCTTCGCCCCACTCCACCCTTGCATTCATCGGTAGATAACTTGTCGATCGGCCTAGCACCCAGGAGCAAGCGTAGCAGGGTTTATTTTAGTTTATTGTAGATTTAGGGTGTTGAATGGAAAAAGCGCAACTTAGACGATCGCTTCTCAAACAACGTCAATCTATGCTACCAGAAGAATGGAGAGAAAAGAGCGATCGCATTTCCACTAATCTCCGATCTTCTCCTCTGTTCACCCAAGCAAAAACCATTCTTGCTTATTTCAGTTTTCGACAAGAACCAGACCTCAGTATTTTATTTAACGATAACCGGATATGGGGTTTTCCTAGATGTGTTGGTAAATCTCTGTTGTGGCAGATCTGGAAGCCCGGAGAACCCATAGAAAAAGGAGCTTATGGCATTTTTGAACCCCATCCGGATTTGCCAACTTTAAACACCGATGAGGTAGATTTAATACTTGTTCCTTCGGTTGCTTGTGACGTGCGAGGATATCGACTGGGATATGGCGGGGGTTATTACGATCGCCTTCTCAGTTCTCCTGAGTGGGCATCAAAACCTACAATTGGCATTATATTTGAATTTGCGCGTGTTCGGGAATTGCCCGTTGATGCTTGGGATAAACCCCTGAAAGCTATTTGTACTGAACAACAGTTACTTTTAATCGAAAATCAATTTAAATAAGCGAAAGCGATGAAAATTCTGAAAATCGAAAAGCTAGAAAGTAAGAGCAAAAGGATAAATCGATCTAACCAGTGGAAATATGTTTGGATGTATGGGGGATTAAGCGCGATCGCGTTTTTAATGCTATTTCCTTTATTATGGCTAATCAGTACCGCTTTCAAATCTCCAGCAGAAAACATTTTCCAATTCCCGCCGCAATTAATACCTATTCAGCCCACATTTGAAAATTTTGTTACGGTTTGGCAAACCAATCCTTTTGGGCAGTATTTATTCAACAGTATTTTAGTTGCTTTTCTCACGGTAACTTTAAACTTACTATTCTGCTCTCTGGCTGCTTATCCATTAGCAAGGCTGAATTTTGCTGGGAGAGAAACTATTTTCGCTGCCATTGTTTCTACCATCATGATTCCTTTCCAAATCGTGATGATACCTTTATATATTTTAACCGTACAAATCGGCTTAAGAAATAGTTATCTAGGGATAATATTTCCCAGTTTAGCATCAGCTTTTGGCATCTTCTTATTACGGCAAGCATTTCAAGGAGTGCCAAAAGAATTAGAAGAAGCTGGCAGAATGGATGGCTGTTCGGAATTAGGTATTTGGTGGTTCGTGATGCTTCCTGCCATTCGTCCCGCACTGGTAACTTTAGCAATATTTGTATTTATTGGTTCTTGGAGCGATTTTCTCTGGCCTTTAATTGTAGTCGATCGACCTGAATATTATACATTGCCAGTAGGAGTAGCAATGTTAGCAGGGACATTTTCTCTAGATTGGCGTTTAATTGCGGCGGGATCGGTAATTTCGATCGCGCCGATATTGTTGTTTTTCTTATTCATGCAGCGTTACATCGTGCAAACAGAATCAGGTAGTGGAGTAAAAGGATAATAAATGAATGTCACTAAGTTAAGCGAGGCTAGACCATCCTTTCCAGACTAAACTTATTGACATTCGATATAAATACCAAATCCTAGTAAAAAACCTCTTTTTGAAGAATGCTTTCTGGCTATAACAGAATCAACACAATTTTTCAGATAGTTTTTGCAAAGCTTCTGCCACCTTGACAAATACGCTAGCCCAATCACCGGGAAATGGTTGACGAAATAAGCGCATCGTTGGATACCAAGGACTGTCTTCGCGCTTAAGCATCCAACGCCAATCTGGAGCGAAAGGTAACAATAACCAAACAGGCTTACCTAAAGCTCCTGCTAAATGGGCAACTGATGTGTCGATCGCGATGACTAAATCTAACTGAGCTACAATGGCAGCAGTGTCAGCGAAATCGTTGAGCAGATGACTTAAATCTTCTACGAGTTGTGTCTTTTTTAAGAGGATTCGATCTGCTTCTGAAACATCTTTTTGCAAGTTGTAAAAACTAATCTTTGGGATATCGGTAATTGTTAGAAAATTATCCAGAGGACAGGATCGCTTTTGGGAAGTCTTGCTTTGGGAGTCACTTGCCCAAAAAATTCCCACTTTTAGGTTTTCTTCCGGTAAAGCTGTTAATTTAATGGCAGATTCTTGTACATTTAAATAGGGAATTTGGGCAGGTAAATTATCTAATGTCGTGTCTAAAATCCAAGGTAAGCTCATCAGTGGAGCGTGAACATCAAATTCAGGTAAAGGCTGATTTTGAATAATTAATCGATCGATACAGGGAATAGTTTTAAATAATCGAAATAGGGATGGCTGACATTCTACGACCAAACGGCCACCATAATTTGCTACTAGATAGGCATAGCGAATAAATTGGATGGTATCTCCCAAACCCTGTTCGGCGTGAAGGAGAATTGTTTTACCTGCCAAGGAAGAACCATCCCACGTTGGCTGAGAAAACGGACGTGGGGGGGTTTGCCAGCTTTGCCAGCGATACTCGTATTCGGCAAAGCCACGACGGAAATCTCCAGCTAGTAGTAAAAGGTAAGCCAGCCCAACTCTTTCGTCGGCATCCTGTGGGCAATCTATTTGCAGGTGAAGCATGGCTTGGGCTTGTTCGTCTTTGAGCAGCAGGGTATGGGCTAGGTTATGATGAACCATTGCGATCTGCGGATCGATCGCTAAAGCTTGGTGGTAGCAGCTAATAGCTTCATCTAGTTGCCCTTGTTCTTGGAGGGCGCTGCCTAAGTTATTATGAGCTAGGGCTAGCTTGGGATTGATAGCGATCGCTTGCCGATAATAAGTAATAGCTTCAGCTAATTCTCCCCGTTCCTCCATCGCACTACCTAAGTTGGTATAAGCTTCAGCATAATTTGGGTTAATCGCTAAGGCTTGCATATAACAAGTCACAGCTTCGGTAAATTGTCGCTGTTCCCTGAGAATGCTGCCTAAGTTATTGTAAGCTTCGGCATAATTTGGGTTAATGGCTAAGGCTTGTCGATAACAGGCGATCGCTTGGGTATGTAGCCCTTGTTTTTGCAATACCATGCCTAAATTACTATAAATTGCGGCGTCGTTTGGTTCTAAGGATAGGGCTTGTTGATAACAGGCGATCGCTTCAGCTAACTGATGCTGTTGTTGCAGCGCATAACCTAAGTTACACAGAGCATCTATATAATTTGGCTGAATTGTCAAGGCTTGGCGGTAGCAAGTAATTGCTGCTGGTAAATTTCCTTGTGCGTGGAAAACGCTACCTAAGCGGTTGTGAAGTTCGGCATGATTTGGGGCTAGCTTTAAAGCTTGCTGGTAATAAGTGGTTGCCTTAGCCAGATCCCCAGTTTGTTGCAGTGCTTTCCCCAGGGTATAACAAGCGCCAGCATGATTGGGTTGGAGGGTTAAAGCTTGTTGGAGGGTTGCGATCGCTGCGTCTAGCTGGCCGCGATCGTAGAATGCTTGACCTAAATTATAGTGAAAATCGGCTACTTCCGGTGCAATTGTTACTGCTTGAGAAAAAGATTTAATTGCCAGATCGTATTTACCCAAATTAGCCGCAATTATTCCCAATAATTGTAAAGCATCGATATTATACGGATCTTGTTGCAGGATTTGTTGAGATATCTGCTCAGCTATAAATAAACGGCCTGCTTGATAATTTTGGAAAGCTTCAAATAAACATTCAGCAATATTCATATCAAATTTTAGATTTGAGATTGACGAAATTATTACTTTTAAACATAATTATTTTAAATTAATATAGGTTTCAATGGGATTAAGTATTATCAACCGCGTAATTAATTCAATGTCTCCCTTGCATCATCTTTTGGTAGACTGGTGCCATCACCTATGACATAGCAACATCATTTACGCTCATGAGATAAATTTTTTTCTAGTCCGAATTAAAAAGTAGAGCGGTAAAACAAATATTTCCACTTAGATTTTTGATGGCGGACAATTGAGCGCTGATTTGGGATAAGCAATGCGTTTGTGATGGAATTGTTGCCAAACTTGCACGAATATTTCGGCAATTTTGGGCATCTCTTCCCGTTTTAAACCGGAATCTATTAGTTGACAATCTTGCCAACGAGCTTTGAATATTTTATTAACTGTAGATAAAGCTTCTTCGTAAGTAGCATCTTTTAAACTTCGCAAAGCAGCTTCACAAGCATCTGCTAACATGACAATGCCGGTTTCGCGCGATTGAGGTATTGGCCCATCGTAACGAAATAGATATTCCGGCACTGGTTGCTTGGATTCTTGCTGTGCTTTGTGATGGAAATAAGCGATTAAAATAGTACCTTGATGTTCGGGAATAAAAGCTTGAATTGCTTTGGGTAAACGATAGCGACGTGCCATGACTAACCCTTCAGTAACGTGCTTTTTAATAATTTCCGCACTTTTATAAGGGTCGTTGATTTCGTCGTGTTTATTAGGGCCACCCATTTGATTTTCAATAAATCCTTGGGGGTCGTGTAGTTTGCCGATATCGTGGTACAAAGTGCCTGTACGAACGAGTTCTACGTTGCAGCACAAAGCTTTGGCAGCAGCTTCTGCTAAGGTGGCTACGAATAAGGTGTGTTGAAAAGTTCCCGGTGCTTCTTCTGCTAAGCGTTTGAGTAGGGGGCGATTGGGATTGGCTAGTTCTGCTAGGCGGATGGGAGTTACTAAGTCGAATAGATGTTCTAGATAAGGACTTAAGCCTAAGGCGACGACACTCCATGCCAATCCTGTCAAACCGTGGAGGGCAGCGTCTGCTATAACGGTATACCAGATGGAAATGGCAGATGCGCTGAGAATGAGATTGACAGCTAGATAAACAAAACCTTCTGTTAAACCGACTGCTACGCCTAATAGGGCTAGTTCTTCTCGCGATCGCAATCTTTGAGCGATTAAACTAGCAATTAAACCACCAGCCGCACTTGCCAGTAAATGTTCTAAGCCAATTTCAAAACTAATCGGCAATCCCAACGTTAGCAGTCCCACGACGGTAACGCCCAAAGTCGAACCGTAGAAACTGCCGATCAATAAACCAATGGCGGGTAAGCTGTTATAAGGTAAGCCCAGGCTTACTAATAACGGTGTACTGAGAGTTAAAAGCAATATTAACAGGTGGTCTCTTTGGCGCAGTCTGAGGTAAAAACGCTTTTCCACCAACCAAAAAACGCTAACTGCTCCGCTGACTAGCATTCCACAGCCGATTAAACCTCCCCAGTTAATACCTCGCCGACTTAAACCGAAACGATCTAGTAAAACGAAGTCAGCTTGACTAATTATTTCCCCAGCTTTAATGATTACCTCTCCTTGCTGTACTTCTACGTAGACGGGTTGAACTTCTCGTTCGGCTCTTTCTGCTTGTTGTCTGGTTTGAGCGACATCTTCTTTTAAATTTGGTTTGAGAGATGCCATCAAAATTTTACTAGCTAAGGGCTGAGCGGCTTCTGGCACTTCAGCTTTCACCTGCATATTTACCGCTTCTCGTAGCAGCAAGCCGGGAAAACCAGGATGAATGCCTTGGCTGAGAATGCGTTCTGCTAGTTGGTAAATTTTGGTTTGGGTAACTTGCCAATCTGCATCGGAAAGTTGTAGAACGATCGCATCTTGAAAAATATCTAGTTCTGAATATTGCTCGGAAAAAGCTGCTAATGCACGAGCATAAGTCTGGCGAGCCTTTGAGATCTGACTTAGCAGTGCCGACAAATTTTGGGCAGAAGTAGAACGGCGATAGGCTTGCAATTGCGCCACTGCTTTCTGCTGCTGGGCAGAAAGCGGAAGTGGAGTAGCGGTGGGAGTGCTTTTACTCTGAAGTGAAGGGGAAGATAAAGCTAAGCCACTCTTAGATGTAGTAGCGCTTTCGCTCTCCAACATAGATAGAATTGTCCGCCAATCCCATTCCGGGCAATCCCGCAGATAGGTTTGGATATCTAAAGATAATATAGAGGTTTTGGTAAATGGAAATGGGCCGGGAAGCTGTCTGGTTTCTTCTATCTGGTCGATATATTGTTTGAGATTATGATAAATCTGCTCGTTGGCTTTCGAGTCGATCGCTAATACTGGGATCAAACCACGACGAACTGCCTTTCGTTGCGCTTCTGTGGTTTTGACATCTTCAACGCGAGTACTGTAAGGTGCGCTAATTGTAGTAGGAGCCGTCGTACCCACATCTAGTTTTGGTTGATTGTAAAAGCGATGGCCCATACTACTGGTGAGAGAAACCACCGCCAGTACCAAAACCAATGGAGGTCGATAACGCTTACCGCGACGGGAATAGGCTCCGGCAGTGCAGTTAGGCTGCAACGGTTGAGTTTGAAAAAGATTAGTCGCCAAGAGCGACCCAGATAATTGCTTTAGCAAAACCCTACCTAAAGATTGATGGATCTTCCCTATTTTTTTAGCCAAGGCTATCCTATTCCCTGTTGTTCGCTGCTGATTGTTTGGCCTGGAAGAATCGATATTCAAATCGCAGCCTTGAGAATTAGATATGCCTAAAGGTAGATGACGCGATATGGGTATGGCACGCTGACGCGATCGGCAAGAGTAATGAAAAATTTTGGGAGGAGCGCTTGCAAATCTGCTTTGGAGACGTTTGACCCAAGCAAATCGCCACCATTGATTCAGCCTCTGTGTCAACAAGGTCAGAGTTTTCATGTATGTAGAAGCAGTGACACCCTAAACTCAATGAAAAAAGCACAGAGGGTGACCTCAGGCGTCAATTATAGTGATCCCCTGGGAAAAATAAGCTCTACCAATAGTGGGATCATCAATTAGTAGAAATTTTAAAAAGCCTTGAAAATAGGCGATCCCAAGGTTTGTTGTTTTTTTGAGCCGGATTAGTCATTGACTCGGCTAGCAAAGTTTAGTTTGCCGATCGACTAGACCCTACTCTACAAAGCATAGCTTGTTAGCGTCAAGCGCGGGGGATCGCGAGTGCAAGGGGTTAGGGAAGAAGAAAGAAGGCAGGGGGAAAAAAGGAAAGAATCTTATTTTCTCCTGTAAATACCAATGCCCCATGCCCTATGCCCAATTTTTTTTCCTTTCCCAGTCAGATGTATCGCAGAACTAAGCTTAATTTTTATTAAAGGAATTCGCCAAGGAAATCATAAGCGTCTTCTTCCCAACAGGGATCGGGCCATAACATAAGCAAATAACTAGCGATCTCAGTCTCGATGCGATCGCCATTTTCGCCATCAAACAAGGCTGCTAGCGCTTGCAAATCGCGTTCTCTCAACGCCTTTAATGGCGAGGCATAGCTACTCTGACTCCTAGACTGTTCCGTACTGAGTTGGTCAGTTGTTGGCTGCTTTGTTCGTTTAACTCGTGGGAAACGAGACACTCTGGCAGTTTCAGAAGCAGCTACCTTTTCGCTAAAACGAACTAACTCTGCCAGAGCAAGGGCACCCTCGTCAGGAGATTGGGAAATTAACATTTTTCAAGCAAACAGGCCT
>CAZJJR010000171.1:0-13489 GCA_964546365.1 uncultured bacterium | reverse complement strand
CGGGCAGAAGCCCTGGAGCTATTGCAAGGATTTATGCACAGTCTGGAAGAAACCCCGGAAAATCGGGAAATAGTTCTGTGCGCTCCCTATACCGCCTTAGGAATCCTCTCTAAGAGCTTGCACGGTAGCCGCGTGCAACTGGGAGCCCAAAATGTCCATTGGGAAGAGGCGGGAGCTTATACAGGGGAAATTGCGGCCCCCATGCTCACTGAAATTGGCGTGCGTTACGTGATTATCGGTCATAGCGAACGGCGTCAATATTTTGGCGAAACTGACGAAACCGTTAACCAGCGGTTGAAGGCAGCCCAAAAACACGGTCTGATCCCCATCTTATGTGTTGGCGAAAGCAAGCAACAAAGAGATGCGGGCGAAACGGAGTCGCTAATTATCTCTCAGTTAGAAAAAGACTTGATTGATATCGATCAAAACAATCTGGTCATCGCCTACGAACCAATTTGGGCCATTGGAACCGGGGACACCTGCGAGGCAAATGAAGCTAACCGAGTGATTGGCTTAATTCGCTCTCGATTAACCAATCCAAACGTGCCAATTCAATACGGCGGTTCTGTGAAGCCAGATAATATCGATGAAATCATGGCTCAGCCAGAAATCGATGGTGCTCTGGTGGGTGGTGCTAGCTTACAACCTAGTAGTTTTGCCCGAATTGTCAATTACAAATAGGAGTCATCGGTCATTTGTTATTGGTCATTTGTTAATGGCTAATGACCAATGACTAATGACCAATGACCAATGACCAATGACTAATGACAAAAATGAAAATTGGCGATCGCATTTTTGACTGGGGAAGTAAAACATACTTAATGGGCGTAATTAACGTGACGCCCGATAGTTTTAGCGATGGCGGACAATTCTACGAACTAACAGATGCTTTGACGCAAGCTGAATATGCGATCGAAACTGGCGCTGATATCCTTGACATCGGCGGTCAATCAACTCGTCCGGGAGCAGAAGAAGTTTCCCTAGAAGAAGAACTAAACCGAGTTTTACCAATTATCAAATCAATTCGCCAAAAATATTCCGTACCGATTTCTATAGATACGACCAAAGCAGAAGTAGCAAAAGCAGCAGTAGCGGCTGGTGCGGATATTGTGAACGACATTTCTGGCGCTACCTTCGATCTAGAAATGTTGCCCGCAGTCGCCCAATTGGGGGTTCCCATCGTGTTGATGCACTTGCGCGGAACACCCCAAACCATGCAAAAAATGACCGATTATCAAGATTTAATTGGAGAAATTTATCAGTTTCTAGAAAGTCGAATTGCAGCAGCTGAAACTGCGGGAATTCACCGAGATAAAATTATCATCGATCCGGGAATTGGCTTTGCTAAAAATTATCGGCAAAATCTCGACATTTTACGACAATTAACGAAGTTTAGCGTTCTCCAATGCCCGATTTTAGTTGGAGTATCTCGTAAAAGTTTTATCGGTCATATTCTCAATCAACCAGATCCCAAACAAAGAATTTGGGGAACCGGTGCTGCTTGTTGTGCCGCCATTTCTTTTGGTGCTGATATCTTGCGAGTTCACGATATTAAAGAAATGGCTGATGTTTGCCGGGTGGCTGATGCAATTTATCGCGAAAAGTAGAGAATTTTTCCAGAAAATCTCTACTTTTGATGACCATTAGAATTGTGATTGGGATCGGGATTGGGGTTGGGAGAATCGGGAATTGAACTCAACAAATCCGTGATAGCTTCCGACATAGCTTTTGGGTCCATAAAAACTATTTTAGAATTGTTACTTTCCCCCAATCTATAGTTAGCATCTACATATTTTTGAGCCAAGAAAAATTGGAAAACTTCTTTACCATTAGGTTGAGATTTCAACACCTCAGATAGTTGCCTCATATAAGCAGCAGTTCCTTCAGCTTCCAAGATGGCGGCGCGTTTTTTAATTTCTGCGGCTCTCTCTTGTTCCATTGATTCCAAAACCGTTCGGGCTGGTAAAATATCTCTAACTTCCACGCGAGTAACTTTTACTCCCCAAGGTTCGGTTGCTTCATCTAATTCTTGTAAAACAGATTGATTGAGTTCTTTTCTAGCAGCAAAAGCTTTTTCTAACTCCATCTGACCAATTTCCGAACGTAACATTGTTAAAACTAAGTTTTCCACTGCTTTTTCTACATTATCAATGGCGTAATAAGCTTTCTTTAAATCCAAAATTCGCCAATAGACAACCGCATCCGCTTTTAAGGAAACGTTATCTCTAGTGATTGCTTCTTGGGGTGGAATGTCCAAAACTTGTTCTCTAGTAGTTTCTTCCCAAACCACCGTATCAAGAAAAGGTACGATAAAATTGACTCCGGGTTTAAGGGTAGTCCTGTATTTACCCAAGCGTTCTATCAAGACTTCAGTCCCTTGATTGACAATTTTTACAGAACCGATAGTGGAACCAACGATCAGCAAAACGAGCGCCGCAAAGATACCTTCCATATTGTTTGTTTATCCTTTATTTTGAAGAAGAATTCAGAATTCAGGAGCCAGAGTCAATGAATTTAATATTCATATCCGATCCTGATTAAAAAGGGCTATATCTACGATTTTGTAGGATTTTAAACCATATATTCATCTACCAATTAGACTACTGTTCATTCTGAATTCTGATTACTGACTCCTGAATTTTGTTCTGAAAAATAGGAATTTCAATCTTAAATTCTGTCCCTCGTCCAGGTGCGGAGATACAATTCAAAATTCCTCCATGTTTTTCGACGACAATTTGATAACTAATTGCCAATCCTAAACCAGTGCCTTTACCAATTGCTTTATTAGTAAAAAATGGATCGAATAAGCGCATTTTTGTTTCTTCTGTCATGCCGATGCCGTTATCGTAAATACGGATCAGTACGCGGGATTTATCGGGGCAAAGTTGCGTTGAAATGCGAATAGTCGGCATGAAAGAGGAAGCAGGTTTTTCGGCATTTTTTTCTTCTAATGCGTCGATGGCGTTACTGATTATATTCATGAACACTTGGTTGATTTGTCCAGCATAACATTCTACTAGGGGCAATTGTCCGTATTCTTTAATTACCTGAATGGGGAGATGACCATTCTGTTGTTTCATGCGATGTTGTAAGATGAGCAGAGTATTATCGAGTCCTTCATGAAGATCGACTGCTTTCATATCAGCTTCATCTAAGCGGGAAAAATTTCGCAAGCTGAGGACAATTTCCCGAATGCGATCGGCTCCTGCTTTCATCGAACCTAACATTTTTGGTAAGTCTTTCACTAAAAAGTCAAGATCGATCGCTGCTGCTTCTTCTTGAATTTCTGCCACCGGATCGGGATAGTTTTGTCGGTAAAGTTCGATTAAGTTTAATAAATCTGCCAAATATTCGCTAGCCGGCGTAAGATTGCCGTAAATAAAGCTAATTGGGTTATTAATTTCATGGGCGATCCCGGCTACCATTTGACCCAAAGAAGACATTTTTTCAGTTTGAATTAGTTGAGTTTGGGTTTTTTTGAGTTGATGAAGAGTAGCTTCTAATTCTTCGGCTTTTTGACGTAGTTGTTCTTCCGATTGGCGCAGGGCTTCTTCAGCTTTTTTGCGATCGGTAATATCGATCATCAAGCCATCCCAAAGAATATCTCCATTGGGTAACTCTTCCGGGCGAGAAGCTGCTTGAATCCATTTTACATTTCCAGTTCGAGTAATGCAGCGTCCTTCCCAGTGCCAAGGTTGCAAAGTTCGAGCAGAAGTGGCGATCAATTCCTGAAGTTGTGGCAGTTCATCAGGCGCAACCGTATCAAAAACTAATTGGGCATTTTGTTGGATTTCTTCTGGTTCTAATTCGTAAATTTCTCGACAACCAGAACTAATGTACGGGAAGGCAACCGAGTCGTTTTTTCGGAGGAGAAATTGATAAATTACTCCTGGTAAATTGGCAGCTAGTTTTTGAAATTTTGCTTCACTGGCGCGGAGGGCTAGTTCGGTTTGTTTTTGCTTGGTAATATTTTGAGTCATCACCATGCCGGCGATGATTTCCGAGCGATCGTTCTTAACGGGTAAAATGTATACTTTATAAATTTGTTCCGCGTGAGAAAGTTCGCAAACTGTTGCTTTTCCCTGCCACACAGCGCGATAATTTTCTTCTAGGCAATCGCAGGCTTGTTTGGGGAAAATTTCCCAAATTGTTTTGCCGATTAATCCTTCTTTAGAAAGCGCGATTTTGGCAAAATCGTTGCCTTCTGCTAAGGTGAAGCGAAAATCGCGATCGAATAATAAGACTGCACCGTTGGGAAAATTACTAGCGAGAGTTCGATAGAGTTCTTCGTTTTTTCTTAAAGCTTCCTCTAGTTGCTTTTGCTGTGTGATATCCCGTCCTACAGAATAATAAGATTCTTGTTCTATAATCGGGATCGCGTTCCAGGAAAACCATTTATAAGAACCATTGTGACAAAGTAAGCGGCTTTCAAAGGCAACTGTACTAATCCCTTGAGAAAGTTTCTGAAATTCTGCTAAAGAAGATTTCCGATCTTCGGGATGAATAAATTCAATTAAAGGTTTGGCTAAAAGTTCTTCTTTAGCGAATCCCAAAGCTTTTTCCCAAGCTGGATTTACTTGTTTTAAATAACCATCAAAACCAGTGACGCATAACATATCTAGGGAAACGGCAAAAAAGCGATCGCGTTCGATTTCCGCCGCACGACGGGAGGTAATATCGTTTTGGATGCCGATAAAGTGAGTTACCTTACCGTTGCTATCTCTCAATGGAGAAATTGTTAATTCATTCCAAAAAATCGAGCCGTCTTTTCGGTAGTTATTTAAAATAACGTGACACTCTCTTCCTTCTTTCAAACTAGTACGTAATTCTTGCAGCGCGATCGGATCGGTTTGCGAACCTTGCAAAAACCGACAGTTTTTTCCTAACACTTCTTGGCGGGTATAGCCCGTAATTCTTTCAAACCCTTCATTGCAATAGATAATTGGTTGATCTGGCAAGGTGGCATCGCTAATTACAATACCTGCACCGCAAGCTGCGATCGCTTGTTCCAACAAACGCAAACGTTCATCTATCCGCTGAGATGATTTACAATTCGCCCAACTTACGCTTAAATCATAGGAGGAGTCTTTTGTAGTTTTGGCCAGTTCTGGGTTAGCCTGTTGTAAAGTCATAATTTCCTCTGTAAGGTTTGCCATTAATTTCTGCTACCCTGAGCCTGTAGATTGCTCGCCAGATGATTTGTTTGGATTTAGAGTAAAAGTACTTAATTTAAAAAATGATTTATAATAGGAAAAATTTGTTTTAAAAATAAAATTTATCAGCTTAAATTGTATTTAAGCTTAATATAACCGAGAAAAATATTTGTTTCAATATGAGAAAATTTAGCCTATATATAGAGGATTAATTATTAAATTCTTACCTTAGATGGTCGAAGGTTTAGGTAATGGATATTACAAACTTATTGTAGAGACGTTCGATCGAACGTCTCTACGATTTTCCAGAGCGATCGCGAAACTATGGTGAATAAGCCAACTTCGTCCACTGAAAGACGACGGGCGGCAATTCTTGACTCAGGCGCAGGGACATTTGAGGAGAGGAAAGAGATTGAGCGTAAGCGGGAGTCAAGAAAGGTTGGTAGGTGTTCGCTTCTGGGGTTACTTGTTTAACGAAAGCTAGGCTAACCCCTCTCACTAAGCGGCGGATCGGTTCGGCTTCTTCTCCGATGCGCTCTTTTAAAAGAGTAGCTTGGCTGTTAACGCTACCGGGATTACCGACGCTTAAGTGAGTAGCGCCAATGGCGGTTAAAAGATATTTTTTACCCCTGATTTGGCGAAAAGGTTCTAGTTGGTGTGGAATGACTGGGGTAAAGGCGTCTTCGGTGCTGGCTAAAACTAAAGTTGGTATGGTTACATTTCTCAAACCTGTTTTGCCAAAGAGATTTCCTACTACTGGATTGAGTGCGATCGCGCTGACTACCCGACTATCTCCCAACTGTATTCGATCTTCTGATAAGTCAGCAGCAGCGCACTGCAACCACTCGCCGGGAGATGGTATTAAAGCTAAGCTGGTTGAGGTATTTCTTCGATCGGTCGATCTTCGATTTAATCCAATTAGAGAATTACAAGTTTGTCGCAAATCATCTAAATTAAGTTCGCCACCTGCTAAAGCTAAGGCGGTATAACCTCCTAAAGAATGACCCAAGGCGATCGTTTGTTGGGTGTTAAATTTATTTTGGAAAATACCGGGTTCTCTATTTAATTGGGTTAATTTATCGAGTAGAAAACTGACATCTCTGGGACGATCGATAAATTCGCTAGCAGACATTAAATCTCTAGGATTACCGCTGAGAGAGGCTTTCGAGACAAAATCAAAATTGCTGCCGGGGTGTTCGATCGCGGCTACGGTGATGCCGTGGGAAGCCAAATGACGAGCTAAATAGGTTAAAAATGTCCGATCTGACCCAAAACCGTGAGACATCACCACTAAAGGGCCAGAAGTATTTCGACTGTAATAGATATCGACGGGAATATTGCGATCGCGCATTCGATCTGTCAGGGAGATCGTTTCTTTAAATACTCTTTCTTCTCCACGGGCAGACGGATCGAAATCGGCGCGAAACTCTCCGCTAGGAACGGTTAATTCCCGTTTTAATAGTGGGCCAAGGGCTTGACTTTCCCAGTAGGAGGGGTTGAACTGGAGGGCAAGCCCGATCGCTTCCGTCGCGTCTAAGGTAATGGTGTCTCCCGGAATGGCGCGTAACAGCCCGATCAAGTTTAAACCGTTGGCTTGTCTGGCGGCGATCGAGACGGCAGCCTGAATTTGTTCGACACTCACTCCGGGGATCGCGCGGCGCAGATTCCCGATCAACGTTTCCGACATCGGCGATCGCAACCAATTTTCCAGATAGCGATCTGTTAAATTAGGATCGATTTGTAAACGCTGAGAAAAAGCATTTCGCAAATTGGGAGTGAGCAAAAACGAGAAAGGTTTCAGTGCTGCTGATATTTCCCCAGTTTTGGCAAATCGATCCAAATCTGCGATGTTTACCGACTGTTGGAATGGGCCCAAGCGCAGCATTAATCGATCGGCAGCGAAAACTGGTGACGCGAATAAACTCAAAAGTAAAAATTTAGCCGCAACAAAACCTAAACAGAACTTACGCATTTTGATTGAGGAATGAGCGGGTAACCGAGTGATGGAGAAATGGGGAGATGGAGAAATGGGGAGAAAATTTTAGCTTCAGACTTCATCCTCGATCCTTCATCATTCCCTTCCTGCTGCTCATACTAGCGCAACTACTTATTTTTGGTTTTGGGAAATAGGTATTTCACTCCATCAGATATCAGAAAGTACGAGGTAATCAAGTCATTACTACAAACAAAATTATTCTAACATCCCCACTCTAAAATAGATTCAGTCTCCCGATATATGAACGACAACTTCTCGAATATGGCTGTAATGACGATGTTCCCAAATATAAATTCCCTGCCAAGTTCCTAACACCAGTCTACCTTGAGAGATCGGAATTTGTTCGGATGTTTTAGTCAGCGCGGTACGGATATGGGCTGGCATATCATCTGGCCCTTCCGCATTATGAATATATAATTTTGAATCTTCTGGGACTAGCTTAGCGAAGAAGTTTGCTAAATCTACCAACACGTCGGGATCGGCATTTTCTTGAATCACTAAGCTAGCAGAAGTGTGGCGTAAAAATACGGTACAAAGTCCCGTTTTGATGCCGGATTCTGCTACAACTTCTTCAATTTTAGAAGTGATTCTGTACAAAGATTTGCCAGCCGTTTTAATTTTGAGAAATTGTTGATGATGTGCCATATTAATGTTGGTTGGAGATTTGAAAAGGAAAAATTACTGGTTTTAAAGATTTTGGAAATAGGAGACGATCGATTTTGCGATCGCTTCCGTACCGTCTTTGACTAAATGCTGCATTTGACGGGGAGATTGTAAAGGTTCATTGATAAATTGCCAGTTACCCTCGAAAAAGTCAGACGAGTCAATAACTTGATGGTAACTGTAGTCTCGAATCCCTTCTAGCAGCAAAGGTGCTTCTGCAAAACCTTCTCGCGTCAAAGAAACGATCGGAACATCTAGACGCAATGCTTCTGAAAAAGTGCTGTATCCCGGTTTAGAAATTACCCGTCCGCATATTGGCATAAAATCCACCGGACGATATCGGCGTTCTGGATCGAGCTTAATTAAAATTAGATTTGGAAAATTAGGTGCTTGAGAATCAAAAGTGATAAATTGCCAATCAGGAAATAAGCTGACATTTTGATAGGGAATTGCTTGTAAACCCAAACCACCAAAAGTCAGTAACACGGTTTTTTCTTTGGGAGCGGTAATATTAAAACGACTGCGGATTTCATCGATACTATAGCGGGGTGTACCACCAGTTAACCCCACATCGGTAATCGAGGGAAAAGCACTCATCGGTTCGTGGAGGGGAAGACGAAACAGGCGATCGCATTTACTAAAACAATTGCTAATCCAATCAGCAATTTCCGCAAATTCTCCTCCCCAATCTCTATAAATAAAATCCCAACCAAAATTACTCAACATCCAACAAGGAATGCCAGCCGCTTTAGCAATTACAGGTGCTAAAGGGGGAATGTCTGCCAACATTAAACCAACTCGATTTTGACGAATAAAGCTAGCTTCTCCGGCGACGATCGACTTTTCTTGGGAACGGATTTGCTGCAATTTTTCCAGAGTGGCAGCTTTATCCATATTCAAACTATCAGATTGAATTACTCCCACATCAAAACCGCGAGGTCGATGAATAAAATCCCCTTCAATATAAGACTCTAGTAACCATCGAGGGGTAGTAGTTACTAAAATCAGTAAAATTTCTGGATTTAATCTTTGCACTTCTGCGGCTACCGATGCAGCGCGTACCGCATGACCGAAACCGTGATTTGTGATGGCAATGTATAAAACTGGTCTAGACATATATGAAGGATGAAGGAGGTTAATTTAGGTTGAATTTTTCAATGGTTTCGACAAGCCGATCGATTTCAGTTTGAGTGGTGAAATAATGAACGCAAGCACGCACGCAATCAGGCTGGCGGATAGTGCGGATCAAAAAGCCTTCTTTTTCTAGAAAATGTACTAATTGTCGATGATTTTTGTTGGCAATTTGAAAGGAAACTAAACCCGATTCAGGTGGCGATGTTCGCAAACAAGTAATGTGAGGACGTTGAGCTAATTTTTCCCATAAATATTTACTCAATTGAAGGATTTGTTGATATTTTTCGCGAGTATTACCTACTTGTTGATGAATTGCGATCGCAGTTCTCAAACCAGCATAAAGGGGATAAGCAGAAGTGGCGATTTCAAATCGTCGTCCGTCTGGTTGCCAAGCGATTCCTTCATTTGTGTGAAAGAAACTGCGCCAACCAATAAATGTGGGATGCAAACTTTCTAAAGCTTCGGATCGCACGTATAAACCACCCAAACCTTCCGGGCCACACCACCACTTATGACCAGTAAAAGCATAAAATTCAACCCCCAATTCTGCCAGATTTAAAGGCATCATCCCCACAGATTGAGCAGCATCAACCAATATTTTGGTAGAAGATGAATTTTGATGACAAACTTTAGTAATTTCGGCTAATGGTAACACTTGACCGGTGTTCCACAGGATGTGACTTAATACTACTAATTTGGTATTCGATCGCAAACCTCGCGCGATCGCATCGATCGGATCGCCTTCATTTAAAGTAGGCATCAAATTGCAGATATCAACTTCAACGCCAAAACGTCTTTGGATTTCACCGATAGTTGCCACAATACCGGGATGTTCGCAATCAGATATTAATATGCGATCGCCCGCTTGCCAATCGATTCCCCACAAAGCAATATTGCACCCGACAGTCACGTCTTCCGTTAGCGCGATCGTTTGCGTTCTCACCCCTAACTCGGATGCGATCGCCTCTCTAGTTTGATTCGCTTCCTCTACCTCCCAAGCATATACCGCTTCTGAAAATGGCCCTTTGCTCTGAATAAATTGATAAGATTGGTAAATCGCATCCAACGCCGCTTGTGGCATTGGCCCTTGACCGCCAAAATTAAAATAAGCTTTATTCACTAAGCCGGGAAATTTTTGGCGATGGTCTTCGAGTAGATTGTTTCCTGAAAAAATATTCTTCATAACTTAATAAAGCAGTAATAAAAATGATAGATGAAATATGAAGTTTATCTAGTTTTCCCCGCTCGCCTAACTTCCATTTCTTCTAGCACGCCATTGTCGGTAAATATGTAGAACGCGCCTTGCCGGATATACTATCTTCTCAAATAAAGAAATTTCTGGTTCTTTAATCTCTGTTTCAGATAACTTTTCTAGGGAATCAGGAGATTCTATTAATTCTATCTGCTCGGCTTCCGCGTAAGTTAAAGTACTGCCAATCAACCCAAGATAAATTAAGTGTTCCATCTTCTGTTTATTAATAGCTTTTACCATCATAATGTGATCGCATAAAACTGTTGATTCCGGCAAAGAAAAACTGCAATTCCAACCAGAAATTAAAAATCTTTTATCTTGAAGAAAACTAGCTACATCCGGTCTTCCATATTGAGGAATACAGCTTTCCATAACTTGTCCGTTAATCGAAACTAGGATCGATTCGATTTCCCCTTGAAGCTTTGTATCGACAGCCCAACCACTCAAAATTAACCGATCCGGTGTTTTGAAAAAACAAGTATCCAAACAACCTTTAATCGGGCCGACTCTTAATTCAGAGAAATCTTCATTAGGGGTGTTCGTTAGCACGTATAAATCTTGATTCCAAAGCCCTCTACTCATGCGATAATAACTAGCTTTTCCTCCAAAAATACCATCAATTAATTGCCGAACGAATGTCTCGGTAACCCAAGTTGTTCCGTAATCTTGCAAGCTTAAAGATTTTATTTCGCTAACTTCTGCAAAGACAATACCAGAGTCAGTCATTTGCATTCCTATAGGCATTGTAGATACATCATTAACGGTAAATATTAATACCCCGTTTGGAAGTAATAAATTATATAATTTTTTCAGCCAACGGCTGAAAGTTTTTTCCGGTAAATGGCTAAACAAAGAAGAGACAAGTATGCAATCATACTGATTTTCCTCTGGATAATCTTCCGGTATGCTCACAGAAAGAATTCCCCGCACGCCAAAAGTTTTTTCCTGAAAAGCAACCGCATCATCCTTAATATCGGAAACAGTAATGCGATCGACTGGTAACTCTTGCAATAGAAAACGAGTTAACCGTCCGCTACCGCACGCAAAATCGAGAAAAGATAATACATTTTCAAAACCATTAAACTTCCAATTAACCACTTCTCTAAGCCGATCGATGATGTCTTTACCCGATTGCAAATATTCTAATAAAGAGCGGTTAACATCACAATGATAAGCATTTAAAATGTGATTAATGCCATCATCATTAGCGTAGATTTCTACATTAAAAGTTTCTGGATTCTTCACTTGGTCTTCGATGAAAGCCTTGACTAGGGGATTCCTACTTTCCGAATTATATGCTAGGATAAATTTTTCTAAGGATACGCTACTCATTTCTGTTAAGCCTGACAAATACATTATCGTCATCGTCAACTGCTGGCCTAAATCAGGATACCGCTATTGTTGCAGCAGATTTATTGCTAGCTTAAAAAGATGTTGCTAACTGCTCAACTGCTGCTACACTACCAACGATGTGATCGACGAGCGTTTCTAGATGTCCACGGAGACAGAAACTACCTGGAACCTCCCAGTGACTTTCATCTGAAACTGCTACACGACCGTTTAGTTCACGAACAAGCTGTTCTTTCCGAAGAGATTTATCACCAACCAGACTACCCGCAAGGAGATTGGCAAGCTGCTGCCCAAGCTACTTTAGCATTGATGGAGCAAGGCGTCGAGCGAATTCACAAAGGCGTGCTGCTGACAAATGTGGAGAATGGGAATAATTCCCTTCGCTTTACTCAGCAGTCCCGATTTATTGGTGAAAAAGCCTGGAAAATCTCGCTTTGGTGATTGGCTTTACGTTCCGATCGATATAGAGTTGGGTAAGCGAGCCAAACTAGATTATCAGATTGTGGGGGCATTTCACGCTCACGTACTGGCACGAGTGCAAGAAGCAATGCCTGACACTGCTTGGTTGATTTTACGAGAAAAAGGCCGTTATCCGATTAAGCTAGACATCCGCTTACCTCAAATGCACTTGATTTTAGAAGAATGTTGTCAAGTGCTTTTATCCCAGCAGCCACCAGAAGTTTTTATTTCTCGTCAAAAATGTAATATTTGCCGATGGCATAGCTACTGTTATCAAATCGCCAAATCCGAGCAACACCTCTCATTATTACCAGGTGTTACTCCCAGTCGCTACATTTATCTACAACAACTTAATTTAACAACTTTAGAATCTCTAGCTAACGCTAATTTAAGTCTACTAGAACCGATTTTTGGTAGTGACGTAGCAGAACAACTTTTACGTCAAGCCAGATCTACTTTGCAAAATCGAGTGTCTTTAGTATCTGCTCGATCTTTAAATTTACCGACTTCCCCCGTGGAATTATACTTCGATATTGAAGCCGAGCCAGAATTAGACTTGGCTTATTTATTGGGAGTTTTGGTAGTTGATCGAACAGCTAAGACAGAAACTTTTCATTATTTCTTAGCTGAAAAGCCAGAGAATGAGGCATCTATTTGGCATCAATTTTTAGAATTAGTTTGGACTTATCCAGAAGCACCCATCTTTCATTTTTGCGATTACGAAGTCCAAACTGTCAAAAGATTAGCTCGGCTTTATAAAACTCCTACTCATTTGTGGCAACCGCTTCTCACTCGCTTTTTAGATATACATGAAAGCATTTCTTCTGGTTTAACGCTACCGGTAGAAAGCTACGCTTTGAAAACAATTGCTCGTTGGTTGGGTTTCGAGTGGCGCGACCCAAAAGTAAATGGAGCGCAAGCAATCTACTGGTACGACCAATGGTTGAAAACAGGCGATCGCAATTTTCTCGACCTTACTCTTCGTTACAATGAAGATGATTGTCGCGCTACACTTCACGTAAAAAATTGGTTAAGCAATATAGTTCTAGAAGATTTAATTAACAATGAATTATCGATGACAATTTAAATCATTCTTCTGGTAGGTTTGGATTCGTTCCTCAACCCAACTTTATTTGTTTGAAACTGGCACTTTAGAAACCCGGTTTCTTGAAGAAACCGGGTTTCTGTAATCAAACTTTCTGCGCTAATACAAAGAAAGTCGTTACATCATTCCAAATGCCTTGCTTTGTTTCTAATTTTTTAGCGGCTGTTAAATATGTGGCTTTAAACTCGGCTAACTCTGCTGAAGAAATATTTAATATTGGCTTAATCAAACCGTTATTTGCCAGATGATTCCACAAGTTTTCTACCTCGCTGACACTCATATAGTAACCGAATTGCTCAACTTTTATTTCCGTATTTTTAAAACCCACCTCTTCTAATATGCTCTGGCATTTTTCTGGAGTATTCAGTGGTGCTTTT
>CAZJJR010000170.1:12277-13546 GCA_964546365.1 uncultured bacterium | reverse complement strand
GAAGATGGGGGCGTGCAAGTCATTGGCGTGTTCGGCCATTCTATCTGGCCCGGTGGCGCAGTTTAGACCGAGAATATCGATCGCATAAGGTTGCAAAATCGTCAGCACTGCACTGATATCGGAACCGACGAGCATTGTACCCGTGGTTTCCATTGTTACCGACACCATCAACGGGATGCGCTGTCCTTTTTTCTGGAAAACTTCTTCAATTCCATTCAGCGCCGCCTTGATTTGCAGCACATCCTGGCAAGTTTCCACGATGAACAAGTCAACGCCGCCATCGAAAAGTCCTTCTGCTTGTTCGGCAAATGCGGATTTCAGCGTGTCAAAATCGATATGTCCGAGGGTAGGTAATTTTGTGCCGGGGCCGATCGAACCTGCCACAAAGCGAGGCTTTTCTGGCGTGGAAAATTCGTTAGTGACGCGCTTGGCGAGTTCCGCCGCAGCTTTGTTGAGATAATACGCCTTATCCGCCAAATTATACTCTGCCAGCACCACAGAAGTGCCGCCAAAGGTATCGGTTTCGATCACATCTGCACCAGCGGCGAGAAAGTCGCGATGTACTATGGCGACTGCTTCCGGTTTAGTGTGGACGAGGTATTCATTGCAACCTTCATATTCTGGCCCTCCGAAATCGGCGGCAGTGAGGTTTTGCTTTTGCAAGTTAGTTCCCATCGCGCCATCGAAGACGATGACGGGACGTTCGGGACTGTGCAGGCGTTGGAGGAAGGGATGAGTCATAAGTGCAAAACGATTTTTCAAATAGCTATTCGCGTTAGTCTTGGAATCAGTTGCTTAATCTATTTTGCACCACAGGATATCGGGGATGCCTAAAAATTATGTTGGTGAGGATGAGGGATTTATCCGTTTAACTACTGAGGAAGTAAAGGATAAGTTGATGGATGCGATCGCGCAAGTGATGTGCGATCGATCGCGCATTGTTTTACTGCAAGCAGGAAAAGAGGTAGCAGCGATCGTTCCCGTTGAGGAGTTCGTGCGAATGGAGTATCTTTTGGCTCAGATTAAACCTTCCCAATTCAATCCTTGCGAAGAGGAAAATTACGAAAATGAAAGAGGAATTCATTGCATAGATATTGATGAATTTCAAGCTAATTTCGATGACACAATTGCTGCTGTTGTAGAGGATGGCGAACTTTTTGGTTTTCTCCCTACTCCTAATTTAGGCAGACAAAAATTTGATATCTTTATAATGATTTGTATTTTTTTATTTATGCTATGCATGTGTCTTGAACATCATGAGCAATGCGA
>CAZJJR010000170.1:0-12267 GCA_964546365.1 uncultured bacterium | reverse complement strand
CTATCGATAAATTTTGGATTCCAGATTACTTTATTGCTGCTAAAAATGAGATATAATGGAAATTCAGAAACTCGGTTTTAATTTGAGAAACCCGGTTTCTTTAAGAAACCGGGTTTCTCGTTTTCGCAACAAGAGGAATAAAAAATGAATGTTCAAACAGTTAGTACACCAACAATTGCCAAAGAGAAAGTTTCCCCTGGCAATAGTATTGTGATGAATGGCATTAAATGGGAAACTTATAAAGCATTGATGACAGATGTCGGCGACGG
Source organism: uncultured bacterium (assembly GCA_964546365.1). Lineage (GTDB taxonomy): Bacteria > Cyanobacteriota > Cyanobacteriia > Cyanobacteriales > Aerosakkonemataceae > DATNQN01. Next base: position 11,998 of record CAZJJR010000170.1, on the reverse strand, counting down.
CAGAGCGTGGAGAATTGCTTATGATGAAGAAGTGTTAGAAATCAGAATGCCATTACAAGAACACGAACAACCAAAGATAGTGCTAGCTTATTTTGTTACAGCTATGGCAGATCAGCTAGAAATAGAAATTATGGAACTGGGTGCTTTACTATTGGAACGGGAAGATTTGACCCGTGCGATCGAACCAGATACTTGTTTTTATATTCAGAATGAATCGCTAGTCAGAAGCAAAATAATAGATTTGCAAACCGATCCACCGCCTGACTTAGCGATCGAATCAGATTATACCAGTTCTTCCTTGAATAAATTTAATATTTATGCTTCTCTGGGAGTGCCGGAATTGTGGAGATATCGCCATCAAAGTTTGCAAGTTTATCAACTGGTAGAAGGGAAATATGAGCAAACTGATAAAAGTTTAGCTTTTCCGTTTTTGCCTATTGCAGAAGTGCCTGGATTTATCGAGCAAAGTATTAGTATTGGACAGCGATCGGCTGTGCGTTTGTTTCGGGAAAGGATTAGGGAAATTTTGCAGAATAGGGAGGGATGAATGAGTGACAATTTGGATGCGATCGCGTGCCAACCTCACCCAGTCGATCCTAACGGGTTTAATCCTAATGCCAAAATATATTCAACCTAGTTAAATACTGAGGTTAAAAGCATACATATAAAGAATTCCGTACTTGTGCTTTATCCAGATATGAATTCGTCAGCAGCATTTTTTATCATTATTGAACGATACTGCTTCACGTAAGGTATGGTTTTTAATTCTTCAACTGTAGCTTCAACAATATCGCGAACCAGTGGAAATTTTGGCCTAATACGACTCTTTATCTTATCACTAATAGATAAATGATCAATTGGTTCGTCTAGTAAGGCGGTTATTATAGCGGTGTTTTCAACTTTTGACCCACACTCGTGGCAAAACTTTGCATTTGGAGGTAAATATGCTGAACATTTTTGGCATTGTTCAGAGCTATCTTTTAGGCTACTTAGATACGGTTCAAATTTTCGATCGTCCCCTGCAAAAACTCTAGAATATCTAATATTTAAAAGCTTAATTGCTTCAGTTATATCGCTAGGAAAAAATGCTTTTTCAGTAGCCATAAGTGACAGATGAACCATATATCTATTGCCAGTATTCTTATCCTTTCCTGAAACGGCAACAGTTCCTTTGTTGGTCAATACACCGGAATAGCAAAGAATATTTAAGGCTAATCTAAGATGAGGGGACATATCACGACGAACAATGAAAAAAGCTGATTGAAAATTATGTTGTTTTTTGGGGAGAGAATTTTTAGTTTTTAATTGAGGTATAATATAATTTCGCAATAAATTAATTCCTATTTTAACATGATAAGAAAATTTAGGAAGTCGTTTGGATAAATTTTGATGATAAGGGATAAGTTCTTGATCGACAAATTCCTGAGCCGCTAAAACAACTGCCCTCTCAGAAAAACCCTCTGTTAATAGTTCTGATTTTTCCAATGATCGATTCAAAAGGTGTAAAAATGCACGCGGATTACCAGTAGAAAGATAGATACAAAGATCCAGAACATGACCTTTAGAGAATATTTTTTTATGCAACGAGCTCTTATCAGTAATTCTCTTAGTTAGCATCTGCCGAAATAAACTCTTATTGGCATTACGCCCTTCAATACTATGCTCAAACCTATCCATCGATATAGATATTGCATCCTGGCCTACCTCGAAATTTCTGCCATAAGAGGTAATGCTCGGATAAACAGCTGCCTTAACTCCTATTTCTCCACCATGTAGAAGTTTAAAAATTTCAAAAAAAATTTCTTGCTGGCTTGGTATAAAGGTGTGAGCTGCTTCATCGAATAAAAAAACTATTTTTGACAGACTAAATTTGCAAATTATATCTTTTATTATTTCAAGCAAAGAAGTTATGTCATTAACTTTATCAAAAAAATCATTTCCTATTTTGTCTACAAGTTCTTCTTTATTTACTGTAATTGCTATTTTTTGTAAAATATGAATTTTTTCTTGCAAATATGTTTTCGTTGCTTTAGGCGAGCTAATGCCGAACATCTGATGATAGGGATCTACTACATTTTCATGGCTAATCAAATCAAGATCCAAAAGTTTTTCATGCAAACTCTCAATAATTTTAGCGCCAACCCAAGCTTGAAAAGCATCTCGTTGGCCAATTTTCACTCCTTCTAGTAAAGTGCTAGTTTTAAAACTGATATATACAGCTAGCTTTCTGTTTTCCAAAAATTCATTATCCATTTCTAGTTCTGCTTGCCTGAGAAGCATGGATTTTCCAACACCACGTGAACCTTCCAAAAGATGAGCGCCAGCTCCCTTTAAGATATCTACCACTTTACGTTCAAAATCGCCTAAAACTGTTAATGCTGATATTTGTGAGTAAATTAAGTCTTCGCATCTTGCAGCTTGAAGTAGTTCTAAAGCGTATTTGTTATCAGACATTCTTTAATCCTCTAAAATTCGTGTAATTGCGGGCAACCTTTTCTCTAATTCAATAAAAATATCATTAAATCTATTCTTCCACAGTTTAAGTAGTATATCCTGAACTTGTGTTACTAGCTTGATATGTTCTTGCCAATCAGAATCATTATGACTAAAACGATCCGGCAACACTGATTCAAAGGTTGATATCTTACCGTGGATTGTATTACTAAGTTTTCTATAAATTTTTTTAGCTTCATTGATATCAAATAATGATTCTCCAGAAAAATGAGGATTTTCAGTTAAAACAAATGATTTATAACCACTACTATTGAGACAGTCTATCATTTCATTAAAATTAAGGTCTTTGTCGTGACATTTCCAAGCCCAAAATTGATGAGGCATATCCCATAAATACATAACAGCAATTCCAAGCTCTAGAACACGACGCATCAAAGTTTGAGCTGGCTTATCTAAAGAACAACCAGCCAAATATAGTGAAATGATGCTATCCGCAAATAGTTCATCAAAAATATCTACGAGTTCCTTTTGAGATTGAGATAAGTTTGGTCTTTCACGTAAAATTTGACCTATTATAGCAAAGGCACGTGCTTTTAGTTCTGCTTGAGATATTTTTTCTACATCTTTTACCAAAGAAAGTTTTAAGTTTTTATTAAATTTAACGTTAAGGTCGGTAAATACTTTTGTTGCATCCCCAATATTTTTATTTTTCAAATTCATAAACGGCTAATACTGTTAGTCCTTTATTAGTCCACACTATTTATTATAAGGATAACATATCTGCTGATATTGCCAACAGGAAATACCAGTTAATCAAGAATTATCAAACTGCTGTACTTGTCGAATGAAAATGCTTGTACTGCTTAGTAGTAGCCCTGCGTGAGGCTGGGTTAACTAAAAACGGCGAGCGGCTATCTCACCCAGCATTCATCGGTAAACATCCCGCCGATTACCAACATGAAGAACAGTTACAATCTGTTGCTTATCATCAATTTCGTAAATTACTCTGTAATCACCGATACGGATGCGCCAACCTTCACGATTCTTCAATTTTAAGCAACCTGGGGGTCTAGGATCTTCAGCTAGCGCATAAATTGCATCTCGAATTGGCTCAAAAGCCTCAATGGGTAATTTCGCCAACTGTTTCTGAGCTACTCTTAGAATAAGAATATTGTAACTCATTGGCGCTCCCGCTCAATTTGTGCGATCGCATCCTCAAAACCAATCACCTCATCGTCACTAGCTTTCGCAGCATCATAAGCGCGAATACATTCTAACTCTTCCAATTCTTCTAAGATTTTTTGATAATCTGCGATATCCAGAAAAACACCGATGCGGTTCCCACTTTCATCTACTAAATAGCGCTCTTTGTATCGACTCATAAAATTAACTCCCTATTCGTTATCCCCATTTTCCTCTTTTACATCTTCATTTGTCACCTCTATATTCTTCTACTATGACCCCCTCTAAAAGTGCATCTGCTTCCGCTTTCATCTCCTCTGTATAAGGCACAAGAATAGACGGATCTTTTATCGCATCTGCCATCAACGCATCTAAGAAAAGTTTCAACATTTTCGGGTCTTCCTCTGCTTCATCATCCTCATCTTCAGGTACTAACTTCACCAGGAGAGTGTTGTCAGATAAGACCTCTATTTTCACGCTGGCATTAGTCCATTGTGGATGCTCTTTATAAAATGATTCAGGCAGTGATAAACTGGGTGAATTATCTGTTTTGGTGGCACTCAAAGAATAAATTTATGATGCCATAATTTCACTTCCTTTGCTGCAACTACTTATGCTCATTATACCATCAGAAATTCAAAACGGCAGTTCATCATATTCATCACTTTTCACCTCTACTTTCTTCTTTTCTGTATCAGGTAACTCGATTACCCCCGCGATTAATTTCCAGCAAGGATCGCCTCTTTCCCAATCAGCGGGTCGCCAAGGCATACTCAAACTAACTGTTACTAAACAATGATTTTTCGGGCGATATCCTAAATCTAATTTCCTCGCAAATACCGGATCGGTGATCGTTGTTGTCAATGTTTGTCCATTTTCAGTTACAATTGTACCCGACCATTTTTGGCTGCCTTCATATATCGTTCCTAAAGCTTTAACGGAAAATTCCACTGCTTTTATCAGTTCTAAGGTGCGACGCTGAGATATTGGTAACGATTGCAAATATGGTACTTCCACATATCTCAAATCGTTGTGCAGAATATATTCCTCTTTGCTACAATATTGGAGTAGGTAACCGGGAGGAACTTGTCCGACTCGCTGCCACTTTCCCGGTAAAATGGAAAGGTTTTCGCTCTCAAAACCGTAGTCCGGCCCTGTTTTGGCTAAGGGAATTTCTAAAACATCTAATAATGCTGGTTCTAATCCCCCAATTTGTCGCATTTCTTTGGTAACTTTCCCATCGGGTAAATCGGAAACAGCACGAATCCACTGTTTTTTAAATGGGGTAACTCCAGCGATGCACCTTTCGCCATGCTTCCATGAATTAGCAAGGCAAATTATCCTCGTCACAGATGGCATATTTTCACGTTTCCCCACTTATCTTTTAAATATTCGGCAACTAAGCGGCGATGACAATGATGGGGTTTTGCTTCGCTGCATAAAAGACAACCACCATCTAAAATATCTGGTGAAACTTTTTCCTCTATCTGGCGTTTTACGATTAAATCTATAAATTTTTTTTCGTAAGTTGGCCAATCACCACCATTTTTCTTGTAGTCATCCAAAATGTCTTTAGTTGGTGCAAGGTCTAAGATGTGAATGTATTCAATATTGCCAACTTTGCGGAGAAAATACTCTAAGTCCTTGCGTTTGGCAAATCCTGCTAATTGGGAAACATTATTTAAACGAGTGTCGATTACTCGTTTTACCCCTGATTTGAGGAGGGTTTCAAAAAATTGTTCGGCGCTTTTTTGGGTAAAGCCAATGGTAAATAGGTTAATTTCTTTATTCATTGTCGTTGTTATTTTGTTCTACTTTTACATAAGCAATTTCATTGCCTTGTCGATTATAAGCTTCTTCGATGTCAACTTCCTTCTCTGCTGGCTGCGGTTCTAATTCAAACAATGTTAACTGAATAGGTGCATCCAAATCTTTGGATTTGTTAAACTTACCCAAAAGCCTTTTTTCTAGTTCTTCTTGGGATTCCAAACTGCCGTCTGATAAAATATGAAAAATTGGTACTGATAACTTCTTGAGTTCGCGACAAACTAAAATTGTGCGATGGCAAGTCAAGGGGTCTTTTTCCGCACACATGAGAGTAATCTGGTAATCTTGTGCGCCTTTCAGTAAGCGCTGAATTCCTTCTGCAAATAAATTAGTTCCGGCAATTCTTTCATATAAAGCTTTACCAGTTGCATCGTAACAGCTTAAATCTTCTGGTCTTGCGCCTAATTCGCGACCGAGAAAAACATAGCGAATGCCGACATTTAACAAAGATGCTTTTAAAGCTGATTGATTGAAATGGGGGAAACGGCGGCTATATGGGTGGGAACGGACATCTGCTACTGCCGTAATATTATTTTGTTGAAGTAAGGCGATCAATGCTTCAATGGTGAGATTGGAGTGACCGATCGTAAATAATTTCTTGTGCTTGCTCATAGGTTGAAATGTATTGTAGCGATCGATTTTACCAATAGCTTGGTAAAGATAGCTTGGATAAGTATTATTGCTTACTTAGATTACCGCAATTGGCTGGTCATAAAACTCGATCGAAATCGGGTAATGGATACAAGCCATTGATGAAATAGCCGCAAAAAGCAGGACAACTATATCTGTAGAGTCAAGTATTTAATGTAACATATCCAAAATAAAATCAATTTATTTTCGTATATTTCCGGAATGATAGATAGCTCAGCTGTATTTATTAATAAACTTTACTTCATTACAAAATAGCCTAACCATCAAATCAAGCGATCGCAGACAAACAAGAAGTCTTTTTTAACCCAGTCATCTGGAATTATCAGTGCAATCAGTTATGTTACGCACACACTCTTCATCCAATTCCCAACCCCGGATCAAAGTGCCATTCGAGCTAGTGGCACTGGCTTTTTACATTACTGCTGCCGGGTATACAGTGACGCGATGTTTTATAGATCACGGTCACTTTGTCAAAGGTTACCAAGCATATCAAAACTCAGATTGCGCTATAGCTGTTAACCATTTTGACAATATTATCAATGGTTGGAGATTCACTGACGTTTATAATTATTCTGCTCGCGCTCAGCAGAAAAAATCAGAATGTCTCAACCAGATATCAGCACAAGGAAAAAGTTTTTTTGGTAAAACTACCAGTGAAGTCAATCCCTAACTAATTAACCACAATAACCGCCCATAAACCCATACCAATTATTACCGTAGCTAAATGCTGCGGTAATAATTGTTTAAGAGGCTGACGAGCAATTTTTTGGGTTAATAGTACGCTCAGAAGTACGGAAATAATCAAAGTTGTTCCTTGCAAAAAGTCAATTACGGCTGGATGAGATACCAAAATCGGTAATCCTTCCCCGCTAAAGCCAAAGGTGGCAAAACTTAAGGGTAAAATTCTACCCGCTTCTCCTAAACCAAGCCGTAAATAATGAGCTAAATTACCACCTAATACCAACGGCAAATAACCGTAAGCTAACTCTACGAACGAGCGAGGTTTTAGGGAACCGTGAAATAGGTGAATCAAACCGTAAGCTAATAAGGTAATTACTGTAGGAATAATTAAAGCTACTAAGGAAAAACCTAGATGCGGCCAAAAGAAATGTAAGTTAAAATTCAACCCTAACCAAGATTGCAGTTCTGGTAAACGATGAAGAAAAATACCTCCAAAAAGAAGCATTAGTAAAGCTACTTCATAAGCGTGTGGTACGTGAGTTGTCCATAATTCAATTCCTGGTGGGCGCAAATTTAACTCCACGGAACGGTGGGGGCAAGCTTTCAAGCAAGTCATGCACAATACGCAATCTTTGTTATCTTCTAATTGGGCAGGATGAGAATATAAAGGACATCCATCGGTTGCTAAACCTTCCCCTTTTTGCGGCCCGCCTTTATAACATTGATAGGTAGTACATTCAGCCGAACAAGTTCCTTGCTGCGCTCTTAATTCGGTCATCGATAATTTAGCAAATAATCCGTTCATGCCACCAATTGGACAGAGATATCGACACCAAAATCGACGTTCAAAAATGGCAGAAAAAATCATTGCTCCCGCAGTAATTAATAGCAATAAACAAGCCGATAAATAAGCGGTGTCTTCTAAATGCCAGAGTTCTTCCCAGAGATAAATTAAAGTAAATAAGCCGAATAAAAACCATCCTCCCCATTTTTCGGCTGATTGTCTTGGCCAGCTTTTTAGTTGACGCGGCCAAAGCCAGAGCGAGAGTTTTTGGGTGACTTCTCCATAAATCATGAAAGGACAAACAGCACACCACAATCTACCCACAAATGGAAAAGCTATGAGTATTAAAGGCCACCACCAAGCCCAAAATAAATTTAAAGCTACGTTTTGATTCCGCTGTTGAGGGCCAAGAAATAATATGGCAACGACGATCGCAAAAAAGCCGAGAGTAAACCCGTAATTAATTCGATCGGGCCACCAAGGACTACGCAAAAATCTTCTCAGCCAAGGATAAGCGTTTAACAGATTAACTCGAAATTGCTTTTTCTTAGTTTCTGCCGACCAAAATACTGCTTCTGTTAGCTCTTTAGTATCGGGAGATTGGCGAATTGCTCTTTCGAGTAAACTTTGCAACTCTCTTAAATTTCCGGGAAAATCGTAGGATTGTAAGCGCCGCAAAGCTTCTGCCGTGATGTGAGGTTTTTTAATTCCTTTAGTTTGACAAAATAACCTGAGATAATATTCGATTTGATCGCTGATATCGGCTTTTCTGACTCGCAGTGGCGGTACTTTGATTAAACGATCGACAAAGCGATCGATATTCGGCAGCTTTTTTTCGGAAATCATCATGATGCGTGCCATACACCGAATTTTTGGTGTAGATTCTTCCTGCTGATTCCCCACCGGGGTATAACTACCAGTTTCTAACAATTCGGCGATCTTTGGCTTTAATTCTGCTGGCAGTTCTTGGATGTTATTCAGTAGTAAAGTTCCTTCACCTAACCATTCAATTAATCCAGGTTTTCCACCCGCACGACCGAATAGTTCCGCACCGCTTGCCTGCAATTTACTGCAATCTACTTTAATCATCGGTTCTCGTCGTTGTGGGGAACTAAAATGAATTAAAGCAGCGATATTATCTTTTTCTAGTCCCGGTTCTCCAAAAATCAATACCGAACTTTTGTCTTCTGTTGCTTGTTTGATTTGTTGCCGCAAACGCACGGCGTAACGACTTTTCCCGACTACTCCTCGTTTGGCTTTCGTGACTAAATACGATCGCAAAATCGCTTGCCTTTCCTGTTCGTAGGTAAGCTGAGAAGATATCTGCGCCAATTCCATCGCTAATTGTTGGGAAAAAGCTTGGGTAATTTCCGGGTATCGGGTGATTAATTGGCGAAATTCCTCAGCCGGAATAAACCACAACGAACACTCATTCAGAGATCCGATCGTTCTCTGGGCTAATTGACCGAATAGTAGCTCTTGCAAATGTATAATAGCGCCAGGGAGTAAACTAATCGCCCAGACGGAATTAATTTGATTTAGTCGATCGCCCTCCAGTCGCCCTTGCTTGAGAATGTAAAGTCCTTCCGGTGTCGTGTCTTCCTGCACTAAGCGAGTTTGCGGCGGCACTATTTTTTCTTGTAGAATTTTTGCGATCGCCTCTAACACCTCTAGCGGCAATACACTAAAAGCCGTGCGTTCTTGTAACCATATCACTTTATCGATCGCTGTCATACTTAGCCTTTATCAGGAGTCAGGAGTCAGGAGTCAGAATTCAGGAGTCAGAATTTACTTTTCGATAACATTAAAAAAACAAAATGTCTCAAGAACTAATCGATCTCTGGGTTCCCTTCACACTATTGGGCTTGATAATTCTAGCAGCCATTTTCTTTAGCCGCACCAATTGACATCCCGTTATCTCCCCATCCCCCAACCCCTCAAACGCAGTACTCTAGTTGAGGGCAGCAGTTTTTTTGCCCGTAAAACTGGGTTGATTTGATGTCACAGGTTGTAAAAATCACAATGACCACTTTTCTCAATTCCTGGCGGCGGATATTCGTCGGCTGCTGTTTGACACTGATAACAGGATTATTTTGTCTGTTAATGATGGGGACACCACCAGCTTTGGCAGGTATCAACGATGATTATTTCGATGGCAATATCTTCGTCCTCTATGGTGGCAACGGTTCCCTAGTGCCTCCCAAAGTAACCTTAGCAGAATCTTTGAAGCGAGATAAGCCAACCCTTTTGGTGTATTACCTGGATGACAGCAAAGACTGCAAGCAATATGCCACCGTGGTTTCTCGACTACAAGCATTTTATGGCAGAGCGGCAGATTTTATCCCGGTTAGCGTAGATACTATCCCAGCTAAGTCAAGCTATCAACCTACGGAAGCGGGCTACTACTACAAAGGTTTTGTACCCCAAGTGGTGGTGTTAGATAAAGCAGGTAAAGAAGTTCTCAATGACTACGGACAAGTTCCTTTTGAACGAGTAGATGATGTTCTCCGCGAAATTTTTAACTTGCAGCCTCGTGAGGAGGCTCCCGCACTGAAAACGCGCATAGTTAATGAGTTTAATACGGAACTCGCTCAGTAAGCGAGGGGGAGATGGAGGGATGGGGAGAAAATTTTTGACTTCATACTTCATCCTTCATCCTTTCTTTCTGCCCCTACCTATATGAGGGTGCGATCGCATTTCGTGCCAAAACTAAAATCCCTAATTATCCTAGAGAATAATCATAAAGCTCCCGTAGATGGTGTTCTCGATGACAAAGACCTACACCACCCAGGAACTCATCGAAATTTTGGCTCAAGAAAGGCAAGCTTGTCTGACGGGTCAGCGCCTTAACTTGACCGAAAAAGCTTCCGGTCACCCCGTAATTGATAAACTTGTCAAAAGCGAGGGCGTACAGAAATTTACCGCTTATCAAGATTTTAAAGCCACCATCCACTGCTACCAGCGCGAACATGGGGTATCGGGGGCGATCTGGCGGCAAATTACCCTCAAAGGCAAGATTTTGCAGATACCAGAAATACACCCTCAACTGATTGCTCTACCTAAAGATATAGAAATATTGAAAGCTGCCATGCCTGCCATACTGAAATTTTGGCAGGAAGTAACCGCCGAGATGGATTTGTATCTAAGCGTGAACAATGGCAAAGACTATCGACCAATTAGCGATTCTGACGTACACAGAATTTGCGATCGCACTGAATGGGCTGGTCTGTGCAAATTTGAAAAATCTGACTTCCTCGAACTCATCTTACAACTAGGCTGGGGACAACCAGAAGAAGCCGTTTACAAACGAGGCTGGCCAACTTCTGGCAGTGAATACATTCATGCCGTAAAGCCCGGTAAGCGCCCCATCTGTTAGCTAGGGGCTAGGGGCTAGTGCAAGACGGCAGGGGGCGGGGGGCAGGGGGCAGGGGGAAATTAAGAATTAAACTGGTGGGTTATTTTTGCCGCGCTGGGCTAGGGAAAGAGAAAGAGGAAAAGAGGAGTTGGCGATTTTTATTCCGGTATGAATACGTGCTATTTAAAGGCTTGTTAGCTTGACCTATTTCCTCTGAGGAAAGGAGTAAATTGCATAGTCCTTGATTTATTTCGATTGGTTGAGTTATTAATTCTTGAATATAGATAATCTAAAATTAAATGCAGATAATCAAAATAATTACTGCTCGACTCGTGAGGAGTAGGATTGCGATCGCTAATTATTTCTATTGATTATTAGTTGATTAGCTTTTAACAAAAAAGTCGAGCAAATGACAAAATTTACTGATTTCGAGTCCCTTTGTTAAATATCAATACATTACATTGCCGGACGCGATATTAAACTTTGTCAATCGTTCGTCAGAGAAATCAAAGCAATGAAAAATATTGTCAGAGTGCTAACCATTTTAGGAATAGCCAGTTTAATCACTGGATTACCCTCAATTACTCATGCCCAAGAATCTCCGCCACGGAGAACATTACTCGATCTTGACGCAGCTAGTGATTTGGAAATCAATCAATTTAATCAAGGCACTTTTAGTCAAGAAAATAACAGCGATAATCAACTTCCGGTTTATTCTATCTATTCTCCAGTTCACGGCGCTCCTGCCCATAGAATTAACAATTTGCCGTCAGGAGTAGGAGGGCCAGATATTGGCAATTTACCGGAGGTTTATTTGATAAATTTAGGATATCCTCCTAATCAATATCCTTTTTACCAACAAGGGGATCAAATGATTCAAGTGCAGTTATTTGGGTTTTAAAAAGAAGTCAGGATTCAGAATACAACAGATTCCTGCTACGTGAAGTACAAGATAGAAACCCGGTTTCTTCGAGAAACCGGGTTTCTATAGCAATCCTAAATGAATTGGGAACAACTAGACCCCTCCCAACCCTCCCCTTGGTAAGGGGAGGGCTAGGGTGGGG
>CAZJJR010000169.1:6175-13581 GCA_964546365.1 uncultured bacterium | reverse complement strand
AATAAAACATATTCAGAGAATAAAAAATAATGGCTGCAACCGCTCGATCTGCAAAAGAAGCTACCAAAGTCGATTTAGTAATTGTCATTGACACCAGCCCCTCAATGAAAGACAAAATTGACATTCTTAACCACGCTACAGAATCTGCTATAAAAAAAACTAGTTTAAGCTGTCCGTGCGATTTGCGAATTGAGTGGTTCGGCATTGAGGGAACTTGGGAAAATACAAATTTCCAGCAGACTTTGCGAGAATACCTAATTAATAATTGCGGAGTCGATGAAACAAAAATCCGAGGTCGCAAGCGCGGCGAAGTTCCTGGAAACGGCGCACAAGAGGACGGAGCTAGAGCTATTGAAGATATTTCAACTTATTTTAATTGGCGAGATGGTGCAACCCGTGCCATTTTTTATTTAGGTGACGAAGCATTAGAAGGTGGCGACAATACCGAACAAGAAGATATCGAGGCAGCTAACCGCGCCATTGAAAAAGCCAGAAGTGCTGGAGTCGTCGTCCATACTTATTTTGGAACACCTAAAAGCAAAGGAGAAGAGAAAACGGCGGCTGAGTACGTCCGCCTAGCACAAGAGACGGGTGGACACGGTTTTAGGAATCAAAATGCGATTGGTGGTTTTGCTGAGATTCTGAAAACCGTTATTTGCTCGACTAGAAATAGAGATACTACCCCTCAACTCGTTCCCGTCATCCCTGTTTACTTCGTACAGGCGCAGCATTTGGTTGGTTTTTCAGGGACTAGCACCCAGTCAAGCCAGAGTTCTACTCCTCAAAATAAGTCGGTTGACTTGGTGATAGTCATCGATACCAGCGTTTCCATGAAAGACGAAGCAGAAGGTTTGAGCAATGCCGCAGAAGCTGCTATAAAAAAGGCTAGTTCAAGCTGTCCGAGCGATTTGCGAGTTGAGTGGTTTGGACTTGAAGGAACTTGGAAAAATACCAATTTCCAGCAAACTTTGCGGCAGTATCTAATCAATACTTGCAACGTTGCTGAAACAGAAATCCGAGGTCGCAAGCGGGGAGAAGTTCCTGGTGGCGGAGCGCAAGAGGATGGAGCTAGAGCTATTGAAGATATCTCGACACACTTTAATTGGCGAGATGGTGCATCCCGTGCGATCTTTTATTTAAGTGACGAAGCTCTTGAAGGTGGTGACGATACCGAACAAGAGGATATCGAAGCAGCTAATCGCGCCATTGAAAAAGCCAAAAGTGCTGGAGCGATCGTCCATACTTATTTTGGCACCTCTAAGAGCAAGGGACGAGACAAAACAGCGGCTGAGTTTGCCCGTGTCGCCCAAGAGACAGGTGGACAGGCTTTTACTGACAAAGATGCTTTGGGAGGATTCGCGGAAATCCTCACCCAAATTATTTGTGTTTCTAGCGAAGCGAAAGTAGAGGAAACAGAGCAGTTAATTCCTGTGGTGCCATTATATTTCGCTGCGATCGCAGGTGGAGCACTTGTCGCCCAATCAACGCAGATGTCAACTGTTAAATCTACAGTTCCAACTACTGCACTAGCTAGCACTGGAGGATTATTTTCTTTAACAGCAGCTAATTTGGTCGCTGCTCCTCAAAGTAGTATCTCAACCACAGCAATGAATATGCCAATCTATATGATGGCAGTTCAACCGACGAATGGGGAAAGCGATCGAGGGACTTCGGTGTAAGGAGAAAATTCTGCAATAAACTTAAGGGAAGAAGGCATAAAAATACTGTCAACAAATACGGTAGGGCATACCGAATTTCAAGCTTGTGGAGAAACTGTAAGACTTAATGGTGAAAAGCATCAAAGAGCAGGTTTCTGTGAAACAAGAATCCCCCTAGAGCAGCGTAGCTTGACGGCAGGAGTGTCAATCTCCTTGTACAGCAACTATAGCGATCCTATTTAAATAATCAACCCCTCCCAACCCTCCCCTTGGTAAGGGGAGGGCTAGGGAGGGGTTTAGTTGTTCGCAATTCATTTAGGATCGCTGTAGACGAATAATAAAGTTGTACACTTACTCAAAACCTTTTATTGGCAAGCATTTCACTAATCTGGTGTACAACTTTAACACCAAAATTTGAACGTTAGACTAATGGTTTGAGCTTGTTTAGAGTGTATAAATTTATTGTTCATTTACAATCGCTATACATTCCCCATAATTAACTATTCAACTGTTACCGATTTCGCCAAATTACGAGGCTGATCGACATCTAAACCGCGACGGGCGGCAATGTGATAAGCTAACAATTGCAAAGGAATTACCGTCACAATTGGCGAAAGAATTTCATCCACCATCGGCACTGGCAAAATATTATCAAAAATTTCGGCTGCCTCACCTTCTTTCATCGGCGTTACGCCAATCAAACTGGAATCCCGTGCTTTAGCTTCCTGTGCGTTGGAGAGAACTTTCTCAAAGTTAACGCCTCCCGGCATAGCGATCGCAACTACTGGTACTTTAGCATCTAATAATGCGATCGGCCCGTGCTTCATTTCCCCAGCCGGATAACCCTCCGCATGAATATAGCTTATTTCCTTCAGTTTGAGCGCTCCTTCCAAAGCAATCGGATAATTAATTCCCCGCCCGATAAAGATAAAATCTTGCGTATCGCTAAAGCCGTGAGCCAACTCTTCGATATACCGTTCCTGGCTTTCTAAAATTAACTCAATCTCTGAAGGAAGTATCCGCAAGCCTTCTAAAATATTAGACAAATATTCTACAGGCAAATTTTTACGGCGATAAGCTAACTCCAGCGCCAAACAATAAAAAGCCACCAACTGCGCCATAAATGTTTTAGTCGCCGCCACCCCTATTTCAATGCCCGCATGAGTATCGATAATATGAGATACTAACTGGCTCAAAGAACTTTCCGGGCGATTAGAAATTCCGAGTAATCGAGGTTTAAACTTTTCCGGCAACCCTATCCGCCGCTCTTTTTCCATTGCCAAAGCAGCCAAAGTATCAGCCGTTTCACCCGACTGAGTAACCCCAATTGTTAAAGTATTGGGTATCAGTGGTGGTGGTGCATAGCGAAACTCTGAAGCATACTGTACCGTAGTAGGAATTCCCGCTAATTGTTCCAGCAAATATTTACCAACTAAACTAGCGTGCCAACTAGTGCCACAAGCAACAATTTGAACGTGTTCTAAATCTTCTAAAAGTTGGTTTGGTACGCCTAGTTTAATTGGCATCGAACCGTTCGCTGCTTTCCAATCACTATTTATATATGCTTCTAAACAAGTCCGCACTACTCCCGGTTGCTCGTAAATTTCCTTGAGCATAAAATGCCGGAAGCCTTGCTTCTCGACTAAAATTGGGTTCCAGTTAAGGGTGCGAGGAATTTTCTTGAGTCTATCTCCAGCAAAACTATAAACTTCGACACCCAAGGGCGTCAGGCGTGCCATTTCTCCATTTTCCAGAGTTAGTACGGTGCGGGTATAGGGTACAAGTGCTGGGGTATCGGAAGCGCAGTAAAATTCTCCCGAACCAAAGCCGATCGACAAAGGAGCCTGTTGTCTGGCTACAATCAATTCATCGGGATAATCCGCACAAAGTACCGCAATTGCAAATGCTCCTTCCAGTTTATTCACTGCCTGACGTACCGCTTCTAGGAAGGGTGAGTGAGTAAAGGGATGCGGAGATGAAGGGAGGTGAGACAAAAATTCGCGGATTAAGTGGGGAATCACTTCCGTATCAGTATCCGAGCGAAATTTATGTCCTTTAGCTTTTAGTTCTTCTCGCAGTTCCCGGTAATTTTCAATAATGCCATTCTGTACTACCGCCACCCGCATAGCGGTATCCATGTGGGGGTGCGCGTTGTACTCTTCCGGTTTACCATGAGTAGCCCAGCGGGTATGTCCAATTCCTATCTGGGCTGGGTTTTCATCACCCGCTAGTTTATCTCGCAAGTTTTGAAGTTTACCTTTAGCTCTAACACAGTGAATTTCTCCTTCTCTCACCGTGGCGACGCCAGCGGAATCATAACCGCGATATTCAAGTTTTTCTAATCCCGCTAACAAAATTTCGCTAGCTGCTTGGGTGCCGATATAGCCAACGATTCCGCACATTTAGCCACCACTCCTGCTCAGATTAATATTATTTAAGCGCTGTAAAAAAGGGATAATCCCAACCATCATAAGTATTGAGTGTGAAAGCAGAAACTCTTTTTTGTGACAAAACGATTTCATTTCTAACCAAAAAGTCCCAACTCTATACTCAATACTGTTGTCTCAACACTATAAGACCTACTTGCTAAAACCTACTCAGCTATCCGGATAAGGTTTAGCTTGGGTAAGTCACCTTTACCCTTGTTCTATCAGCTGTTAATAGCCTAATTCCGTATATAGCTAGGGGCTAGGGGTTAGGGGCTAGGGGCTAGGGGAAGAAAGGGGAGAGAGGCTAAGTAAATATTCCCAATGACAAACCAATAACCAATGACAAATAACCGATGACTAATGACTAATGACCAATGACCAATGACCAAAAAAACAATGCTGAGCACTAAGCAACGAGTGGAGATAGGGCAAAAAGCAGATAATCCCCACTTAGCGCTTAGTACTCAGCAAGTAACTCAGGACAGAACCAAACCCAGCTTATTAGTAAGCTAAGCCCATACTGCGAGTTGTTTCGGCACCCAGGTAAACGCGGATGCTTAAGAAGTCAGTAGGACAAGCAGTTTCGCACCGCTTGCAGCCTACGCAGTCTACTGTCCGAGGAGATGAGGCAATCTGGCCTGCTTTGCAGCCGTCCCAGGGAACCATCTCCAACACGTCGGTGGGGCAAGCCCGGACGCATTGAGTGCAGCCAATGCAGGTATCGTAGATTTTGACGGTATGAGACATGGAATAAAGACTCCAAATGAAGGCTGAACAGCTTAAAGAACCTGTGATGAGCAGATTTAACTATAAGCACTCTCAGGATCAAAGCTTAGTTTACCGCAGGCGTTTCTGCCCCTCGTGCAAAACTCAGCAAAACTTTAAAGAACGTAATACGACGCTTAGATTTGTGGGCCACTCCCCGGCTGGGTAGGAGGCAGGAGGCTCTCAGGCAGGGCGTAAAGGGCTGGAGGAAAGATTTGTGACACTTTGTAAATTTAATTGGTCTAGAATTTTCTCTTTCCTTATTTTTTAATTGGTAGCCCATTTCAACTAAAAAACTTATTATCTTAGTTTATTTTAATTAAAAAGTGAAGCGTTTATATACGTAGACATTATTTTTATTTGCTACGGGTTTGTTTAAACTTTAGTTTGGCAAACTAGAAGGTAGTTGGTTAATAAGCTATTGACCTTTGTTGGTGGAAGAAAAACTTTTGTATAGATGCGAAAGAGTAATGCTATAGCTTTACTAAAAATTTATCTAAATTTGATATTGCGATCGCATAACCTTCATATTCTTAAGGTTATGCTGCATCTAGCTTGGTTGCCCTAAAAAACGCAACACCTCATCCTTTTAATATCTATCTTAGGGTAGATCCATTAGGGTAAACAACAGCTTTTTCTTGCAGGGTTATATCTACAGATAGACGCTCTAGGTAACAATAACTCTGTTTTTGGATCTATCTTTAGATAGATCGGATTTTCGTGCGTGCAAATCTATACTCACTTACTTGGGTATATTTTCTGAAAAAGAAATGCACCTAAGAAAGGCTAGTATGTTTCCCCATCAAGCACTTAAATACATCATCAAGTGATGAAAATTTATTTTTTTATGGTCGGGAACATGGTTTTTAAAACTACCGTCTAGTCGGTTATCGCATCTACCATTGTGTACCAAACGAAAGCCAAAAGCCTGTCCATAGTTTTTGCGGGAGATAAATTGTATGAGTTTAAGTTCAAAAGACCTCTTCAACGAAAAGGATTATCGCAAAAAGTATAAAGATGTAGATGACGCGATTAAAGGCGGCAAAATAAAAGATGCCAAAGAACACTACGATTTGTACGGAAAATTTGAGGATCGCGCTCCTTGTGACTTATTCGATCCGAAGAAATACCGCGAACTAAACCCAGACGTTGATGAAGAAATTAAAAAAGGAAACGTCACCAGCGCGATCGATCACTTCTTGAAAAAAGGTGACAAAGAAGGTCGAAGCACGGGTAGTTCTTTCTTCAACGTCCAACAATATCTTTCGCTTAACGTAGATGTCAAAGTAGAGGTTTCTAGCGGCAAAATCGGTGCTTTAGAACACGCCCTCAAATATGGCTCTAATGAAGGCCGTTCTATTACTCCTGGCTTTGATAGCAAATCCTACGGTAAAAATAAGAAAGTCAAGGATGCGATCGCAAAAGGTGAAGCTTCTAGTCCTTTTGACTACTACGTAAAAAAAGGCTCCTCTGAAGGAGACATCCCCAACCCCTATTTCAACAAAGACGACTATCTGAAGAATAACAAAGATGTCAAAGACGCTTTTGACAAGGGGATAATTACCGATCTATTTAAACACTTTAGCGAATTCGGCATCAAGGAAAATCGTAAGTTCAACGATCTGATCGACCTGGATGTCTTCTTCTCTAAAAACAAAGATGTGGAAACAGCTGTTCAAAAAGGTGAAATCACTGCTTTTGAACACATTACCAAATACGCCTTTACGGAAAAACGTACAATTAGTACGAAGTTTGACTTTCAAATGTATCAGAGTATCAACTCTGAAGTGAAAATCTCCCTTGAAAAAGGTGAATTTGAAAACGCTTTTCTCCATTACTTGGAAGTAGGTAAAGGCAAAGGCTTAACTGCCTCTACAGAATTTGAAGGTGCTACCGACAAAGCAGGTTTGATCAAAATCGCTCTTGAAGACAGCAAGGGTGGTGGAAAAGGTGGCAAGCACGTAGTTATTGCCACTGAAGACGAAGATGCCGTAATTGAAGGTAGCAAGGAAAAAGCCAACGTCCTGATTGGTGGCGGTGGTGATTACGTCATGGTAGGCGGAATGAGCGATGACGTAATCATCGGTGGTGGAAAATACAACCTTGCCATCGGTGGTGAAGGCAACGACCTGATCTACATCGGAGAAGGAAAAGGTATCGCATTTGGTGGTGACGGAGATGATGTCATCATCGGCGGTAAGAAGGATGTCGTGATTTACGGTGGTTTGGGTAAAACAACCGTTGTCGGTGGTGAAGGTAAAGAAACTATCGTGATCGTCAACACGAAGAAGAGTAAGAGTACAGAAACCGATACTGACGATGACGATGACGATGACGATATGACCAGTGGTGATGGTAGCACCAGCACTGACGATGATGACGATATGGACAGTGATGACGGTAGCACCGACACTGACGATGATGACGATGATAACGATGATGACGACATGGGTAGTGATAGTGGTACTACTACCAAGAGTGGCGACGACACCATGACGGGTGGCACGGGTACTACTGGCACGACGAAGACTGGTGAAGGCGACGACACCATGAC
>CAZJJR010000169.1:0-6075 GCA_964546365.1 uncultured bacterium | reverse complement strand
ACGAAGACTGGTGAAGGCGACGACACCATGACGGGTGGCACGGGTACTACTGGCACGACGAAGACTGGTGAAGGCGACGACACCATGACAGGTGGCACTGGTACTACTGGTACGAAGACTGGTGAAGGCGACGACACCATGACGGGTGGCACGGGTACTACTGGCACGACGAAGACTGGTGAAGGCGACGACACCATGACAGGTGGCACTGGTACTACTGGTAGCGATCCTGTAACTGGTGAAACCGACAAGATGACAGGTGGCGCGTACACTATTTACAACTTCGACGTGAAGAAAGACGTACTGCACTTAGCTGACTTCGGTTTCACTGATGGTGAAGAAGTGTTGGATGCAATCACCACCAGCGGTCAATCTACCAGTGGCAAGTTCTACTCTGTGGTTGAGTTGAGCAGCAGTATGAAGGTCACCATCTTCAGCGAAGGCGAACTAACCGAGAAGAACTTCACGATCGGTACTGGTTCGCTTCCAGGTGGAAAACTGACTTCTGCGATCGAAACTGGAGATCTGGGATCGATCGCCAAGGTGAAGGGTCTGCCTCCTGGAATCAAGATGCAGTTGGAAACTGGTATGCGCGATGAATTACCTCCTGGATTAGGAGGAGGAGCAGGAGACACAGTATTGACGGGAACGGTAACAGACCCAACAAAGGATATGTCGATGATGTAGTTAGGTAGTTGTCTGAAAGGACGATCTGACTATCAAACCATTGATTTTGTTCTCCAGTAAGTAAGACTGTGGCGATCGCACTTCTACTCATCAGTAGTGCGATCGCCTTTTTTTCAAAGTTAAATATTTGCAAACAACATTCTCATTCGCTAAAAATTGAAAAGCGCAACTAAATAACCTTTCTCATGCTTACCCAGATCAAAAATCTAGCCGCCAAACTCGCACCGCGTTTAATTGAAATTCGCCGTCATATCCACTCTCATCCTGAATTAAGCTCTCAAGAATACCAAACAGCCGCTTACGTGGCGGGTGTGTTATCATCTTGCGGTCTTCGCATTCAAGAAACCGTTGGCAAAACCGGCACGATCGGAGAATTACTAGGGAAAAGTAGCGATGAGGGATTGCTGGCAATTCGGACGGATATGGATGCTTTGCCAATTGAGGAACGTACCAATTTAGAATTTGCTTCTAAACAACCTGGAGTAATGCACGCTTGCGGTCATGATGTGCATACTACCGTCGGTTTAGGTACGGCAATGGTTCTTGCTGAAATGGGAGAAAATTTTCAAGGTAACGTCCGCTTTTTATTTCAGCCAGCCGAAGAAATTGCTCAAGGTGCTAACTGGATGATTGAAGATGGCGCGATGGATCGGGTACGAGCTATCCTTGGCGTTCATGTTTTTCCTAGTATTCCAGGGGGATCGATCGGCATTCGATATGGAGCTTTAACAGCTGCCGCCGATGATTTAGAAATTATTATTATTGGAGAATCAGGTCATGGCGCTAGACCGCACGAAGCGATCGATGCGATTTGGATCGCCGCTCAAGTAATTACTAATCTTCAACAAGCAATTAGTCGCACTCAAAATCCTCTCCGTCCGGTAGTATTGACGATCGGTAAAATATTTGGAGGACGAGCGCCAAACGTGATCGCCGACCAAGTAAAGTTGTTAGGTACCGTGCGAAGTCTCCATCCAGAAACTCGCAAAGCTTTACCGGGTTGGATCGAACAAATAGTAGCTAATGTTTGTCAAACTTACGGTGCTACTTATGAATTGAGTTACAAACAAGGTGTACCGGGAGTACAAAACGATCCCGCTCTTACTCAACTTTTAGAGGCGTCTGGTAGAGAAGCTTTGGGTAGCGATCGCGTAATTGTTTTACCAGAACCTTCTCTGGGAGCCGAAGATTTTTCTCAGTATTTACAATACTCTCCCGGAGCGATGTTTCGTTTGGGTGTTGGCTTTGTCAATAAACCAAATTATCCCCTCCATCATCCCCAATTTGAAGTAGATGAATCTGCTATTGTGACGGGAGTTATTACTCTCGCCTATGCTGCCTACAAATATTGGCATTGCCATTAATAGAGAATTCAGGAGTTAGAATTCAGTATTCAGAATTGAAGAAGGCTGGGAGAAAATCGATCGAACTTTTAAAGTGAATTACAGAAATATTGAATGATAATGATATAGATAACTAATAAATTAAGAACCATGACTTTTGAATTCGGAATTCTCACTCCTAAATTCTGAATTCTGACTCCTGACTCCTACCTCCTGTCTCCTCTATTCTTTTCGCTCTTGAGAGGGATGAAGCCATACTCAGCATTGATTAAGGTACGAGTAATGTGGAAAGAAAGGAGAAATATCTGAGTTTATGGCATCATCTACACCATTGATGGGTACTGATTTAATTGATTGTGCAAAAGCCAATGCCAAACAGGGGATTGAAACGGCTGCATACTTATGTGGCTATGGCAAAAACCTGGATAATTTCAAGCAAAATTTGGTACAAGCTTGTGATAATATTGGCGTACAAATATACGAACTGAGCGATCTGATTACCGATCAACAAACAGTTAAAGAATCGGGAGGATTGGAAATCGCTCCTGAGACACCATCAAATCTTTAAATAAGCCAATTGTGAGAAGAAAATTTACAGATTCTTGGCTCTCTCTTACTTGGGATGGATAACTATTTTTTGGGCATCGAGCATCGGGTATAGAAAATGCCGAGCGAGCAAATATCGTAGCAAATGAATCGGTTTGTTGGATCGCGCTATGTAGGGGAGAGCCTGCTTTTTTTAGCTGGACTGTCTAAACGGAGGCGGTAAATGTAAGAGTGCTGGCGTGAAATGGCAGGGATTCTATAATTAATTAAATTTTGATTAAGCCAAGCTGAGTTAAAATATGGGCTGTATTAAAGTTGAGCAGCATTAATTAAGCAAATGGAAACAACTGATTGGCAGAATATAATAGCAGGTGGGTTAGCGATCGCGATTATCATCGGTGCGTTTCTAATGATGTTTACCGATGCTTGGACTACCAAAAAAAAGAAATAATTTCCATTAATACGCTCTTTCCGATTGCCCATTACCATTTATTTACATGATCGATTTTCATTTTTTATCAGAGTTTTCTCGTACCCACTGCGCCGCTATTTGTGCGTTTCTAGTCCCAGCCAACTTGCTATTTACCTTATACACGATCGCGGTAACGGTACTAGGTCGCCCAAGAGTGCAAATTAATCAAGCTGCTGCACTAGCTTATGTCCCAGCAGTATTGATGATACTCCACGTGTTTAGTTGGTTGGTAATTGGGGTGGTGATGGCTCCTACGTACATTCTGTTTGCGTTGGGAACGGTTTGTTTGACCATCAACAGTTGGGCGATCGCTTATCCGGCCAGTATAACCCGGCTGTTCAAGTCGGCGCTCTCAAAAGCTACGGTTGCTCTAGACTTGGTTAAATGAAGCTAATCAGCAATTAAGTTGCTAGTTGAGGCAAGCAGGGGAGTAGGGATAAACATCTACAATTTTTCAAACCCTCTTTTTTCCCTCTTCCCTGGCGCTCTAGCCCCTAGCCCCTCTATACTACCAACTTGCGATCGATATCACTCGCTCTGTGAATAGCCAGTCACTATACCGATAGCAACTAATCACGGATTTGCAAATTTTTTATCACACTTGGCTGAATATCCCATCACTGAAGTATCTTGAGGAACGACTCATAATAATTGAGTCTTTAGGAGGTCGGTGATATGAGCTATTTAATCAAAGTTACAGGGATATTTACATTAGCTATTGGGTTGCAATTTATTCACGTTCAAGCTAACTTGGCAGCCGTACAACCCCAAAACTCGATAGAAATCCAAGAGTACCAACCTCCTACAGACAGGGGCGGGCCAAATAGTAGCCAAGGTGCGGGAACGCGCTAACATCACATTATTAATTATATTTTTATGAACCTTAATAATTAAAAATATTTTTTATTGATAACTATATAATTCAATCACGGTAATGAGTGAAAAATGACCAAAGAAGAAGCTAGATTAACCGAAGATAGAGAACGCAAAGCTTACTGGAAACGCTGGGGGCCATATTTAAGCGAGCGGCAGTGGGGAACGGTGCGAGAAGACTACAGCGCGACAGGTGAAGCTTGGGATTATTTTACCCACGAGCAAGCGCGATCGCGTGCCTATCGGTGGGGGGAAGATGGGATTGCCGGGATTTCCGATAATCATCAACGGCTGTGTTTTGCGATCGCGCTTTGGAACGAACGAGATCCCATTCTGAAAGAGCGCTTATTTGGCTTAACGGGAAAACAAGGAAATCACGGGGAAGATGTCAAAGAATATTACTTTTATCTTGACAGCACTCCCACTCATTCCTACATGAAATACTTGTATAAATATCCCCAAGCAGCATTTCCTTACGAGCAATTAATAGAGGAAAATTGCCAGCGCGATCGCCATGCACCAGAATACGAATTAATCGATACGGGAATCTTCGACGATAACCGCTATTTCGATGTTTTAGTCGAGTATGCCAAAGCCGCTCCCGAAGATATTTTAATTCGGATTAGCATCACCAATCAAGCTTCAGAAGCCAAACCCATTCACGTATTACCTACTTTGTGGTTTCGCAACACTTGGTTATGGAATTTGAATAACCAAAAACCACTTCTCAAAGCAGTACGCGCTAATCAAAAATTAAGCAGCATCGAAGCAGAACACCCAACTCTAGGCACGCGATGGTTGTATTGCGACGACACCCCAGAGTTGTTATTTACCGAAAACGAAACTAATTACGAATGTTTGTTTGGAGTTCCCAATAATTCACCTTATGTAAAAGATGGCATCAACAATTATTTGATTAACGGTCAAAAAGATGCCGTTAATCCTAATCGTGTCGGCACAAAAGCTTCGCCTCATTATCAAATTTTACTTGCTCCTAATGAAACAAAAACGATTCAATTAAGATTAACCGATCGGGAAGAGTGCGTTCAACCTTTTGGTTTAGAATTCGAGCGAGTTTTTCAAGAGCGCATTGCCGAAGCTGACGAATTTTATGCTCGAATTTGTCCGTTTGAATTATCAGAAGACCAGCGAAACTTACAGCGACAAGCTTTCGCCGGAATGTTGTGGAGCAAACAATATTACTACTACATCATTCAAGACTGGATGGACGGCGATCCGACCATGCCAATTCCGCCCAAAGAACGCAAATTTGGCAGGAATTCCGACTGGAAGCATCTATTTAATGAAGATATTATTTCCATGCCCGATAAGTGGGAATATCCTTGGTATGCTGCTTGGGATTTAGCTTTTCATTTAATACCTTTTGCCACGATCGATCCGGACTTTGCCAAACTGCAACTCGATCGATTGACGAGGGAATGGTATATGCACCCCAACGGTCAAATGCCTGCTTATGAATGGGCATTGGGCGATGTAAATCCACCAGTTCACGCTTGGGCGGCAATGCGGATTTATCAAATCGAGAAAAAAATGTACGGTCGCCAAGACATTCAATTTTTAGAACGGGTATTTCAAAAGCTATTGCTAAATTTTACTTGGTGGGTAAATCGCAAAGATATCGAAGGAAGGAACATTTTTCAAGGCGGATTTTTAGGATTAGATAATATTGGCTTGTTCGACCGGAGTGCGCCCTTACCTACTGGAGGATGTATCGCTCAAGCAGACGGCACCAGTTGGATGGGAATGTATTGCTTAAATCTGCTGAAAATAGCTTTGGAATTGGCTACGAAAATGCCAGTTTATGAAGATATTGCCAGCAAGTTTTTCGAGCATTTTCTTTATTTTGCCGATGCGATGAATCATATCGGTGGCGATGGTACCCAATTGTGGGATGAAACTGATGGTTTTTACTATGATGTGTTGCATTTTCCGAATGGAGAAATGCAGCGCGTTAAAGTGCGATCGATGGTGGGACTAATTCCCTTATTTGCCATTACTACTATTGAACCGGAAACCCTCTCTAAATTACCTAATTTCAAACGGCGATTGGAGTGGTTTATTCGCCATCGTAAAGATTTAAAGCAAAATGTTGCTTGTATGGAAACTCCTGGTATGGGAGAAATGAGATTGCTA
>CAZJJR010000168.1:13314-13594 GCA_964546365.1 uncultured bacterium | reverse complement strand
TGAATTTACGATTGGTTTGGGTTATAAAGGCGAACAAATCAAAGATTATTTTATTAATTATTGCTACCGTGCTAGCAGTTTAACAGTTCAGTTAAACACAGGTGAAGTAACAGTTCGCAACCAAAATTCTGAAGACTGGACTGTTCACTTACTAGATACAGGATTATCGACTCAAACAGGAGGAAGAGTTAAAAGAATTGCTGAATTCATCGGCAATGAAACCTTCATGCTCACATACGGCGATGGAGTAGCTAATGTAGACATCAACAGATTGCTAGAA
>CAZJJR010000168.1:1334-13304 GCA_964546365.1 uncultured bacterium | reverse complement strand
TTCCATCGCAGTCATGGATGTTTAGCAACGGTAACGGCGGTACGTCCACCCGCTCGCTTTGGTGGTATTAGTTTTAATGGAAACTTAGTAGCACACTTTGAAGAAAAACCCCAAATTGGTGAAGGCTGGATTAATGGAGGTTTTTTTGTTCTCGAACCACAAGTAGCTAAATATATTAAAGGAGATGATACGCTTTTTGAAAAAGAGCCTTTAGAAGAACTAGCAAAAGATGGACAATTAGTAGCTTATCGCCATAATGATTTCTGGCAGTGTATGGATACCCTGCGGGACGTTCGGTTACTAGAAAGTTTGTGGCAGGAAGAAAAAGCACCTTGGAAAGTATGGAAAGATTAGATACTCATTTTTGGCAAGGTAAGCGCGTTTTTGTAACTGGCGCTACGGGAATAGTCGGTTCCTGGTTAGTAAAAGAATTGTTGGCAAAAGGTGCTGATGTCATAGCTTTAATTCACGATGGCGACCCCAAATCAGAACTTTACCGCAGCGGCGATATCGATCGCATTTCCACAATCAGGGGTAGTCTGGAAGATTTCAGTACCTTGGAACGAGCAATTAACAAACACGAAATCGATACAGTTTTTCATTTAGGAGCCCAAACAATTGTAGGCGCTGCTAATCGCAGTCCTTTACCTACTTTTGAAGCGAATATTCGTGGCACTTATAATCTGCTAGAAGCTTGCCGCATTCACAGCAATTTAGTCAAACGGGTAGTAATTGCTTCCAGCGATAAAGCTTACGGGGATAGCGAAGTACTGCCATATAAAGAGGATATGCCTTTGTTAGGAAGACATCCTTACGATGTCTCCAAATCTTGTACCGACTTAATCTCCCAAACTTATTACCATACTTATGGAATGCCAGTTGCGATCGCTCGCTGTGGCAATATATACGGTGGAGCCGATTTAAACTGGAGTCGAATTATACCGGGAACCATTCGTTCTTTTCTGCAAGGAGAAGCGCCCATTATCCGCAGTGACGGCACTTATGTCAGAGATTATATCTATGTAAAAGATGTAACCAAAGCATACATCTGCTTGGCAGAATGCTTGACAGATTCCCAAGTCCAAGGTCAAGGATTTAACTTCAGTTTAGAATCACCGATGACAGTTCTGGAGCTAGTAAAAGTTATCCAACAACTAATGAATTGCGAACATATCAAACTAGATATTCGCAATCAAGCTAAAGCAGAGATTCGTTCTCAATATCTGTCGGCTGAAAAAGCACGTAATTTATTACAATGGCAACCTATTTTCAGCTTGGAAAAAGGCTTACTAGAGACGATCTTATGGTACAAAGATTTTCTCACAATGACGAAATAAATCAATATAGCCCACCCAAACAATTACTAGCAATTTAACTAACATGATTGATGGCGTTTTGATTCATCCCCTAAAACAAATTTCTGATGAACGTGGCAAAGTAATGCACATGATGCGTTGCGACGATCCACACTTTGAAAAATTTGGAGAAATTTATTTTTCCGTAGTGTATCCTAACGTTATCAAGGGATGGCACTTGCATAAAGAAATGACCCTTAACTATGCTGTAGTATCCGGTACGATCAAACTAGTATTATACGACGATCGCTCAGATTCACCTACTAAAGGAAACTTACAAGAAATTTTCCTCGGCGATTCAAATTACGCCTTAGTAAAAATACCATTTGGAATCTGGAATGGTTTTAAAGGAGTAGGAATCGTACCCGCAATTGTTGCTAATTGTGCTACAATACCCCATCGTCCTGATGAAATTGTTCGCCTAGATCCTTTTGACAATTCTATTCCTTACGATTGGTCATTAAAGCATAGATAAAACTTAGGAGAACTGATGAAAGTCCTTGTCACGGGCGCTGAAGGAATGCTGGGTAGCGATCTGTGCGATCTATTTCAAATTAGCGACATAGACGTGGTTCCGATGCCACGAGCTTCACTAGATATCCAAGACCTTGCTAAAGTCAAACAGGTAATAACTTCAGAGCGCCCTCATTGTGTCATTCATACCGCAGCAATTACTAACGTTGATGAATGCGAACGAGATCCAAATTTAGCTCATTCGATCAACACGGTTGGCACTTGGAATGTTGCTCTAGCTTGTAGAAAAGTAGATTCAATACTTGTCTATATAAGTAGTTGTGGAGTTTTTGACGGAACCAAGGGCGAACCTTACACCGAAATAGATTCGCCAGCACCACGCACCCACTATCACAAAAGTAAATATTTAGGCGAACGTATTGTTGCCGATCTCTGCAAAGATTACTTTATCATTCGACCGGGATGGTTATTTGGTGGCAAGGCATCTCATAGACGTAATTTTGTAGAAGCAAGGCGACGGGAAGCAATTGCTAAACCTAAAATAGTCAGCGCAAAAGATAAATTTGGCTCTCCAACTTACACTGCTGATTTAGCAAAACAAATCCTTAATTTGATTGAATCAGAAGCATTTGGTCTATACCATGTAGCAAATGTAGGATTTGCCTCTCGTTACGAATATGTAAAGAAAATAGTGGAATTACTTGGGGTGAAAACCGAAGTTTCCCCTGTAGGTTCGGATGCTTTTCCTCGTCCGGCTCCCGTACCAGCTTGGGAAGCACTGGATAACTTCTATCTAAAACTGAGGAACCTAAACCAGATGCGCTCTTGGGAAGCATCTATGGAAGACTACATCATAAATCGACTTTTACCAGAGGTAGGTTAATGCAGCAAGTAGCTATTCTCGGTGGTGGGTTAGCTGGGTTAGCCGCAGCGCAACGCTCTCTTCAAATGGGTTGTCAAGTTGATTTATATGAAAAAAATTCTTATTTAGGAGGTCATGCGGCTACCAATGAAGTAGATAGATTTATATTTGATGAAGGGCCGCACGTATCATTTACCAAAAATCAACAAATAAAGGATTTGTTTGCGAAAGCAGTTAACAATCAATTTCTGGAACACGATGCGCTTGTTACTAATTACTGGCAAAATCATTGGGTAAGGCATCCAGCGCAATGCAATTTGTACGGGCTACCAGTAAATGTAATAGAGCGTTGTATCGTTGATTTTGTGAAAGCTCAATACGAAGAGCAACCAGAAATTAAAACTTATGCTGATTGGTGCTATCAAGGATTAGGTCGTACTTTTAGCGAAGAGTTCACTTTTCGGTACACTCGCAAGTATTGGACAACTGAAGCCAGCAATATGTCTGTCGATTGGGTTGGCCCTAGAATGTACCCCCCTAAATTAGAAGAAGTGGTGCGAGGTGCTTTAACTTCCCATCAGGAAAATCACCATTATCTGACTCACTTTCGCTATCCCTTAAAGGGTGGTTTTGGCGCTTACGTTCAAGCGGTATCAGTCGTACAAGAAGTACACTTAAATCACGAACTGGTGAGCGTAGATTTGCGAAGAAGAGAGTTAGAGTTTGCAAATGGCAAAAAAGCGCATTTTGAAACGTTAATTTCATCATTACCATTGCCTGAATTAATTCGCCGGATTAGAGATGTCCCTTCACAAGTAGCGGAAGCTGCGGAAAAATTAGTTTGTACTTCTTTGGTACTGGTAAATGTAGGGATTGAAAGGGAAGAAGTTTTTCCGGACGCTCAGTGGATGTATTTTTACGATGAGGATATTATCTTTTCTCGCGGTAATTTTCCCCATCGCCTTTCCCCCCATAATGTTCCGCTCGGTTGCGGGAGTATTCAGGTGGAAGTTTATCACAGCAAGTATCGTCCCTTACCTTGTGAGGATGTGCTGAATCGGTCGATTGAAGATATGATTCGTATTGGTTTGCTGGAGAAAAGCGATCGCATTCTCGTCGCTCAAGAGCAGCGCATTCCCTATGCTAATGTGTTATTTGACTTAAATCGCGCAACGAATTTAGCGATCGTTCAAAACTATTTGACAGAACAAGGCATTGCTTGTTGCGGGCGTTATGGTGAATGGGCATACTACTGGACAGATGACAGCATTCTCAGCGGATGGCGAGCATCTGAAAGAGCAGTTCAAAGTTTAGTGGAGGCCCAAAAATGAACCTGATGAAATTACCCAAGGACGTGGCCATATCGGAACCGATCGAATTTCCTCAAATAGAACCTATTCCAGAGGGTATTCACAGACCTTTTTGGTCGGTAATGATTCCTACTTATAACCGGACAAAATTACTCGTAGAAGCTTTAGAAAGCGTCCTAGCCCAAGACCTTGGCCCGGAGGAAATGCAGATCGAAGTGGTAGATAATTGCTCTCCAGACGTTGACGTAGAAGCTTTAGTGAAAGAAGTAGGTAAAGGGAGAGTTTCTTTCTACCGACGACCTTTTAACGCAGGTCAAGTGGGCAACTGGAACACCTGCATTAACCGCGCTCGCGGTCATTGGGTTCATATCTTACACGATGACGATATTGTTCTCCCTGGTTTTTATAGCCGTTTGCGATCGAGCTTAGAAAAAGAGCCATCTGTAGGAGCAGCTTTGTGCCGCTACATTTATATGGATGAAGAAGGACATTGGCAATACCTGTCAGAACTGGAAATACGAACACCGGGTATTCTTTCTGACTGGCTAGAGCGTTTGGGACCAGGCGTTATTCAGTGTCCTGCTGTCGCAGTAAAGCGTAGTACCTATGAAAAATTAGGTGGCTTTTCTTTACAATTAGAGTATATGTTTGATATGGAGATGTGGATGCGAATTGCCGTACATTATCCATTCTGGTACGAACCTAAGCCACTAGCTTGTTATCGTTCATTAACTTCTATTTCAGGAACGTCAACTTTATTTAAATCTAATGTGCCTGTTACTAGCAGTTATCAATTATTGGCAATTCTAAAGTCTTACCTTCCAGAAAGAATTGCAACAAAAATTATTCAAATTTACCTCGAAAAATTAAGAATATTTTCGATAGTTATTATCCGCCATAACATAGGTCAAGGTAATTTTACTATTAGCCTTAATCAAATGAAAACATTGCTTAAATGCGATCCTTCCTTTAGAATAATTAAAGGGATAATTGGAAGCTTTATATGGGGAATTAAAGAAAGTTTTGCCAAACCTAAAATTGTCTAGATAAATTAATTATAAAAAGTAGGCTTTGTGCTTTATGTCAGATGTCGTTATTCGCGTAGATAATTTAGGTAAAAAATATATTATCAGCCACCAACAAGAGAGCTACAGATCGTTTCGGGATGCAATATCTGAAGTTGCTAAATCAGCTACGCAAAAATTACTAAAGCCTGTTTTAAAAGGCCAAACTATATCTAGCTCCGCTTATGAAGAGTTTTGGGCGTTAAAAGAAGTTTCTTTCGAGATCGAAAAAGGCGATCGAGTAGGCATTATTGGTCGTAATGGAGCCGGAAAATCTACCCTATTAAAAATTTTAAGCCGCATCACCGAACCAACTAAAGGTCGCATTTCTATTAAAGGTAGAGTAGCGAGTTTATTGGAAGTGGGAACCGGATTTCATCCAGAGCTTACCGGAAGAGAAAATATCTATCTCAACGGTGCTATTTTGGGGATGAGTAAGGTAGAAATTAAAAAGAAGTTTGATGAAATTGTAGCGTTTGCCGAAGTAGAAAAGTTTTTAGATACACCAGTCAAGCGTTACTCATCAGGAATGTATGTACGTCTAGCATTTGCAGTGGCAGCACATCTAGAACCAGAAATCTTGGTAGTAGATGAAGTATTAGCAGTAGGGGATTCACAATTTCAGAAGAAATGCTTGGGCAAAATGGAAGAGGTGGGCAAAGAAGGCAGAACAGTTTTGTTTGTCAGCCATAATATGTCTTCTCTTATGTCCTTATGCGACCGAGGAATTTTATTACATAACGGCTCGATGGTAATGACTGGTAAAGTTCAAGACGTTGTTGCAAAATATCTAGATAAAATGCTAGAATCAACAAGTTATTTAAAAACAAATAATATTACTCAGGAGTGGAAAAAACTAGAAATAATCAAGATTAGCTTGCTTAAAAATGATATACCTTCTAGTTTATATTATTGCTCGGAAACTCTAGTAGTTAGAATAGAGTATGTAGTAAGAGAAAACCTTAATGGCGCACAAATAGCACTAGAAGTTTTAACGGAACTAAATGAATGCCTCTTTTCTACTACTAATCAAGATTGGGATGGTATAAAAGAAATTGTACATCCTGGTATATACGTTGTAGAGTGTCCAATCAATTTAAATTTTTTTAGAGAAGGAAGATACCAAATACAAATTTCATCCTCAATTCCCGCCGTTGAAATACTGGATATTTTACAAGAGCCACTTGTATTTGAAGTCTACGATGATTCTAGCCCTCTGTTAAAGCTAGGTCAAATGAGAAGGGGAATCATTCTACCAATAATCCAATGGAGAAAAGTATGAAAAACTTTATCAAAAAGCTAACTAAAAAACTAATTTTTGTCATGAATGGTGACATTTCAAATCAAAAGCCAAATCCAAAAGATTATACCACTACAGATAGCGTAGGAACAGTCGTTCCTTGCCAGATCGAAGCATATTTTCTAGCTTTAAACAAATACGTGGCTGAATCTGCGACAGTTTTAGATGTTGGCTTTGGGCTTGGTTATGGTCTAAATATATTGGCAATAAAAGCTAAAGAAGTTAGTGGTGTGGATGTCGATCGAAAGGCATATGATTATTGCCAAAATACAGTTGTTGGTAGAAATCCAAGGCTAGTACATATGAGCATTTATGATGGCTACAACTTAAATTTCCCGGATAATAGTTTTGATGTGGTAACTTGCGTGGATGTCATTGAACACGTAGAAGATTACAACCGTTTAATAAAAGAAATGTTGAGAGTTGCCAAGAAAGGCGTTTTTATCAGCACCCCTAATAGGCTACCAGAGTACACCAATTCTGATGGAACTCCAAAAAACTATTGGCATCTAAGAGAATGGAGTTTTGAGGAGTTTGATGATATTATCAGCGAATATGGACAAAGAGATTGGAACTTTCTTAATGGCCCATTTGAAGGCCCTTTTACTTGTTCTCAAACTGTGCAAGAAAATTCATTGACTCTTTCACCATTCATTTTAAAGTAAAATCGCAGTTAGCAATGATATAGATTTATTTTTACGAACTAATTGTTTTATTAAAGTAATAGTTGACTTATAAATCTAAACAGCTAGCTGATTTGATTATTTTTTGAATATCTGAGCCTAATACTTAAATCAAGCTACTAGTTATATTCAGTAATATTTGCTGCAACTATAAAATTAGTAGGATTTCTAAAATTGTTTTAATTGACGTATCTTATGTACTACAAAAGTCCTGAAAATCAATAAATAGCAACTTGAGTTACCTAGTAATACTAGCAATATGCTATAAATATTAACTAATTTATAAAAATATGTTTGTATCTAATGTTAAAAAAATTAAGCACAAATTAAATTGTATATTTACTGGACAAAAAAGAGTAGTATCCCTTAATTCATTTAGTAAAAATCAAGATAAGGTTCTTATTTCATATTTAATCGATCCATTTATATTGAAAGCAAATCAGTCGATATCAAATGCTCATACTAATCAATGGGAATGTCTGCAAATTGCTAAAACGTTTTTAAATCTTGGTTATAGTGTTGATGTGATTTCTTGGGACAACCAAAAGTTCATTCCTAAAAAAAACTACTCTTTTTTTATTGATATCCACAGCAATTTAGAAAGAATTGCGCCATTTCTTAGTCAAAATTGTGTGAAAATTCTGCATATTACTGGCGCTCATTGGCTGTTTCAGAATGTCTCTGAATATGCACGCCTTCTGGCATTGCAGCAGAGACGCGGAGTTACTATAATATCCAGGAGGACAGTTCCTCCTAGTTTGGGGATAGAATATGCTGATTATGCAACTATTTTAGGAAATCAGTTTACAATTAATACTTTTAGTTATGCTAACAAACCTATCTACAGAATTCCTATCTCAACCGCAGTTCTTTATGAATTTCCAGAAGGTAAAAATTTTGATACCTGCCGTAATCGATTTTTATGGTTTGGTAGCTCTGGAATGGTTCATAAAGGTTTAGATTTAGTACTGGAAGCTTTTGCTGAAATGCCAGAATATCATTTAACAGTCTGTGGCCCAGTCCAGAATGAAAAAGATTTTGAGAAGGCGTATTATAAAGAACTTTATCAAACTTATAACATTCATACTATTGGATGGATTGATATTAGTAGTACTCAATTTATAGAGATTACAAAAAACTGTGTTGGCCTGATTTATCCTTCTTGTTCAGAAGGTGGTGGAGGTAGTGTAGTAACTTGTATGCACGCTGGGTTAATACCTATTGTTAGTTATGAGTCAAGCGTGGATGTCATGGATTTCGGGCTTATTTTAAAAGACTCTTCTATAGAACAAATCAAAAATTCTATCAAAGAAATTTCCTCTTCTTCTTCTGAAGAACTTCAAATTAGAGCTAGAAAGGCTTGGGAATTTGCTAGAAAAAATCATACAAGAGAAAAATTTGCAGAAGCGTATGAAAACTTTGTAAACAATATTTTACGTGTAAATGGGAGAGATTAAAAAATGCAAATTATTTACGACGGACAAATTTATGCCCTACAAAATGCCGGAGGTATTAATCGTTATTTTAATAATTTGATTAAGAGGCTACCAAATGAGTTTTTCCCTTCAATGACAATCTTGAATAGCCAAAATCATCAAGTTACTTATCCTCTTCATTCTAACTTAAAAAAATATCAGTATAAAAGATTTGGATTTAGACCGGGCCGATTATCTTATTGGCTAGAAAAAGTTTACTTTCAGGCTGTTTCTGCATTTAATAATTTTGATATTGCTCATCCTACTTACTATTCATTATTGTCAAGACAAAATATAGACAAGTACCGCTGTCCTGTAGTAATTACAGTTTGGGACATGATTCACGAGCTTTTTTCAGAACAAATAGATTACGATCGGGAACACGCTGAAGAAAAAAGAAAAGCGATTTTATCTGCTCATTCAATTATATGTATTTCTGAAAATACTAAAAAAGATTTAATTGAGCAATATTCAATACCTGAAAGTAAAATAAAAGTTACATATTTAGCTTCCGAGATAGACATTAGCTTATCTTATGGTTCTGAGTCTGTTCCTAAGCATCCATACTACCTTTATGTAGGGAGTCGTGCTAAATATAAAAACTTCGATCGTTTGTTATCAGCATTTGCTAAAATCGTGACCGTTAAGCCTAATATCGCTCTGTGTGTTGCGGGGCAGCCTTTTAACGATACAGAAAAAAAACTTATTACTGAGCTAAACTTAAACAATTACATTAATCATTATGCTTGTATTACAGATAGACATTTAGCTAAACTCTATCGTTGTAGTGTTGCTCTTGTCTATCCTTCTCTATACGAAGGCTTTGGGATTCCTCCTTTAGAAGCTATGTCTTGCGGAACTGCTGTGATTGCTTCAAACTGCTCTAGTATTCCAGAGGTGGTAGGTGATGCGGGCATATTGTTTAATCCTCAATCTATTAATGACTTAGCAGACATCTTGCTTTTTTTACTGGAAAGTTCGAGCGAACGCGATCGCCTAATTAGTAAAGGATATCAAAGAACAAAACTCTTTAGCTGGGATAAAACTGCTGCTCAGACTATTGATATTTATCATTTGTTGGTAAATTAAGCATTTTTATCCTTGCAGTTGAGCGCTCTTGGAAAATTTATTCAATTATTTATTTGCATTTTTGTAATTTTTACAAAAAATAACTAACCAAGCGTAAAAACACAGGAGAAAATTTTGATTGAAGATATACCTAAAATTACAATAGTTACTCCTTCTTTCAACCAAGATGAATTTTTGGCAGCTACTATTGAAAGCGTTTTATCTCAAAACTACCCAAATCTGGAATACATTATTATTGACGGTGGTTCCACCGATAATAGCATCGAAATAATAAAAAAATACGAATCCTACATTCACTATTGGTGCAGCGAACCCGATCGAGGACAGTATGATGCGATTAACAAAGGGTTTGCTCATTCCACAGGTGAAATTATGGCATGGCTCAATAGTGACGATTTATATTACCCTTGGACTTTTAAAACTGTTGGCAGCATTTTTTCGGAATTACCGCAAGTAGAATGGTTAACTACCCTCACTCAAGGTGCTTGGGACTGGGATGGATTTTGTATTGGGTTTAGTCCAGTTCCAGGTTATTCTAGAGAAGCCTTTTTAGATGGTTGTTACTTACCTTGGAACAAGTGGGGTAAAGGTGGAATTGCCTGGATGTCTCAAGAATCTACTTTTTGGAAGCGGAGTTTGTGGGAAAAAGTCGGCAGTTGCATTCTTAATGAATTTCAGTTAGCTGGTGACTTCGATCTCTGGTCGCGGTTTTATCGTTATGCAGATTTATATGCTACTAGTTCACCATTAGCTGGTTTCCGCACGCAAAAAAATCAGAAAAGCCGTCAAATGGAAGATTATGTTGCGGAAGCAGAAAAATCTTTAGCGAGTACTCGAGAAGCACTTAATTGGTCACCTAGTTTTTTGAGGAATTTAGGATTTAATCTGAAATTACATAGATTTCCTAAACTTAGAGAAATTGTTGAGTCAACTTATGGTTATCAAGGTAAAAGAATAGTTAAAAGAAATCAAGATTCACCTAATGGGTATTGGGAAATAGAGGAATACAATTTTTGTTGGTGGTAAATTAAGTCGGTAATTTTTAAGTATTGATAAGTTATGGCAATTCTCAAACAAAGTTTAACTTTAAAAGATTTACCTCCTCCTCCAAGCGATCGAACTGGATGGCCTTGGACGGAAGAAAACCAGCCATTACCGGAGCGGATGCCAGATGGCTCTGAATGGCCGCGCATCAGCGTTGTCACTCCTAGTTATAACTATGGAATGTTTATTGAAGAAACTATTCGTTCTGTACTTTTGCAAGGCTATCCAAATTTAGAATATATCATTATTGATGGTGGTTCTACTGACAATTCGATTCAAATTATCAAGAAGTACGAGCAATATCTTGCTTATTGGGTAAGCGAACCAGATGAAGGACAAACAGATGCAATAAATAAAGGGTTTTCACATTGTACTGGCGATCTGTTTGTATGGTTGAATTCTGACGACTCTTACATAGATCCAACTTGCTTTAAAACGGTTAGCGAGCTTTCTTTAAAAGGATATCAATTAATTGCTGGAAGTTGCCAAGACGTATATACAGATGGACGGAAAGAGATTGTTAATTCGATGCCAGCTACTTTTGAAAGATATTTGAGATTTTGGTTATATAGGGGATGGCCACAACCATCTGTGTTTATAGATAAAAAATTTGCCAATAATTGTTTTCCTCTGGATAAAAAGCTATATGGTTTAATGGATTATCAGCTTTTTTTGAGGAGCCTTCAACAAAATCCCAAGTCAATTTTTGTAAATAGAATTTGGACAGAAATTAAATATCACGGAACTAGCAAAACAGAGCAAAATTATGCGGGGGGATTTGCAGAATTTTGCCAGGTTGCCGGATCGGAATCAAAGAATCTACCACAAGTTTCCCGATTTTTATTTTCAATCGCGCTTGAAGATTATATAGCTATTCATTCTATAATTTATCAAACAACATTACCAAATTTCGGGCAAATGATTCATTTACTTGTTTCTAGACCGACTTTGGCTAGGTGGAAAATTTTTTGGAGGCTAATGCTCCAATCTATTCTCGTTAAGAAAATATAGTTTTTAAGTATGGTTAATATTGGCTATCGTGCGGCAAGGATGCAGGGATACTTTTTGCGTTCTCTCTATAGGTCTACGCTTCCTTTGGCTGTCAAACTGAACATTTCCAATCACCGAAGAGTTCCGATCGATGTCTACTATTTTTCTTGCGATCGCGATTTGCCAGAACAGGTAGCCAGTATTCGTTCATTCATCAGTTATGTAGGCATTCCCGATAAATTTACAGTAGTATCTGACGGCACTTATTCACTTAACAGTTGCCAATTACTCCGGCAAATTAGCCCTTGCATTGATGTAGTAGAG
>CAZJJR010000168.1:993-1305 GCA_964546365.1 uncultured bacterium | reverse complement strand
TTAAAAAAGATCTTCCCCAGTGCGTTTATCAATATGCTAATATTCATCCCTTAGGTAAAAAACTCGCCGTTTTGATGTCAATTCCGGTTGAGAAAATCACCATTTTCGCTGATTCAGATATTTTATTTTTTCCGGCGGCTGAAGAATTATTAAAAATATGTCAAGTACCCGATCGGCGTCCTCGCTATCTGCTTGATTGGGGCCCGGCATTAGACAAGCGCCTCCTCGATCGCGATTCAGAGAAATGGCAGCCCGTTAATAGTGGATTTATGTTACTTCAACAACCATTAAATTGGGAAATTCCACTGGCAA
>CAZJJR010000168.1:0-940 GCA_964546365.1 uncultured bacterium | reverse complement strand
TAGCAATGCACTACAATCAGGGAGTGCCACTAGCAAGCGATCGGTTTGTCGTGAAAGTAGACGATCAATTTATTTATCAAGATAAATATTCTGGCTATCAAGTAGTTCTCAGACATTATGTAAATCCTGTTAGGCATAAATTTTGGTTCCATATCGGTTTAGGAAAATGAATAAGCCCTTAAAAATACTAATGGTTCTTCATATGCCTTGGGATCGCAATTTAGGCGGTTCGCGAGTACAGCTAGAATTGGCAGATGAATTTCAATCGATGGGGCATGAAGTAACTAAGTTTGATTATAATGATGCGTTTTCACCGGAAAACACATCTTTTATTGAAAAATTTTCTCGCCCTATCTTTTCCAGTCAAGCTAAATCATTTGTCCAAAAGACCAGTCATAATTTTGATATTATTGACGCTCATCAAGGTAACTTACCATTTTCAAAACAAGAATTAAAAATCAAAGGTTTATTAGTGGCGCGTTCCGTTGGACTATATACTTTTTATGAAAAATTTGCCCTGATGGAAAAAACTAAATGGCCGCCTAAGAGAAAAAGGACTCGTATTAAAAATTGGCTAATTTCTTTACAACCAAATCAAGAAAGCGATCGCTGTTTTCGTAGCTTTCAAACCTGCGATATAATCAATCTCCCCAACCATGACGAGTTAACCTATGTACGTAATGTGATGGGTTTTGGTCAAAAGTCAGCCGTCTTTCCGTTCGGTATATCCCAAAAACGACAACAGGCATTTGCTCAAACTATTCAACCTGCCGCACTCCGCTTGAATAACAAGCAGGTTGTCTTTATTGGCACTTGGACTCCCCGTAAAGGTGCTAGAGATTGGGCAGAAATTATTAGGCGTACAAAGACAGCAGTTCCAGAAGCAAGGTTTTTATTTCTAGGTACGGGGTTTAGTGCCAAAACAGTATTAGCCGACCTT
>CAZJJR010000167.1:0-13742 GCA_964546365.1 uncultured bacterium | reverse complement strand
AGGCCATCCATTTATGAAGTTTTCTTGGAGAGTCATCCTACTGTGGACGTTACCTGCGTTGGTAATTGGCTTTTTCCTATGGCAAGGAACTTTTGCCCCAGCTACGGTTGACATGGGTAAAAACACAGCTAGTACCCGCATGACATATGGCCGTTTTTTGGAATACTTAGATTCCGGTAGAGTTACGAGCGTTGATTTATACGAGGGTGGCCGGACGGCTATTGTAGAAGGAATCGATCCAGACCCAGTATTGGACCGGCAGCGCCTGGGCGACCAACACCCTCGATTACCTGGTAGCGCTCCTGAATTAATTGCCAAGATCAAAGATGAACAGGTTAGTTTTGCAGTTCATCCAATTCGTAATGATGGCGCGATTTGGGGATTACTGGGCAATTTAGTATTTCCAGTGCTATTAATTGCGGGATTATTTTTCCTGTTCCGTCGATCGAGCAATATCCCTGGTGGACCGGGACAAGCGATGAACTTTGGTAAATCTCGCGCCCGTTTCCAAATGGAAGCGAAAACCGGGATTAAGTTCGATGACGTGGCTGGTATTGAAGAAGCGAAGGAAGAATTGCAAGAAATTGTTACTTTCCTGAAACAACCAGAAAAATTTAGCGCTGTAGGTGCTCGCATTCCCAAAGGCGTGCTGTTGGTTGGCCCTCCGGGAACTGGGAAAACTTTGTTGGCAAAAGCGATCGCGGGAGAAGCAGGAGTACCCTTCTTCAGCATTTCCGGCTCGGAATTCGTGGAAATGTTCGTCGGTGTGGGTGCTTCCCGCGTGCGAGACTTGTTCAAGAAAGCCAAAGAAAACGCTCCCTGTTTGATTTTCATCGATGAAATCGACGCAGTTGGTCGGATGCGGGGTACCGGTATCGGCGGCGGTAACGACGAACGGGAACAAACTCTCAACCAGTTACTTACGGAAATGGATGGTTTTGAAGGTAACACGGGGATCATCGTGATTGCCGCTACTAACCGCCCCGATGTTCTTGATTCGGCGTTGTTGCGTCCGGGTCGTTTCGATCGCCAAGTAACCGTAGATACTCCCGATATCAAGGGACGCCTGGAAATTTTGAAAGTCCACGCTCGGAATAAGAAATTAGCAGAAGAAGTTTCTCTGGATGCGATCGCGCGTCGCACCCCCGGTTTTAGCGGTGCTGACTTGTCTAACTTACTCAACGAAGCGGCTATTCTTACCGCCCGTCGTCGCAAAGAAGCAATCACCATGCTAGAAATCAACGATGCTGTTGACCGGGTGGTAGCTGGGATGGAAGGTACGCCGTTAGTTGATAGCAAAAGTAAGCGTTTGATTGCTTATCACGAAGTCGGTCACGCGATCGTCGGTACTCTATTAAAAGACCACGACCCAGTACAAAAAGTGACATTGATTCCTCGCGGTCAAGCTCGCGGACTGACCTGGTTTGCACCGAATGAAGAACAAGGTTTAATCTCCAGAGGGCAACTGAAAGCGAGAATTACAGGTGCTTTGGGCGGTCGTGCTGCTGAAGACGTGATTTTCGGAGATTCAGAAATCACTACTGGTGCTGGTGGCGACTTACAACAAGTAGCTGGGATGGCACGCCAAATGGTAACTCGCTTCGGAATGTCGGACTTGGGGCCACTAGCGCTGGAAACTCAAAGCGGTGGTGAAGTATTCTTGGGACGGGATTTGATGACTCGTGCGGAATATTCGGAAGAAATTGCTGCCAGAGTTGATTCCCAAGTACGGGCAATTGTTAACCAATGTTATGAAGATGCTAAGCAGATCATGCGCGAACACCGCACCGCGATCGATCGCTTGGTAGATATCTTGGTTGAAAAAGAAACCATCGACGGCGAAGAGTTCCGCCAAATTGTGGCTGAGTATACCGTAGTGCCGGAAAAAGAGCAATTCGTCGTCAAGATATAAGTCTTTAAGCTCTAGGTGAATAGATAAATGGGGATTTGAAAATTCATCCCCATTTTTTTTGTGAAAGGAGCCAGAATTCAGGAGTCAGAATTCAGAATTCAGGAGTCAGAATTTAGAATTCAGGAGTCAGAATTTAGAATGAATTTTAAAGTTGTCTACAAATCTTTCTCCCTGCTCCCCTGCCCCCGTGCTCCCCTGCCCCCTGCAAGAGAACCCCTTCACAATTTCTGATAATGACGGCAGCCCTCACATGGGCCACTGGGAGCGATCGCGCAACGAAGATAAGGGGAACGAGCATTAAATTTACAGGTAGTGTCACCGATATATTGGAGGTCTGCGGGTGGTGGTGGGATAATGAGGGGGCCGAGGGACGCTCGTTCGATCGCCACTCTCAAGCGTTCTCGCGCTCGTTGTTCTGCTTTCCGCATTAACCACAGGGAAATCAGAGGAGGGATTAAACCTAATATAAAAATTAATATTGTCTTAAACACACTGTTGGATACCTGTCTTTATTGGGACTTGCTACCTTTATACGTAATTTATCTAAGCGGGACAGATTAAGGCTACTCAGGCTAAATCCTGTGTTAGGATGCTATTTGAGAAATAAATTCGGTGTACTGTTTGTTTTTAAAACTTATCAGTGACTCTCCGGATGTAAATCTCTACATAAATCAGTCAATTCTGGAGAGAGCTATGTCGATCTACGTAGGAAACTTATCTTACGAAGTAACACAAGAAGATA
Organism: uncultured bacterium; assembly: GCA_964546365.1. GTDB lineage: Bacteria > Cyanobacteriota > Cyanobacteriia > Cyanobacteriales > Aerosakkonemataceae > DATNQN01. The sequence goes on along the minus strand of CAZJJR010000167.1, from coordinate 11,088 downwards.
TCAATGAAGTATTTGCCGAGTATGGAACAGTAAAACGGGTTCAATTGCCGGTTGACCGTGAAACTGGACGGATGCGTGGCTTTGCATTTGTGGAAATGGAAACAGAAGCCGAAGAAAGTGCGGCGATTGATGCCCTCGATGGTGCTGAATGGATGGGGCGGAATTTGAAGGTCAATAAGGCCAAACCTCGTGAAAATAGAGGTGGGGGACGCAGTGGCGGCGATAACCGGGGAGGCAACAACAGATTCTCGCGGCGCTATTAATTAAATTTTAAGGCTTAGAGAAAAACTTTATTGCTGGTGAACTTATATTTCAGAGTGTTCGGTTAACTAAACCTCCCTGAATTAATTGTTCTACCCCATATTAGCTGTTTGATTCTCGGAAGAGCGGGCCAAAAAATAGCCGAGTTCGCCGATCGCAGCACCCACCTATTGACCCATGCTTAGGAGTAGACAGGATGACCCAAGTAATTGTCGGGGAAAACGAAGGGCTTGAATCAGCTTTACGGCGATTTAAGCGTCAAGTCTCCAAAGCGGGGATTTTTTCAGATATAAAGCGTCTGCGTCACTTTGAAACTCCGCCCGAAAAGCGCAAGCGCAAAGCAATTGCTAGAAGGCGGAAGAGACAGTTTAGCAAATCACGCTAAATCTTTTCTGAAAATGCAACTCATTTCAGGCAGCGCATTAGTCATTAGACAATGCGCTTGTTTCTTTTTAGATGAAAAAATAAAATCGATCGGCCTAATATGCGCTAGGCTTTAGACATTTAGACTAGTTTCGATCTTAGCGTGAGGAGCAAAGTTAGATGCGGGTTTTACTGGTTTATCCTCTATTTCCGAAAACTTTTTGGTCATATGAAAAAATTTTGGAATTAGTCGATCGCAAAGTCCTGCTACCTCCGTTAGGATTGGTGACGGTGGCAGCTATATTGCCTCAAACATGGGAATTTAAGTTAGTAGACCGAAATATCCGGACTGTCACGGAGGAAGAGTGGGCATGGGCAGATATAGTAATTATCTCTGCCATGATCGTCCAAAAAACCGATTTTATCGCCCAAATCCAAGAAGCTAAAAAACATGGCAAATTAGTAGCCGTAGGTGGCCCTTATCCCACTTCCGTACCAGAGGAAGCAACCGCAGCAGGCGCAGATTATCTAATTTTAGATGAAGGGGAAATCACCCTGCCCATGTTTGTAGAAGCAGTGGAAAGAGGCGAAAAATCCGGAATTTTTCGTGCCAATGGCGATAAACCAGATGTCAGCAAAACCCCGATTCCTCGCTTTGATTTGTTAGAATTTGATGCTTACGATTCGATGTCAATTCAATTTTCGCGCGGTTGTCCGTTTCAGTGCGAATTTTGTGACATCATCGTACTATACGGTCGCAAACCTCGCACCAAAACACCCCAACAACTTTTAGCTGAATTAGATTATCTCTACGAATTGGGATGGCGGCGAGGAGTTTTCATGGTAGATGATAACTTCATCGGCAATAAACGGAATGTCAAATTATTACTGAAGGAGTTGAAAGTTTGGCAAAAAGAAAGAGGATATCCTTTCCAATTTAATACGGAAGCTTCCGTTGATTTGGCACAAGACCCAGAATTAATGGAATTAATGGTTGAGTGCTATTTTAATGCCGTATTTATCGGAATTGAAACACCGGATGAAGATAGTTTAGAACTCACTAAGAAATTCCAAAACGTGAGAAGTTCTCTCAGCGAAGCGGTGCAAACAATTACGAAAGCGGGATTGCGCCCGATGGCAGGATTTATTATCGGCTTTGATGGGGAAAAATCCGGGTCGGGGTCGCGAATCGTGCGGTTTGCGGAAGAAACGGCGATTCCTACGACGACTTTTGCGATGTTGCAAGCTTTGCCAAATACTGCCTTGTGGCACCGTTTGGAAAAAGAGGGAAGATTGCGAAAGAAGGATGGCAATATTAACCAAACCACTTTGATGAATTTTATTCCCACTCGACCTTTAGAAGAAATTGCGAGGGAATATGTAGAAGCTTTTTGGGAATTGTACGACGCAGAAAAATTTTTAGACCGGACTTATCGCTGTTTTTTAATCCTGGGTGCGCCGAAGGTGAAAGCTAAATTTAAATTGCCCAGTTGGGTAGATTTAAGGGCGCTATTAATCGTGATCTGGCGACAAGGAGTGAAACGCAATACTCGCTGGAAGTTCTGGCATCACTTATTTAGTATTATGAAACGCAATCCTGGAGTGTGGGAGCATTACATTACTGTATGCGCTCACAACGAGCATTTCTTAGAGTATCGTCAAATCGTGCGAAATGAAATTGAAGGGCAGTTGGCAGAGTTTCTGGCAGAAGAGGCAAAATTGAAGGCTCAATCTGCCAGGGAAACTGCATTGGCTAGTTAAGGCAGGGGCTAGGGAAATGATGAAGGATAAAGGATGAAGTATGAAGTAAAAAGAAATTAATTTTGACTTTTGAATGCGTGACTTTGGCCTTCAGCCTTCAGCCTTCAGCCTTCTACCCCCTGCCCACCTTACAATGAGATTAAATCAGCTTGATGGCTCTGAGAGTAAACATGAGGCCAACAGCTACCGCGTAAGCAGCACCCAAAAACAAAACGTAAGATAATACAGACATTTTCGTTCCTCTTCTTGGTTAGGGTTTAAAGAATGCAGTCAGTTATTCATGTTAATTTACCGCATAATTCTTATGAAATTGCGATCGCACCCGGTAGCCTAGACAAACTGGGCAACTGGATGAAAGGCGAAGAAAGCCAGCCGCTACATCTGGGCAATCAAGTACTGGTGGTGTCTAATCCTACTATTTTCAAGCATTATGGGGAACGCGCGATCGCATCGATCGAGGCAGCAGGTTTTGAGGTAACATCTTTAACTCTCCCAGCTGGAGAACAATATAAAACCCTTACCTCTATCCAAAAAATCTACAATGTCGCATTGGAAAACCGCTTAGAACGTTCTTCCACTATCGTGGCGTTGGGTGGCGGCGTAATCGGCGATATGGCAGGTTTTGCCGCCGCTAGCTGGCTGAGAGGAATCAACTTCGTGCAAGTGCCTACCACCCTGCTAGCAATGGTTGATGCGGCAATTGGCGGTAAAACGGGAGTTAACCATCCCAAAGGGAAAAACTTGATCGGTGCTTTCCATCAGCCGCGATTGGTTTTCATCGATCCGCAAGTGCTGAAAACCCTTCCCCCACGAGAGTTTCGCGCTGGTATGGCGGAAGTAATTAAGTATGGGGTGATTTGGGATTTCGATTTGTTTACTAAGTTGGAAGCGTGTCAGCGCTTGGATCAACTACGCTATTTAAGCGAAGAAATGTTACAAATTATTCTCAAACATTCTTGCCAAGCTAAAGCAATCGTAGTAGGAAAAGATGAAAAAGAAGCAGGTTTGAGAGCGTTGTTAAATTACGGCCATACTATCGGTCATGCGGTAGAAAGCTTAACTGGTTACAAATCAGTAAATCACGGTGAAGCGGTAGCAATTGGTATGGTAGCAGCCGGTCAAATTGCCGTTGATATTCGTTTGTGGAATAAGGAAGCAACGGAACGCCAAAATGCACTGATTAAAAAAGCTGGTTTACCTACTAAATTACCTGCTGGTTTAGATGTGGAAGAAATTATTTCGACGCTGCAAACTGATAAAAAGGTGAAGTCGGGTAAGGTGCGATTTGTCTTACCTACTCAAATTGGTGCAGCAACGGTAACGGATCAAGTGCCATCGGATGTTTTGCGGCAAGTACTTTGGCAAATGCAGTAGTTAAAGGCTAGGGAGCAGGGGGGTGGGGGGATGGGGAGATGAATAAAATAAGTTAATTTTTCATACTTCAGACTTCATCCTTCATATTCATCCCGCAATCCGGTTGCGTCCTTGCTCTTTTGCTTTGTAAAGTGCTTTGTCGGCGGCGGATACGAGAATGAGGGGAGAAGTGCGATCGCAAGGAATGATGCAGGCAATTCCTAGACTGAGAGTAACTAAGTTACTCACCTGAGAACTACCATGAATTATTTCTAATTCTTTTACTTTTAACTGAACTTGCTCTGCTAGTATAAAAGCAGTTTGTAAATTAGTATTAGGTAAAATAATTGCAAATTCTTCTCCTCCATAACGCGCTACTAAATCATTAGAACGTTTCGCCACTTGTTTAATCGCTTTAGCAATTTGTTTGAGGCATTCATCACCAGCAAGATGCCCGTAAGTATCGTTGTAAAGTTTAAAATAATCGACATCGCAAAGGATCAGTGAAAGTGGGGATTGCTCCCATGCTAGCCTACACCATTGATTTTCCAAATATTGATCGAATCTTCTTCTATTGGCAATTTGAGTTAAGTTATCTATAGTAGCTAGTCGATGTAATTCTTGATTTGCTACTTCTAATTGGCGATAAAGTTCGGCTTGGCTAATGGCAATTGCTAATTGGGCTGACAAGGTAGAAAGGCAATCAATTTCCCATTTTTGCCATTGTCTTGGGTTTGAACATTGGTAAGCAACTAATAATCCCCATAACTGTTCGTCTTTCGAGATGGGAACTACCAAATTAGCTCTCACTTCGTATTTAGCTAATAACTCAACATGACATTCTGATAAATCTGCTGTATATATATCTTCTATAGCTTGAATATAACCTTTATGATATGGAGTTACGCATTTCGTCATCAAATACGAATCTTTGATTTTTTCTCCTAATGTAGGTGTCCATTGACTCCCTACGGATTCTACGATCACGGTGCCACTAAAATCAGGATTGAATCGATATATCACTACTCGATCTAAATCTAAAAATCGTCTTACCTCCCCAACTGTAGTGTTGAGAATATAAGTCAAATCTAGAGACTCATGAATGTTCTGCGCGATCGCTGCGATCACTTTTTCTCGTTCATTTTGCTGCTTTAATGCCATCTCTACTTGTTGTCTTTCTGTAATGTCGCGACAAAAACAAAAGTTGTATTCTTTGCCGTTAAATTCTATATAGTTAATCGTTACTTCTATAGGCATCAATTTACCAGATTTTGCCTTAAGTTTGGAACAGAATATCATGGTTTGGTGTTCTTTTAAAGATTGCCAATGCTCCTGCCATATTTCTTGGTTGAAATTGGGATCGAAATCAAAAACGTACCCGGATTCTAATTCTGTACGGGAATATCCTAACATCTGGCAAGCTGCCTCATTCACTCTCAAAATGCTTCCATCCTGATTCATCCAAATACCGGGCATTCCACAGCGCTCAAAGGAAAAATCTGCTAATTGCAACGCCTCTTCCATCTGTTTTCGCTCGGTAATATTCTGAAGTGTTCCGGAAATTCCGATAATCGTATTATCGGTGTCTATCGTTAATCTGGCAAAAACCTCTATCCAAACAAATTCACCATTTTTTTTCAAAAAGCGGATTTGGTATTTTAAATCATCTTTTAGACGTTTGATTAAGTTTTGAAAATTTTCTAAATGTATTTGACGATCGTCCGGATAAATATAGTTTAAAAAACGATTACCGATGCTTTCTTCAATGGTAAATCCGGTTGTTTCTGCCCAAGCTGGATTAAGAAATGTCCATAAACCTGCTGTATCTGTCTGAAAAATTACTTCTTTAATATTGTTAAAAACAGAGCGATATTTTTTTTCTTTTTGTTTAAGCTCGTCTATTTCTGCTTGAACTGTCCGATCGGCTTGCTCCCACATAGTCTCGGCGCGATCGCGCAAGCAACGTTTTAATAGAAAAAACAAGATAACTGCTATAAAAATCAAGTTGAACAAGAGACTCAGCCAGTTCATAAGTCATTTACCAGGCATTTTTTGGAAAAAATCGTTTATTTACTCGCTTCAAAAACTCTAGATTGCTGCCCTATAACTTAAAACAACTAAGATGGCAATACTTATTTAATCTGAGTTAAGGGAAGACGGATAATTTTTTACAAAACTTAATGATTCATTTAAAAAAGTAGATAATTGAAATTTTACTTAATTAGATTTTCGCAAAATATTAAGTACTATGCCAAGGAATTACCAAAAATTTCATTGGGTATAATAATTATTTTTTAATTGAGATATGTTCAGTATTTTCACAGACACTAGCTCCTAAAAAGCCATCAATTAGCAAAAATTCAGTATAAAATCCCACGACAAATCTTCCATACTTACGAATATTTGCGTTGACAAGGGAAGTTTTTGATTTAAGTCAAAGATGTAATTAAATAAATTTGGCAAATTGAAGGTAGGACTCAATTCGGGAGGTAACTGAATATGGCCCACACTACTGTTAATTTGCAAAGTGCGCCAGGACATCAAGTGCTAGCGGCGGCGGGTAAAAAAATCTTGCGTCCGGGTGGTAAAGCAGCGACAGAAAAGTTGTTTGAGTGGGCTAATTTTCAACCGGGAGAGACAGTATTGGAATTAGCTTCTAGTTTCGGTTATAGCGCTTTAGCAATTGCCAAACGCTTTGGCGTGCGAGTGGTTGGAGTAGAAAAAAATTCCCAAAGCGTAGTCCGCGCTCGTGCTAACGTTCAGGCGGCTGGATTAGCAGACAAAATCGAAATTATCGAAGGAGATATTTTCCGATTAGAAGCGATTCCCGGACAGTTTGATTATGTTTTTGCCGAAGCTATTTTATCGATGCAATCTGCGCCGGGAAAAGCGAAAATATTAAATGCGATCGCGCAAAAACTAAAACCCGGGGGAAATTTTCTTTCTCACGAATTGCTAGCGCGTCATCACGAAGCAGAAATACATCAAGCTTTGGCGCAAGAAGTTAAGATGAACACCACTCCATTGTCCCCGGAAAATTGGCTCGCCGCTTTTTCATCGGCTGGATTGGAAGTACAGCAACATCAAACTGGTGAAATGGCATTGTTGAATTTGCGATCGATGATTCAAGATGAAGGTTTACTCGGTACGGCTAAAATTTTGGGGAACGTTTTGACTAATTCTCAGCTAAGGCAACGAGTTCTACAAATGCGTCAAGTTTTTAAATATTACAAGCAAGATTTGGGTTACATCGTTTTATTAGCAAGCCCTATTTCGTAGTAAGGAATGCGAGTCCTTTCTATCGGATTTTTTTAAGTACTGAAGTCCTTACTAACAATCATTGGAGAATTGATATGACTACTCAAATCGCATCTAATACATCTTTAGCCACTCAACTGAAAAACGAAATTCAGTATCCCGATGGCGGAGTTCTCAGCAAAGTACTCGTGAAAACAAATAATTGCCAATACACTCTATTTTGTTTAGCATCAGGCACAGATATTTCCGAGCATACTTCCCCCAACAATGCCCTTATTACAGTAATTGATGGAAAAGGTATTCTCACATTAGAAGGGCAAGATATCAAACTAGAGTCTGGCGTATTCGTATTTATGCCAGCTAATGCACCCCATGCTTTAAAAGCTGAAGAAAATTTAGCTTTTTTATTAACTCTTTCCGAAAACATCTAACTAAATAGCCCCGTTTTGCCATACCAGAGTAGTTATAGCTAGCGACTAGTGCAAGAAGGGTCTAGAATCAATGCCTTCAGCAATTAAGAATGCCATAATCGGCTCTCGTCGGTTGCTATACCTTTCTCTTCGCCCTTAATAACTCTTTAGAAAGCTACGACTCGATTTATAACTTTCGATAGACGAACTGTAGCCAACATAACAAAATTTAAAAAATGATAAGAAAGTCAAGCAAAGCATCGTAAAAGCGCTAAAAGTTGTTTAAGAGCGATCGCATTTTTTTCAGCGGCGATCTGCTGAGGACATTACGAATCCTCAACTCATCATTTATTTCGCAACATTTACCTAATATTGTGGCAATTTAAGGAGGATTGGCTATGGCCAATACCACAGTAGTTGAAGTTGGTAACGCAACCCATAAAAGAACTCGCCAACTAAGCTTTCCAGCGTGGCTTGTTCTGGTTTGTATCGTTGCCTTTAGCATTTTGTTATGGGCAGGAACGGTTATTTGGAAAAATGCACCACCAGTACCGGAAATCGTGCGTTCTCCACAGCAAGAAATTATCGTAACTCAATCAGAAATTCAAGCAGGACAAGAAATTTATTTAGCTCGTGGCGGTCAACATATTGGCAGCGTATGGGGACACGGTAGTTACTTAGCACCCGACTGGACGGCTGATGTGCTGCATAAATGGGGTTTAGCAACTGCTGGTGTTTTATATAATGGAAATCCTGAATTTTCCCAAGAAGATTTAGAAGCAATACCAGCCCCAGAAAGAGCTAGTTTAAAAGCCAGAGTCAGCGAAGAATTTAAAACCAATCGTTATAACTCTGAAACTCACGCATTATTGCTCACAAATGCCCAAACTCAAGGGTTAAAACAAGTCTTCAAAGACTACCAAAAACTATTAGCTCACGGGTCGGCAGTTCACTCAATACCTGATGGATGGTTTAAAGACAATACCCAAATCCACAACGTCACCGCTTTCTTTGCTTGGACAGCTTGGGCAGCTTCTGCAAATCGACCGAATGCGCCTTTTTCTTATACCGCAAATTGGCCTCACGATGACCTAATTGGCAATCAAGCACCAGGGCAATTTTTGATTTGGTCGATCGTATCGATCATCGTGCTAATTGCGGGAATTGGTATATTTTTGTTCGTCTATTTAACCCAAGAAGAATCTGATGAAATCCAGCCAGTTCCAGCACGTCCGGCAGTGCGAATTCCTACTCCCAGCCAAAAGGTAACATCCCTCTATTTTGGGGTAGCAATGGTGCTATTTTTGGTACAAATTTTGATGGGGATGTTTACCGCTCATTACGCTGTAGAAGGAGAAGGATTTTACGGTATTCCGCTGATTAATTTTTTACCTTACGCTGCTTCTCGCACTTGGCATTTGCAATTAGCAGTATTCTGGATCGCTACTTGCTGGCTAGCTGCCGGACTTTATTTTGCTCCTCGTTTTGGTGGTTTTGAACCGAAATATCAAGCTTTTGGTAATAGCGTCCTCCTCATTGCATTAACCGTGGTTGTAGTCGGTTCCATGATTGGCAGTTGGGAAGCCGTCACGGGAGTTTTAGATGTCAAAAATAGCTTTCTTTGGGGGCATCAAGGCTATGAATATATCGAGTTAGGAAGAGTTTGGCAAGTACTGTTAATTGGTGGAATGGTGTTCTGGCTGTGGTTAATGTATCGTGCATTTAAACCAGCTTTAGTTAAAGAAAAAAGCCCTACTGGTTTGAGTCACTTTTTCCTCTACAGCGCGATTACTATTCCCCTGTTTTATTCAGTAGGTTTGATGTACACTAATCGCACGCCTTTAAGCATCGCAGAGTATTGGCGTTGGTGGGTAATTCACCTCTGGGTAGAAGGGTTTTTTGAGGTATTTGCTACTGTTGTCATTGCTTATTTGTGCAGTGAATTGGGATTTTTGAAGAAATCTTCGGCATTGCGTGCCACTTATTTAACCACAATTTTGTACTTGGGTAGCGGTGTAATCGGTACGTTGCACCATCTATATTTTTCCGGTACGCCGTCATTTATCGCGGCAATCGGTGCGGTATTTTCGGCTTTGGAAGTGGTACCTTTAACTTTGATTGGTTTTGAGGTTTTAAAAAGTTTAAAACTATCCCAAGAAGCGGAAGGATTTTATCGTTGGCCTTTGCGTTTCTTTATCGCTACTTGTTTGTGGAATTTGGTTGGCGCTGGCGTATTTGGTTTCTTAATTAATCCGCCAATAGTGCTTTATTACTCTCAAGGTTTAAATACTACGCCAATTCATGCTCATGCTGCTTTGTTTGGAGTTTATGGCTGTTTGGCGTTGGCATTGATGTTGTTTTCTTTGCGGGAGTTCGTACCGGAAAATGCCTGGAATGAATTTCTGTTGCGCTTTTCTTTTTGGATGATTAATATCGGCTTAGTCATGATGTTAGTTTTCGGGTTAATTCCCAATGGTTTTTATCAATTAGCCGAATCAATTAATCACGGTACTTGGTATGCGCGTAGTGCTGAGGTGATTACCAGTCCTTGGATGCGCTGGACGGTTTGGTTGCGAATACCGGGTGATATCATTTTTGCGATCGGTACTCTGGCAATGTTTATGTTTACCGTCAACGCAATTATTGCTATCTTTCGTTTTCCAGTACAAACGGCTGAACCTAAAACACAGTTAAAAGCAAATGAAGGATGAAGGATTAAGTCAGAATTCAGAATTCAGAATTCAGGAAATTAGTTCTATTTTCTCCCCACCTCCCCATCCCCCTATCCTCTTTCAGTCCTCGCTAATCTTTTTCTACTCGATAGCCATATTCTGCTAATCGACTGCGAGATTGTCGCCATTTTGGTTCTACTTTCACGAATAATTCTAGATAAACTTTGCCTGCAATTAACTTTTGCATTTGTTCTCTAGCGACACTGCCAATCGTTTTTAGCATCCCGCCGCCTTTGCCGATCAAAATTCCTTTTTGGGATTCTCTTTCTACGGTAATGGCGGCAAAAACACGAGTAATAGCAGGGGTTTCTTCTACTTTTTCAATGACCACAGCTACCGAGTGGGGAACTTCTTCGCGAGTTAATAACAAAATTTGTTCGCGAATTAGTTCTCCCATGATAAAGCGTTCCGGTTGGTCGGTTACTAAATCTGGTGGATAGTAATATGGGCCGGGTTCTAATCGGTCGATTAATAATTTTTGCAGTGCTGGTAAACCTTCGCCATTGATTGCGGAAAATTTGACGATCGGCCAATTATGATTTTGAATTAGGATTTGATAACTATCATCGATTGGCTGAAAATTGGCGGGTTGTAAATCGCATTTATTTAAACCTAAAATAACGGGTGTATCGGTACTGTTTAGGATATCTACGATATAGCGATCGCCACCCCCGGCGTCCACCGACCCATCTACCACAAACAGCACTACATCTACCGATTGAATGGCTATGCGGGCGTTTTGTACCAATACTTCTCCTAATTGATGATGGGGTTTGTGAATTCCAGGAGTATCCACGAAAATCATCTGGGCTTCTGGTGTAGTGAGAATTCCTCGCAGGCGATTGCGGGTTGTTTGGGCAATGGGAGAAGTAATGGCAATTTTTTGTTCTTTCTGGGCGTTGAGGAGGGTGGACTTGCCCACATTGGGACGACCGACTAGGGCAACAACT
>CAZJJR010000166.1:11975-13822 GCA_964546365.1 uncultured bacterium | reverse complement strand
CTGATTGTAATTTTGAATTAATAATTTTGAATTTTGAATTGATTTGACGCAAGGGGGTAGGAGGCAGGGATCGCAGTCAGTATTTCCTCAACGATTAATTATCAAGCTTCTTCTTGCTGTTTGCGTTCGCTAATATCCCTCACCACGCAAAGAACTGTATTCGGTAAAATTGGTGAAATATTGGCGCGTAACTCGGTGTTGCCCGGGTCTAAAATTAAGCTATATTCAACCTCAATATTTTGATTGGTTTGTAAAGCTTGTTGGATACCATTGAGCAATATTTCGGCTTGTGGTTGAGGTAATATTTCGCTCAGATGCCTGCCAATTCTTTCTTCGTTTGGTTTGTATAACAATTTGGTATTCGTGTTGGCAACTTTTAGATATTTTCCTTCACCATCAAATATCAAAATTAACTCTGTCATTGAGTTAAGCAGCGCGCGTAATTCTGCTTCTGATGCTGCTAAAGCTGCTCGTGTTTGTTGCAAAGTCGCGATGGTTTGCTGTAACTCTTGATTGCGAATTTCTAGGGTTTTTTGAAGGCTTTTAACTTTTAAATGAGTTTGTAATTTAGCTAAAATTTCCTCTAGTTGAAATGGCTTGGTAATGTAATCTGCCCCTCCCACTTGAAACGCTTGCACTTTATCGCTAACTTCATTACCAGCACTTAAAAAAACGATCGGGATCTCGCTGGTTGCGGGGTCTTGCTTTAATTGTTCGCAAACTTCATAACCTCCCATTCCCGGCATATTAATATCTAGCAAAATCAGGTCTGGTGGAAGGGATCTGGCAGCCCTTAAAGCAGATTGTCCGTTGATTGCTTTACGAACTTGATATTTTTGTGTCGAGAGGAAATCAGATAAAAATCGAATATTTTCCAGCTTATCATCAACAATTAGTATGTCCGCAATCAACTCATCACTATTCGTATCCATAAAAATTAAGTTTGACTAAAAAGAAAGCTGGTTATTTTAATTAGTTTCAAATTAACAAATTTTCGGCGGTCGAGCAATTTTAAGCATTTCCGACCAGTGTAGGTTTAGCGAGTTCCATTAGCTGCTCAAATTGATAAGTTTCCACTAAATTAGTCAAACCGGCAATTAGGAAGGATTGTTGAGATGGTATTTGATGGATGAGTTTCATACTAACCGTATCATCGCCTTCCGCAGCCGCTTGGTAGAGTTTGGCAATCCATTCTAATGGCATGATTTCTAGGTCTTTTGCATCGAGAACGCGATCGCTTCGCTCCTGAGTTTGGTAGTTAGCCCCAGCACCGTTGTTAGTTTCTTCAAAAGAATACTGCACCCCTAAATACTTGGCTAGGGTTTCTAAAATTACTTCCCGACGAAACGGCTTGCTGACAAAATCATCGCATCCGGCTGCTAAAGTTTGTTGCCGTTGTTCTGAAAATGCACTAGCGGTCAAAGCAATAATCGCGGGAGCGGTTGTTAAAGGGAAATTTATCGGAAAATCTCGGTTATTTTGATAAAATTGCTTAATTTTTCGGGTTGCTTCGTACCCGTTCATCACCGGCATTCGCATATCCATAAATATCAGATGAGGATGCCACTGTTGCCAAATCGCGATCGCATCTTGCCCGTTTTCCGCTTCCCTCGTCTCGAATCCCAAACTACTCAACAGTTTCACTAACAATAACCGGTTCGCGGGTACGTCTTCTGCCACCAGAATACGATAGTTAGGCTGTCCGGGAGCAATACTTAACGCCCGCTTGAAATCAGATGACTCGGCTTTCGGTGTCGCGTATACCAAACTTACCTGAATTTGAAATGCAAAACAACTGCCTTTGCCGAGTTCGCTTTCAACAATAATTTCACCCCCCATCAGTTGCA
>CAZJJR010000166.1:11684-11957 GCA_964546365.1 uncultured bacterium | reverse complement strand
ACGAATTTCTGACTAATTCGCAACCCCAAACCAGTTCCTTCTTGTGATTCTTTTCCGACTCGCGTTTGTTTAAATGCTTGAAACAAATCGCTCATTTCTTCTGGTGCAATTCCCGCCCCGGTGTCTTCAATTTCAAATAACAAACCAATCCCGGCTGGTGTTGATTGCTGACTCTTAACTCTCAGCGTCACGCTTCCTTGATTGGTAAACTTAATTGCATTACCCAGTAAGTTAATTAATACTTGACGCAGTTTGTTTTCATCAGTTTTAATC
>CAZJJR010000166.1:0-11622 GCA_964546365.1 uncultured bacterium | reverse complement strand
TGGATTGAGCTTTTAATTGCAACATCGATTCCAAACTGTACAGCAATTTATGCAGATCGAATTCGGTTTCGTGCAATACGATGCGTCCCGCTTCGATCTTGGACATTTCCAACACATCGTTAATTAGATGTAACAAATGTTCGCCACTTTGATTGATGATTTCGACATATCTTTGATGTTCGCAAGTGAGAGAAGAATCCCGCTGCATTAACTGAGTAAAACCTAAAATAGCATTCAGCGGAGTTCGCAATTCGTGACTCATGTTTGCTAAAAATTCGCTCTTGGCAAGATTGGCGGCATCGGCGGTTTCTTTGGCTTTTTTGAGTTCCTCCGCCTGACGTTGGGTGCGGGTAAATAATTCTGCTTGTTGTACCGCTACACCTAACTGATTGCCAATTTGAGTGACAATGCCGATTTCTCCCTCTTGCCAATTTCTGGGAGTACCATTTTGGTAAACTGCTAATAAACCCCAGAGTCGATCGCCACAAAAGATCGGTGCAATAATATAAGCTCGTGCTTGAAATTGTTCGAGTAATTTTAAATAGCAAGTATTAAATCCCGCTTGATAAACATCGCCAACGCAACAATAACTGTTTTTTTGGCGATAAATGCCACCTTGATTTTCTTTGAGGTAAGTGTCGCGAATTATCCGTTCTGAGTTGTCCAACTTGGTAACGATACAATCGGATTTATCGATCGCCACTTTCGTCAGTTTCGGATCTTTCGATCGCATCGGCAGCAACATCTCCCAACCTTCTGCCACTGACTCGGAAACTAAAGTGCCGCTCCAATCAGGATTAAAGCGGTAAATGATCGCCCGATCGCAAAAAATCGTGCGCCGCAATTCCGCCGTCGTCGCATCGAAAATCGATTCCAGATCCAAGCTTTGGCGCATCCGCAGAATCACTCGATTGATCGCTTTTTCCTGTTCTGCTAGCAATCCCATCGCCACTTGCGCCGCAATGCGTTCTTGGACTTCCGTCTCCAGCGCCGCATTCGTAGCCATTAACTCGCTCGTTCGTTGTTCGACTCGAAATTCCAACTCTTCATAAGTGCGATGTTTCTCTTCCTCTGCCCATTTCCTTTGCAGTTCGGTAGCTGCTCTGGCTGCAAAAACACTCATAATTGCTTTAGCGCGATCGTCTGAAGAAAATGGTTTAGTCCCCAGAATACAAAGATTACCAATTACTGTTTTATTACCATCGAATAACGGCACTCCCAAGTAACTCTCGGCACCGATATCTTTTAATATTTGGCTTTTCGGAAATAACTCCTGTAAATCTTTGGGATAACAGTGAATTTCTCCATTTTCCACTACTTTATTGCAAGGATTGTTCTCCAATTTATATTCAAAGTTTTCTCCCAAACGATCGACGCACCAGAAAGCCACAGTACGCAAAGCTTGGTGCGGGATCGTCCGGGACATCAACGCATAAGGCACGTCCAACGCTGTTGCTAAATTTTCCACTAAAGCGGCAAAAAAATCTTCTCCCGTCACAGATGCCGTTCCAGAAACGATCGTCTGCAAAGTTTCCTCGGCTTTTTGTCGTTCGGCAACTTCTCGTTCTAATTTTCGATTCACCGCTTCTAGTTGCTCTGGCGATCGCAAAGCCAGAAACTGCGGCAATAACTCCACCAGTTTTAAGGCAGTATAACAAGAAACCAAAGCGGTCAAAGCCTGCTCGATTCCCGATACCCAGTAATCCGGATGCCAAAGCGTCCAAATATCCAACAAATGACCGACACCGCACAAAATAATAAATGCACCAAACAAGGCGAATACTTTTGAAAAAGGTATGTCCCCTCGTTTGCGGATAAAATAAATTAACATTGCCGGAATGGAGAAGTATGCTACTGCAATTAGCGCATCGCTGACTAAGTGCAATCCCACCAACGGAGTTTGCCAAAGGTAACAATGCCCGTGTGGAATGTAGTAATGTGACGATAAGATATTTTCCATTAATTCCAGCACAGCTTGCTTCTCCTTTTTTGTTTTAAAAATATTTAATTCTAAATGAAAAACTGATTCGAGCCAAATAATTAAAGCTTTATATACTACTGGAAAAGAAAAGTAAATAGTATTTTTACTGCATTCTTATTAACCATTAACTCGCTTTAACAGGCATTCAGCCTTTTGTGCTAGGTTAAATTGTTACATGAGAAAGTGTAGTTCACCATCCCGGATGGAACTTTAAGCAGGTAACTTAAGAATACTAAAAGGAATTTTATCCAAATGGTATGAAAAATTTTCATGGCTTTTGCAAGTACCACGGCGAACGATTCTCCGATCGGGAAAAAATCGGAATTTTAAGAATTTATAGCTAATTGTGGTCTCCCAAGTCTTTATCCAAGCCCGAATTGTAAAATAGGTAAACCGATCTTAAGTAATTTGTTTGTAAAACTATTTTTGTGTGACCTGTGGTTTCTTCTGATGGCTTTTCCGAACAATCAGCACTTCAAAAACGCAGAAGAGGCGTTATTCTTAGCTCTCAGGGCTGGCAACGCCTACAAGCTGCCGAGTATTTATCAGCCGCACGGGACAATGCAGGCAGCGCTTATACCCTAGAACAATTAAGCGATCGTACCGGACTCAGTACCAAAACCTTAACCAAAGTTCGCCACCGCCAAAAACCCGTCGATCAGCCCACATTAACAGCTTACTTTCAAATTTTTGGACTTACCCTACAAACCGATGACTACATTACCCAAGAACCGGACTCAGACGCATCAACGTCGATTTTAGCTGGCTTGCTTCAGACGCCCCTCAAAGGACAGCTAGCCCTTGACTCCCCATTTTATATCTATCGTTCCCCATCGGAAAAAATATTGCTCAAAGAAATCCTTCAGCCCGGGGCGTTAGTTCGCATCCGCGCACCCCGACAATTTGGCAAAACCTCTCTCATTGCCAGAGGACTCGCGCAAGCTAAAGAAAATGGATTTCGCACCTCGGTAATCAGCTTGCAACTGGCAGACAGCAGCGTTTTTGATAGTTTAAATCAATTTCTCCAGTGGTTGTGCGTCATGGTAACTCGCACTCTCGGCTTACCCAACTACCTAGAAAACTATTGGAATCCCATGTTTGGCAGCAGCTATAGCTGTAATGATTATTTCGAGAGCTATTTGTTGCCGGCTGATGACAATCCCATACTATTAGTCTTAGATGAAGTCAACGTAGTATTTAACTATCCCAAAATCGCCACAGACTTTTTTGGAATGCTCAGAGCTTGGTACGAGCGATCGCGCCATACCACCAGTGGCAGCGAACAATGGCAAAAACTCCGACTCGCGATCGTTTATTCTACCGATGTATTCCTACCATTAAACGTACATCAATCACCTTTTAATGTCGGATTATTGATTACATTATCTGGATTTACTTCCGAACAGGTACAAGAACTCGCCTTCCGCTACGGACTTACCCCCCCAGATAAATATGCCAGCGAACTAGTCAAACTAGTAGGCGGCAATCCTTACCTAACTCAACTAGCACTCTTTCACTTAAGCCAACAAAAACTTACCTTAAACCAATTACTCGAAGGTATCACTACTCCGGAAAATATTTTCGACAGTCATTTAAGACAACAACTCGCCTACTTAGAAGAACATCCAGAGTTAAAACAAGCCATGCAACAAATCGTTTCGACTGCCAACGGAATCGAACTTCATCCCCACAAAGCATTTAAACTCCAAGGAGTAGGACTAATTAGTTTTCAAAATCAATTGGCAATTCCCAGTTGTGAGTTATACCGAATTTATTTCTCTCAGATTCTAAGCAAGTAATATCCATTCCCTTTTCCTGCGCTTAGCGCTATAGCTTCTTTCTCCTGCCCACCTACTTACTTGCCACGCGCTCAGACAAAATCTCATTTACCGCATCTCGATAACTAGCCGGAATCTCTATCATCCACATCCCAGGTAACCAAGCCAAACGTCGTCGAAATCGGAACATTAGTATATGACGAGGTGAAGGCAACCAATGGTATGAATTTATGCTTTGCCAACTTACAAAAGTCAATCCAGAACAAATGCCATTTTCCCTAAATTCAGGTGGATTAAGCTCTGATGCCAACAATAATATACCGATCGTCCACATACAACTTACTTGCATTATTTCCAACGATAAATTCGTATAGGATGGAAATCCAGTATTGATTTTAACGAAAAACAAAACAGTAATATAAACTGCTGTTACCGAGTTAAATACTCCCAGCCAAAAACCCCATCTTTTTAAGTAATTTTGTTTTACTTTAAATAGCAGCGAGCCAGAATTTTTCTTGCGAAAAGGCCAACTAATTGCCCATAAGATAACTCCTAATAACCATAGAGAAAAGAAAATTACCCAAAGGTTATTAATAGATAAGTGCTGAAACATCAATCATCATTCTCCATAAATATTAATTACCAATTAAGTAAGAAGATGCGAATAAACATACTTATGTAGTATCGTTTCCCTTACCCTAACCTATGCCATCATAGCTATCGCGGTTTAAAAAAATAGCCAATATTAATAAGAATTAAGTAGAAAGACATAAATAAACAGTTGTCTGTCACAAAAATTAAAATTAGCTCAAACCCTTTTCCCTCTTGCCTCAGAGTCTCGTTCCCATCAACATATTAAGACAAACAGAAGTTTTCCCAGGCTCCAGAAAGATACCGTGAAAAGTCAGTATCTTCTAAGATTCCCTTTCAGAGTCTTAAATTTCTTACTTAAGATGCGATCGCGGATGGTCGTTTCCCGCTACTGATGTAACCATTAATTCATTACCGCTACCAAGTTAGGCATATTCAATTAATTTAATTATTCCTAATTCGGATAATTTTATCGATCTTTATGCTGATTTATCCTAATTTTCATCTCTCTTATCAAGTCGGTGGTAGCCTACCATTTGATGCTCCTACTTACGTGCAGCGGCAAGCAGATGAAACCTTATTTCAAGCATTATTAGCAGGTGAATTTTGCTATGTATTTAATGCTCGACAAATGGGTAAATCTAGTTTGCGCGTCCAAACTACCCATCGCTTACAAGCTGCGGGAATTCGCTGCGGCGTAATCGATATCACCACCATCGGTACTCAAGAGATTACCACAGAACAATGGTATGCTTCCATTGCTGGATTGCTGGTTAAGGCATTTCGATTACAGGTTAATTTGTTTAATTGGTGGCAAGCCCGCACCCATCTTTCATTTGTCAATCGTTTAAGTGATTTTATCGACACGGTTCTATTAGAGCAAGTCAAGGAACCGCTAGTTATTTTTATTGATGAAATTGATAGCGTTTTAAGTTTAAATTTTTCTACAGATGACTTTTTTGCTTTAATTCTTGCCTGCTATAACCGCAGGACAGAAAATCTCGAATATCGGCGTTTGACATTTGCTTTATTTGGGGTAGCGGCTCCCGCTAATTTAATTTCCCATACCACTAGCACACCATTCAATATCGGACAACCAATCGAATTAAAAGGCTTTCATATTTCAGAAGCCACTCCCCTGATTGGCGGTTTAAAAGAAGCTATCGATCGCCCTAAAGAGGCTCTCCAACGCATTCTTTACTGGACGGGAGGACAGCCTTTTTTAACCCAGAAATTATGTCAATTGGTGGTGCAATTCGCTAACGACAATCTTTCTGCAACGACTAACTCATCGATCGATCGCATCGTGCAAACTCAGATTCTCGATAATTGGGAAGTACATGACGAGCCAGAACATCTCAAAACAATTCGCGATCGCCTACTTTACAACGAACAGCGAGCCGGACGTTTACTCCGACTTTACCAACAAATTTTACTCCATTCCTCCTCCAATATCCAATCCCAATCTAACGATGAATTTGTCGGAA
The DNA here is from genome assembly GCA_964546365.1 of uncultured bacterium. Taxonomy (GTDB): domain Bacteria; phylum Cyanobacteriota; class Cyanobacteriia; order Cyanobacteriales; family Aerosakkonemataceae; genus DATNQN01. Next base: position 5,785 of record CAZJJR010000166.1, on the reverse strand, counting down.
TTACCGTAGATAACAGCCCAGAACAAACGAACTGATTTTAACGGGACTAGTCGAAAAGCGATCGGGAACTCTGCAAATTAAAAATCCCATTTATCAACAAATTTTTAACTTTGATTGGATTGCCAAACTCAAACAAGTAGAAGCCAGACTGGAATCAGGTCTATGGTTGTGACTGGTCGCCGGATTATTTAAAGACGAATCAAATGGTGGAAGAAGGCAATTTGTCTAACGGATTGGAATCTGATTTCGATCGTCATTTCTGCGCTAATTAAGTAATAACGCAAGTTGCTAGTTATGAGTTTAGCCGCTTTAGATCCCCCCTTATCCCCTAAAAAAGGAGGGAACTGCCTTCTCGCGTCCCCCTTAATAAGGGGGACGCGAGGGGGATCTAAAGGTCAATATTTGTAACTAGCAACTTGAGTTAATACCACCTCTCTCAAACGCTGTCACATTTACTATTTCGTCAACTACGTTCCCCATCGGCTACAAAAAAAGACTGTTGCTACTTTTAATGAGGCTATACTAGATTAATCCTAAGCAGTTTGTTATAAATCAGATGAACACTAAAGACTTACTCATAAAAGAGGTGGAAAATGTTCCCGAATTTATATTAGAAGAAGTTTGGGATTTTCTACAATTCCTCAAAGTAAAATATCGAAAAGATCGGTTAGAAGTCAGCTTACTTAGTGAATCTTCCTTGCAAAAAGACTGGTTAAGGTCTGAGGAGGACGAAGCATGGCAGAATTTGTAAAAGGTGATGTTGTAGTTGTTCCTTTTCCATTTTCAGATTTAACGCAAGCCAAGCGAAGACCTGCGCTGGTTATAGCAACTCTGGCAGGAGACGATCTCATTCTTTGTCAGATTACTAGCCAGACGATCGCCGATTCCTATGCTATTTCTCTCCAAAGTAGCGATTTTAGCGAGGGCGGGCTTAACCAAACTAGCAATATTAGACCTAATCGCTTGTTTACAGCCGATCGGAAAATTATACTTTATAAAGCTGGTCAGCTTAAACCTGAGAAGTCGAACGAGGCGATCGCAAAGATAGTTAAATTATTCAGCATTAATTGTCTATCATCGCTGAATTAACATCGAATAGCAGTCATTGAGGAAATAAACTAATCTATTTCCTCTGGCGCATTGTTGCTATTAACAACCGTTTTGAATCCTTTCCTTAGCAAGATCGCGATCGCTCTGTTAATGATGTTCTTCTGGACTGGAAAGGATTTCGGCTGCCATTTGCCCTACAGGTTTGTTAGAAACAACCCGAATGCTGTCAACAGTTCCTTTAATGAAACTAGCAATCGGCACCGCAATTACTAAGCCTAAAGCACCTCCCAGTTTTAAACCAATTTCCAAAGAAATCAGCATCCATACTGGATTTAGCCCGGTGAATTCTCCCACGATGCGAGGAGCTAACACGCTTTCGATTAGTTGATTAACAATAATAGCGGCTAGTAAAACTTTTACTCCCAACCAAAAGTTTTGCAGTGCTAGCAATAAACTCACCGTTACGATCGTAATCGTACCCCCAAATGGAATCAGGCTGGCAGCACCGATCGCAAATCCAAATAATTGAGCTAAAGTGACGTGCAGAATAGTTAAATTTGTAATCTGAGCGATAATGATGATGGCAGCCATCGTCACTTGACCGGCCACGTAACGCTCGAAATTATGGGGTAAAGTTTGCCGGACTTGATTGCTCCACTGCACCGGAAACCAGCTTAAAATACCTTGCCACAGGCTGTCTCCCCTTAAAACCAAAAAAATGGCAAATGCTAGGGTCAAGAAAACATTAAAAATACTACCGATCGCACTTACGAATAACCCTAGCAGTTGACGACTCAAAGAACGTACTACGCTACTCAATCTTTCGATTAATTGATTTAAATTAGTACTTAAATCGATCGGCAACTGCTGATCGGCAGCCCAAACTTGCAAAGCTTGTAGTTGTTGCTGTCCCGATTTTAACCATTCCGGTAACCTGATAATCAGTTCGTTCGCCTGCTGCAAAATTACTGGCCCAACAAATAGTACTAAAGTGGTTAACAGCACCAAAAACAGCAATAGCACCAAGATAGCTGCCCAGCTTCGCCTTAATCCCCTATCCTGAAGAAATCGAATCGGATAATCTAGCAAAAAGGCGATTAAGGTTGCCGTAATTAAAGTACTCACCAAAGGCTGCAATTCCCGCGCTAACATAAGCAGCAGCCAGCCGTTGAGAAAGATGATAGGGAAGGTTAATCCGATCGTAAACTGGCGGGGAAGTTTTTTGAGGGACTCAAGCATAGCCATGACGCCAAGAATTGAGAAATTAGACAAGTCGGTCTTCTATATAAAGTAAGATGCAGTGGTTCTCCTCAAAAAAACTTTTTTCACTAATGCCCAAAATCCCATTCCCAACTTAACTTTTCATCTGTCTGGGATGATGGGGACGGCAGGGACTTCCCCAACAAACCTGTCCGGCTGGTAAACTCTTAAAAACACTACTCCGCGCCCCTACCACGGTATTAGCACCTATGGTCACGCCAGGGCCCACAAAACAATCGGTGGCTACCCAAGCCCCATTGCCGATCGCGATTGGCGCGGTGATTAAACTGAATACTGGTGTTTGAATGTCATGGCTGCCAGTACAAAGGTAGCTTTTTTGGGAAATTACGCAGTGTCGTCCAATACTAATGCGATCTAGGCTGTAGAAAACAACATCATCCCCGATCCAGCTATAATCCCCGATTTCTACTTTCCAAGGATAAGTAAAGCGTGCTGTAGGTCTAATTACTACGCCTTTGCCAATTTTAGCTCCGAACAGCCGCAGTAAAGCTATTCTCGGGCCGTGTATTTGGTGAGGAGTGATGGGAAATGCGATCGACTGCACCAACCACCACACCAAAATATACCAACTCGGACGACCGCGATCGAATTTGGATTGATCGTATTTCCGTAAATCGATCCAAGGTTCTGCATTCAACGATAAAGATTCCATTTGAGTATTGATATCCCCGGGAATGGAAGTATTGTCAGCGTCACTACGATCGGGAGTAGCAGGCTTCATAGGATCTTCTAAATTTTTTACTGAATAATTGACGATCGTTCCAGCTAATGGGTAAGAATCAGACGCTATTTAGAGCTTATTAATTTTACCTAAATATGTAACCAAGGAGTCACTTTCCGCCATAGCGATCGGGTCTGCCACTTCATCCATTCCTGAGAAATTTCTTAATTCTTTCCTAGAAAATGTCCGGCTAATTCATCAAAGTATGGCTTAATAGTAAAACATTATCCAAGAAAATCCCCAAGTTTATTAGCACTCAAAAATTGCTTTTTCTGACTATTTTTTTTCGGGCAAAGGGTATGGTTGTGAAGATACTACTGAGTTAGGAGTATTATTCAACTGTCCGCCAAAATTCTTTAATTCATAAAGTTTCACCCCTATTTGATATTCGTACTGACTGATTAGACGTGCATAAATATAACCTGCTTTGCCATCCAAAAAGCCCAATTGAAAAATGTAGGAAATAATAAACCGTAATGTAGGTTTAAACGGTAGCCAAACCCAAACTTTTCTTAAGAATCGCTTGCGTTGCACCGGATTTTGAAGAATTTTCAAAAAGTGAGTTACCGGATCGAGATTATCGTCAATCGTTTCCAAATCGTTCTTGCCCAGTAAGAAATTAAGATATAAACGAGCTTCCCAATTAGAGTAACGATTGTGTCGCTCTAACCATTGATAAATGTCTCGAAAATCAATATGCAATATATCATTTTTCAAATAGCCCACATTGCCTTGTAAAATAACGTGTTCGTGAACTTCATTGTCACCCGTATTGGGAACATCTTCTGTTTTGAGATTCTCGTATTCCCCTTTTTCGTGCTTGAACAAGCGTAAATTCCAATCAGGATACCTACCGCCATGCTTAATCCAAGTTCCTAAGAAATAAACTTTTCGATTTAAATAGTAACCATTATAACTAGTATTTTGAATTGCCTCAGCTATTTCTGTCCACAATTCGGGAGTAATGCGCTCGTCACAATCAACAATTAACACCCATTCATTTCGGAAAGGTAGATTTTTCAAGCCCCAATTTTTCTTTTTCGGCCATCGACCATTAAAATGGAACTGAACTACTTTTGCTCCGTAACTTTCTGCTACTTCAACCGTGCGATCTTTGCTTTGAGAGTCTACTACAAATACTTCATCTGCCATTGCCACGCTTGACAAACAGGCTGGTAAATTGGCCTCTTCATTTTTCGCGGGAATTAGAACGGAAACTGGTATTTTGGATGGCGTAGCAATCATGATACAAATTTTTTAGGTTTGTTTAATTTGACAAATTTAATTGAAAACATTACCTGATGAAAATTGGCTGAGGATAAAAAAGAAATTCTCTTTCATGCTCAACAACGAACGATCGGGCAACCTGAGAATTGAGAAGCAGACACACCCTTGGGTATACCATAGCAAACTAAATTAAGGGCTTTTAGGCCATTTAGGTGGAAACAACATACCTTCGATCGCAGCACTGAGGTAGGCAATCTGACCATATGTATATACTAAATTGTCAAAACGGAGGGCGGGATCGCCGATATTTTTTAAAGATTTGTATAAACCTCGTATGAACCGTTCGCTACCTCGTCCCAGTTGACGTATGCCAGCACGTCCGGCTAGTTGTTCTCGGTAACACTCACTAATGCCTTGCCACCATCCCCGACTTAAAAACCATTTTTGGTTTACTCTTTCGGGAGCAACATTGTGAGCTACTAAAGCGTCCGGAAGATAAGCTACCTGCCAACCGAGTTGCAAAGCTTTTTCCGTCATCATCAGTTCTTCATTGGATAGTAATTTTTTGCCAACTCGACCCAAGTTAACATCAAAACCACCCACTTGCTCTAGAAAACTACGCCTGAGCGAATAATTCAAGCCTCTAGGAGTCAAACTGGGGTTTTTGATATAAACTACATCGTTACCCAAGTTGTAAGCTCCTAAATTACCTGCCAAATTTTCCGAAAGCCAGATAGGTACTACTATACTGTCCGGCCAAAGCAGAGTAACTTTGCCACCTGCGACTGCTAGTTTTTCGTTGTTTTGATAAGCTTCGTACAGTATGCCGAGCCATTCCGGGCTGGCTACCGCATCATCATCGAGATAGGCAAGAATTGGGCTATTGGTTACCTTCGCACCTGTATTGCGTGCCACCGATAATCCGATGGTTGGTTCGTAGACATATTTCACACCCTGTTTTGATTCTACGATTTCACGGGTGCGATCGGTTGACGCATTATCTACTACCACTATTTCAATGTCCTTGATATCCTGGTTCATCAAGCTATCAATGGCAGCCCCCAAATACTTATCTCGATTATGAGTACAGATAATCGCAGAAATTAAAGGCATAAATAAATTGGTCTATGTAAGATATGGTTTTTTATCACCAGTTTGACACTGCTCCGTTACAGATTATACCTTTATTCCCGTAATAGGCGTCAGGTATGGAATTGCGATCGCAAATAGATAAATTAAATTGGAAATCCCACCTCCTAAAAAATTAAGAGTGATCGAGGACAGCTTGATTATTAGCTTTTTCCAGGAAGTAATTACCCAAAAAGGTCGATCTGTCCTCTTCTGCTACTAACATCCGTCTTTTGCACTTAAAATCAAAGTGTTTGAATGCGTCCTTGTAAAAAAACTAGTTCCTCAGCTAGTTGAGTTAGCTTATTTTCCAATTCTTGTTTACGGACTAACATTTGTTGTAGTTTTTGGTAATCATCTTTTAAGTTAGCGCGATGA
>CAZJJR010000165.1:5855-13845 GCA_964546365.1 uncultured bacterium | reverse complement strand
ATGTAAAAAATGTCATTGAAATGGCAAACGCAATTCGAGATGCCTTAATTGAGTTATCGCCAGACGATCGAGAAAAGTTTACTCAAAATGCAGCGCAACTCATCAACGAATTAAAACAGTTAGATACTTGGATAAATCAACAAATTGCTACTATTCCACCCGAAAAGCGCAAACTAGTCACCAGTCACGATGCTTTTCAATATTATTCTCGTGCTTACAACATCCCCGTTACTGGTACTTTAATCGGGATCAGTACGGAAGAACAGCCCAGCGCTCAAACCGTGCGTCAACTGGTAGACTCGATTAAAACAACGGGCGTACCGGCTATTTTTGCCGAGACTACGATCAATCCTGCTTTGATTAAGACAGTTGCACAAGAAGCGGGAATAAAATTAGCACCACAGCAATTGTATTCCGATTCGATCGGTGCGCCCGGTAGCGATGGGGACTCTTATGTCAAGATGATGGTTGCGAATACAAGGGCGATCGTACAAGCCTTGGGGGGAAATTATACTCCTTTTCAGCCAAAAGGCTGAATGAAGAATTCAGGAGTCAGGAGTCAGGAGTCAGAATTCAGAATTATTCCGTGCAATTGGAAAATAATCATTGGATATCGCCCAATTTTTCTTTGTTTAAACTTCTAAATCCCGACTTATACTAAATTCTGACTCCTGAATTCTGACTCCTAAATTCTGACTGGGAGACTTCTTTTCATCGAAAAATCAGGATTCGGGTTAAAACTGTTAAAGTCTTTTAGAAGAACAATAGCAGGAGTGACGAATCATGTGCGTCCAATGTGTAGTATACTCAACCCTCATGATGTTCATGCCAGCGCCACAACCAGTTAACGTAGCGCAAGTTAACGCTCCAGAGGCAGCAGTATACAGCCAGATTAACACCAGCAAGGTGGCCAGTGACACGCAAAATGCGATCGCCGAAATGCTCAAACAACTGCCAAAAACTTCTGATATGAGCTTTTTACGAATAGAGCTAAATTCTCTGTACGCACAATTGGCTACAGTAAAAAACGATGGAGAAGCTCAAACATTAATCGATACTACCTTGCGTTCTATCTCCGAGCGCTTGAAAGAGCAACCGAATTACGAGCAAATCAATCAGAGGCTCATGGGTATGTTAGAAGTAAAAGAAGGTGAACCATCGACCAAGAGTTTGCTACAGAAAATTTGGCAAAATAAATCTTTCCAGGGAAAATCTTTCAAAAATCAAAGTAAAACAGTTGGCTGGTTACATTAAGTAAACCCTAAAAATTCAATTAGCCGATCGAAAAACTGCCAATTTTAATAGGCGATCGTCTAGAGTGACCATCTCGCGATCGCCCACTCTCTTTATTAAAATTTAGGAAATTACTTTTATATGAATTACAGTTGGTACTACTATACATCTAACTGGAAAAGGGAAGAGGGAAAGAGAAATCACCATGTATAGCAAATTTTTAGGTAAACGATATTAAATATTTACGTTCATCTGCGGTGATTTTGGTTAATCCCAAATCTAAAATCTAAAATCTAAAATCGATGAACTCTCAACAAAGACCAATTGGTGTAGATTTATTTGCAGGTGCGGGTGGCATGAGCCTTGGCTTTGAACAAGCCGGGTTTGACGTGCTCGCTGCGGTAGAATTAGACCCGATTCATTGTGCTACTCACCAATATAATTTTCCCTTTTGGTCTATTTTATGCCGCAGTGTTTTAGATATTACTGGTGAAGAAATTAGAGCGGTTTCTGGAATTGGCTCTCGCGAAATAGATGTAGTCTTTGGCGGTTCTCCTTGTCAGGGATTTTCTCTGATGGGAAAACGTAGCTTAGAAGATGAACGTAACGCTTTAGTCGCTCATTTTCATCGATTAGTTATCGAACTTCAATCAAAATTTTTTGTATTTGAAAACGTACCAGGACTGACCATTGGCAACCATAAACAATTTTTGCAAGAATTAATCGATCGTTTTAGAGAAAATGGATACGAAGTAGAAGAAAATTACCGAGTTCTCAACGCTGCTAACTACGGAGTACCGCAAAATCGCTCTCGCTTATTTCTCTTAGGATGTCGCAAAGGTTTTTCCCTCCCCCGATATCCGGAACCAATTACTGCTATTTCACATTATCGAACAAAAAAGAAACCCCGTTCATCATCTTTTTTGCCATCGGTAGCAACTGTTTGGGATGCCATAGGAGACCTACCTGAAATAGAAAATTACCCGGAATTATTTAAGACGGATTCGATTTTGGCATATTATGGTAAACCGAGTTTATACGCTGCTAAACTTCGCGGTATCATCGCAGTAGATAACGATTATTCTTATCCCAGAGAGTTTGACCCGACAATACTTACTGCTAGCTTGCGGACGAATCACAATCTGGAATCCATTCAAAGATTTGCTGAAACAGAACCGGGAAAAATTGAAAAAATCAGTCACTTTTATAAATTAAAACCCACTGGAATTTGTAACACCTTAAGAGCGGGAACTGCTAGCAATCGAGGTGCTTTTACTTCCCCCCGTCCCATTCATTCCTATAAACCCCGATGTATCACTGTACGAGAAGCTGCACGACTTCATTCTTATCCTGATTGGTTTAGATTTCACGTTACAAAATGGCACGGATTTCGGCAAGTTGGTAATTCCGTTCCACCTTTATTGGCAAAAGCAATTGCCACAGAAATTATGCGTGCGTTGGGATTATTTCCTATTAAACCTATTGATAGAAAACCTTTGGGGAAAAAAGAATTATTAGAATTAACTATGTTGCACGCGGCTCAATTTTATGGTGTAGACCCCCATGTAATTGAGCCGAGAAAAAGGAATAATTTTAGGTTGACTGAAATGGTAGATAGAGAAGAGGGAGTAGGGGCTAGGGACTAAAGAAGAACAGGATTATTTTCTACCACTTTACTTAAGCATTGTGACTTTTACGATGATGGCAGGGGGAAAGATTTGTGACGCGGTTAAAGTGAATAGATATGATTCATTTTGATTAGTGCGATCGCAAATGCCCCTTTTTCCTGGGAAATCTAACAAATATCACTGAACGTAGGAAGAGACATCTTCACCGCACTTATCCGCTAAGTAAGAAAGAGCGCGGAAACGCAAACCTACTAATTGCTCGTAAAGCGGATTTAGTTTACATAGGGGTGGAATATGTACCACTTTGCGATCGAATAACTTCACATCTCTTTCAAACGGACATTGAGACGGAATCATTCTGCACAAGAAACGCGCCACTGTAGGATCGTGAACATCCAGTCCATCCAGCCAATGACGCACTGGTGACAAAGGATCGGGTAAATTTTTCGAGTGGCGTTCCCTCCCTAAAGCAGCTTGTCGAGTAGCTGACGCCTCCCCGTTCTCTTCATAAAGAGTATGGCGTAAAGCCTCTAATATTTCGTCCTTTTCTCCTAAAGCTTGGCAAAACTGGTGTAACAGTTCATCCTCGCTACTAGAATAAACCCCATCTGCCACTGCCACCATCACCGCAGTTCGCAAAAAATTTTCTGCCGCATCAGTTCCTTTTCCCAAAACAGCCGCTAACTCTTCCGGCGTAATTTCTCCCAGAGACCCCAACTCATCTTGCGGTGCGAGTTCGCTTTGAGTTAAAGAAGCAATTAATGCTTGTTCGTCCTCATCAAAATTACCGTCAGCCCAAGCCAGAGTCAGCAGACCACGCAGCCAAGCCGTAATTTGTTCGCTGGTATAAGGAGAAGATAAAGCCTGAGATTGAGTTTTCTGGTTTGTCATGGTTACCAAATCGGCTAATTGAAGACTATTTACCTATATTCTTTAATAATGAACCAAAAATTAACTCAGGTCACTCGATCGATCGACTCAATTGAAAACTAGCTATTGCTCGATCTAAAACTTAAAATCTAAAATCGGATGATTTGTTCGTGCAGGAATCATAGCTTGTGACCCCCTCGGAATTTGGACTGTTTATCATTTCAGTATTGACCAGCGTAGCCGGACAATTTTTTTTGAAAGCAGGAGCGTTAAAGTTAGGCAAAGTCAATGCTACTAACTTGTTCAGCCATATTTTGGGTATTTTGATTACCCCGGAACTCTTAATTGGCTTAACTTGTTATGGCTTAGGAGCTTGTGCCTACATTTTACTGCTGACGCGAGTTAAGCTGAGTATTGCTGGCCCAGCAGTAGCATTGGTCTATGTTTTTTCTCTATTGATTGCCTACTTTCTATTTCGGGAACCAATTCCATTGAGCCGAGTTGTGGGCTTGGGGTTAATTATTTGCGGTGTAGTTTTAGTCCTCTGGAAAAATTAAAAACTAAAAATAACAGCCTGGTTATTCATTTTTAATTTTTATTTTTTATTCCTCGAAGGGGACAACCAACTATTTCGCGGGAAAGTTACCAAGTTAATTTAGCTATCTTGTTTCCCTTTCCCTTTCTTTTCCCTACAGCCGTTTGCACAAAATCCAGCGTAATTCCATTGGTGGCTTACCATTGACGATCGGGAATAAATCTCTGCCCGTAGACCAATTGACGAACCAGCCGGTAGGAGGCCACGCCTCTGGAGGCAGGTGTTTTTGTTCGTATTCGATTACCGATTCATCAGAAATTATCTCTAGAGGTAAACCTTCCATTGCAGATGCGAGGTCTGCTTTGGTAAATAGACAAGACCAGGCGATTTCCGACATTTCTCGCACGACTTGTTCTGGATTGTATCCGTCTACAGTTAAGAAAATATTGAATAGCAGCAAGCCACCCGATCGAATCACGTCGCACATTTTAGCCAGCAAAAGCCGGAGTTGATCGGCATCGCGAAAATGAGAAGTTACTTCCGAAACAAAGGCGTATTTGTAATGTGCGGGTCGCATCCGTACCATCGGATCGAGGATATTACCTTCGGTGACTACGATCGGTAAACCTTCTGCTTGGACGACCGATTGCATTTGTTGGACAAAAGCCGGGGTTAATTCGATCGCGTGAACTAAATAACCGAGTCTTCCGATCGGTAAAGTGTTGCGTCCCGTCCCCGCACCTACATCCAAAACAGGCGTTTTTCCTGGTTCTTCACCCATCTCAGCCAATACAGCCATTACTTTGGCATCTGGATGAGAACCAAATAAAGGTGGTTTGCGAGTTTCTACCCAGTTTTTATACTGATCTGCTACCGTGGAAACCGCCGTCGTCAGGTTACAAGTTAAACCTACATTGGGTGGTTTAGCTGGCTCGTATTTTAGTACTACGCTAGAATGCGGCGAAGTGCGAAAACCTTCCTCGAGTCTTTTACCGAGAACTTGACGCAACTGATCGAGTTCTTCTTGAGAGAAAGCTCTGCCAAGCGTCTCGAACAGTACCTTTAGTCGCTGTACGTAATTATCTAACATCGACGGTACGCAAGGCATTACCAATTCACCACGGGGAAAAATGCGGGTGTTGAGCTTGTTGAGGATGACTTGCTGTAGTACAGCTGGGTCTGTCACTAAGGGCAGTTGTTCTGTTGTTGCTGGTTTATCTTGAGAAGCGACCAAGTTGCTAGTCTCCGTTGCTTGAGATCTGTTGGATTGATTTTAGATTTTAACCAATCGATGTGATTAGCCCCACAGTATAACCCTTGATTTGGCAAAACCGCTCTTTTTATGAAAAGTAAAGTGTTATAGCAAGGGACTAGGGGTTCTCTTGCTAGGGATTAGGGGAAGAAGGGAATAGGAGTGAGAGTTTGAGCTATTAATAATGCCTTAACCGTCTTGTAATTTTTAGATCGATTTAACAATGACCCAAGCTAAAGACAGTTAAAATATCTTGGTTATCAATATATTCAATCGAAAATCTAAAATCGAAAATCTAAAATCGAATGACTGAAATTCCTTTTATTGTCTCTCCCCGATGGCTGTCCGAACACCTAAACGATCCGCAAGTGGTAATTGTGGACTGTCGCTTTTCCTTGGCAGATGTGGAATTAGGACAGCGACAATATCAGACTAGTCATATTTTAGGCGCTCATTATCTCGATCTCAACCGCGACTTGGCTTCGCCAGTAAGTAAACATGGCGGACGACACCCTTTACCAAATACCGCAGAGTTGGCGGAAAAGTTAGCGTCTATCGGGATAAATTCCCAAGAAACTTTAGTAGTCGGTTACGATGACTCTCGTTTTGCTTTTGCTTCCCGCTTGTGGTGGTTGCTGCGCTACATGGGGCATGATAAGGTAGCGTTGCTCGATGGTGGTTGGAAAGGTTGGGTATCGGGGGGTTATCCGATTACGGATGCCGTACCGACTGCTAAACCTGGTAAGTTCGTACCGGAAGTGCGATCGCATATGGTGGTAGATATCGACACCGTGAAAGCTCGCAAAGATTTGCCACAAGTGGTATTAGTAGATTCGCGGGAAGCAGAACGCTATCGCGGCGAAAGAGAACCGATCGATCCGATCGCGGGCTCGATTCCCGGTGCATTCAACTATCCGTGGCAAGAAGTTACTGATGAATCTGGTGTAGTGCGATCGCCAGCAGAACAACAGCAACGTTGGTCAGATGTCAAAAATGCCGAAGAAATCATGGTTTATTGCGGATCGGGCGTCACCGCTTGCGTGAACTTACTATCCTTAGAAATAGTCGGCATTCCCTCCGCAAAACTATACCCAGGTAGCTGGAGTGATTGGTGTTCTTATTTAGTTTAAATATTCACAGCCATCGCTCATTAGTTATTAGTTATCAACTTTTCACCTAAATCGCGATCGCAAACAGCCAATGACCGATGACCGATGACAAATAACTAATCAAAAACTGCCCAATCTATACTGTAAGTAACGCTCAGGAAAAAGCCATCATAATTAATATTCGGATCGGTAGAACCTCCTAAAGTATAACCAGCATATAAATTGATCTGACTCTTTTGGGAAGTTTGATAATTCAAATGAGCTAGAAAACGTTGATACAAATCTTCGCGATCGCGCTTCGTATAATCCGAATAACTAAGTTGATAATCCGCACCCACTTGCAAATTATTCAGTAAATAATAATTCAAAGAAACAGAAAGATAATTCGCAATTCTACTGCGACTTTGCGGATCTGCAAAACCAGCCCTAACATCGAAATAACTATCTAAAGCTAACTTCTTATTTAACCAATCGCGTCGCCCCAAACTCAAGTATACAAAATGTTCGTTTAAAAAGCGATCGCCATTACTTGCCCTAAAAAACAATTGATTAGTCCAACCAACTTCTCCATACATTTTAGAAGTAAGGCGTTGATAAACCCCCACCCTGGATCTCAGCAAATTATAATTAAAATCCGACTCATTTATATAACGAATCAAACTCCCATCTATCGAAGTAGTAAGATAAGTTGACGAACCAATCTTAGGTGCTGCCCAAAGAGTCAAACTAGGATAAAGCAAACTATCCTCAATCGGAGCTACCCCAGAAAATATATTGTTAGTATAAAAATAGCTAATTCGCGGTACAAAATGTAAAACTGGTTGACGCTGGCGAGGCACTTTTTTTTGCTCTCGCAGGCGTAATCTTCCTAATTCAGGATCTATTTCCGAATCAGATGGTTCTAACTGCTCTTGATCTTCGGTCGATCCAGGCGTTGGCTGTCCTTCTTGTTGAGTTGGCTCTCCCGTTGGCTGCTGTCCCAAAAATAAACGATCGCTTAATTGGATGACTTGAGACTCGGCTGTAGAAACAAGAGGAATTATCAAATTAGGCTGAGATAAATCTGCTGCTGAAAAGCTAACGCCAGGAGCAGAAATTGCTGGCGAAACTTGATTAACTAGGCGATCGCGATCGGATAACCCGCGCTCCGATTTAATTATATCTTCCGCTTCAGACAAAAAAGCATTTTTTTCTCTCAAATCTAGAACATCCGAACTAACTTGTCCTTCTGCAATATTTTCATGAGGTAACAACGCTTCTTGCCAACTAAGCGAAGATATTTTCCCATTAACTTGTCTGTTAATTTGGCGATTAAAAGCTCGATTAAATGAGAAATTATTAACAGAATATGAAAAATTAGTTG
>CAZJJR010000165.1:4259-5845 GCA_964546365.1 uncultured bacterium | reverse complement strand
TCGCAGTTGGTACTGTTGGTGGAATTACGTAGGCAGGAGAAACCTCTTTTTTTTTTTTTTTCTTACTAGCCACTGCGACACTTAATGCAATATTTAAGATAGCCGTACTACCAGAAATCAAACAAATCGATAATCCGAGATTTTTCTCAAATTGCCCTTCTAGCTTCGGACAGATAAGCAATTTCAAATCGTTATCTCTCCAAACAGGATTGACCTTTTGCAGTAATCGCGATTCCCTAGAGTCCCGTTGCTGCCAAAAAGTTTTAATGCCTTTCACCACAGCCTTACCGCCAAAAGTTGCCACATTACACATTACATATTAAATCCTTAACACGAAGAGACATCTTTACGCCAAATTAACTAATTAAATTTATACGTCCATAAATAACCAATAAATTAAGAAAACAGCTAATTATAGGCTTTTCATCCTCTTTAACTAGCTTTTACTACTTCCGAGTTCATCGCATACCAATTTAGGAGTACGACGCTTGAAACTAATTTTTGTACGATGGACATAAAGGTCACTTTTGAGCGGCTTTGGTATGGGTGAAATAATCCAAGGTTGGTAATCAATGTCTCGCAAATTAGTTTTGCTCCTGGGCCTAATTCTATGGAGCACAATGACACTACCTTTACCGAAAGAGGCTAATGCCCAGATACCTCTGACTAAAGCCATCATTCAGAGCTTACGTAACCTCGTGCGTTTAATACCACAAAACCAATCAGGTCGTACCGCTCGTGTATCCGATGCTATAAACCCTGGAGATGCCTTGGCTACAGGTCGGGAATCTCTAGCAGAGTTACGCTTCAATGATGGTTCTTTAGCGCGAATTGGGGCGCAGGCAGTTTTTCAATTTTTGCCTAACACCCGAACTTTTAATTTATCTAACGGTACAGCATTATTACTTATTCCACCTGGTAGGGGTATCACTGGCGTTACAACTCCTAATGCTAGAGCAGGAATTCGAGGTTCGGCTTTATTCGTCAGATATAATCCCGAAACCAATACCACTGTCGTGGGAGCTTTAACAGACAGCAATATAGAAGTTTTTAACCAAAACAGTTCCCAACGGGAAGGACTGCGGGCAGGGCAACTTGCTGTTATTGTCAAAGACAAAATAGAACGCATATACAATTTCGATCTGAGAACCTTTTATGAAACTAGCGACCTAGTTAGGGGACTCAGCCTCAATCAACCAAGTGATAAAGCCAATACAGACGCCGCGATCGCTGATGTTCAATCGGAAACATCTACTGCTGTATCAGCACAAACACCGATCGCGGGTGAAGGCGTAGTTGAAAACCCTTCTTTTATACAACTTCCCACTAATTCATCTAATTTGCCTAATGTTGGCGATCGCATTGATAATCGCCCAGAAATATCAGAACCAAATCTAAATTTTGGCGTACAAAATAACCCTAATTTAAATAACGACCCAAGCTTACAAGTACCTCCAGTTGAAGGAGGACAAATTCTCGTCAATCCAGAAAACCCAGCACCACCACCACCCACGGTGGAAAACCCAGCGCCCCCAGCACCACCACCACCCACGGTGGAAAACCCAGCGCCCCCAGCACCACCACCA
>CAZJJR010000165.1:4032-4159 GCA_964546365.1 uncultured bacterium | reverse complement strand
CCCACGGTGGAAAACCCAGCGCCCCCACCCGGTCCGGAAGGAAATCCCAATCAGGGCGGCGGTAACGGCCCACCCGGTCCGGAAGGAAATCCCAATCAGGGCGGCGGTAACGGCCCTCCCGGTCCGG
>CAZJJR010000165.1:469-3932 GCA_964546365.1 uncultured bacterium | reverse complement strand
GCGGTAACGGCCCTCCCGGTCCGGAAGGAAATCCCAATCAGGGCGGCGGTAACGGTCGCCCAGAGGCTTAGCACTCTAACAAGTTTTGGTTTTCTAAGTAAATTTTCTGTGAATAGCTATTATCAGAAAATTTACTTAGAAAATGACCGCTTTTGCTGAATTAAAAATGTGCAATTAATACAGCAGATACCAGTTACCTGATGTACGGAATAAAAACCCGGTTTCTTCAAGAAACCGGGTTTCTATTTACCACCTTTACCTGGAAAGCGCTGTAAGTTTTTACTTACAAATCTTGTGTTTTTTCAAGCGTATAAAGAGTCTCGGATTTTTCTAACCAAGGTTTAGTGTCAGCTTCTAAATCTTCTAATTCTTCGGAAGCTAAAATATCTATAGGTTTATCTATCAAAGTGAAAGAAGACTGAGAAGTTGTTTCAAATGTTAAAATATCTTCTTTAACTTCTGTTGCTGTTTGATAGCGCTGAGAAAAATCATACCGTACCATTTTGCTAATAATAGCGGCAAATTCCGGTTTAATTTCTGCTTTATGAGTCCAGAGAATTTCTCCAGTTCTGATGTCTTGCTGCAATTGATTGGGTGATAATCCCGTAAGACCTTTGATAGCGGTTATTCCTACTGCATAAATATCGCTATTTGGTCGCGGACGACCTGCACATTGTTCTGGTGGGGCGTAACCTTGGGTTCCAATTCCTACTGTGAAGCGGCTAAGATTATCGGTATCAAGTAATTGTGATGTTACTTCTTTTACTGCACCAAAGTCAATTAGTACGAGTTTGTTGTCTGAATGTCTTCGGATAATATTGTTAGGTTTAATGTCGCGGTGTATTACGCCGTAACTGTGGACGAATTCTAATATTTCCAGTAGTTCGAGTAAAATGCTTTTAACTTCATTTTCGGTAAGCTTTTTACCAGAAACTAATTCTTGTTCTAGAGGATGCCCATCAATATATTCCTGAACTAAATAAAATTCTTCTTCTTCTTCAAAGTAGGCAAGTAACTGAGGGATTTGACTGTGTTGACCTAGCTTTTCTAGCGCTTCTGCTTCTCGCGGGAATAAGCGTCTGGCAAGTTCTAAGTGCTTGGGATTATTAGTAGCGGGTTTAAGCTGCTTGACGACGCACAGTGGTTTTCCGGGGCGTTGACCATCCTGGGCTATATAGGTTTCGCCAAATCCTCCGGAACCTAAAACTTTGATAATTTGATAGCGATTTCCGATTATTTTATTGGCTTGGTTAATTTCTTCTGCTGGTATTAAGTCTTGTAGTTCATCGTGTTGACTGATAATTTTTTTTACGATGGGCGAAGTTGCATATTGCTTTAATATTTGGCGTAATTCAACTTTTTTAAGCTGTTGAGTGGCGATTCCAGAGGTTAAGTAAGAGACTCCGCCAAGGGCGATCGCAACTATGGGGACGGCGGTGGGTAAGATTAGCTGACCGTAGACGAAAATGAAATAGCTAATGCTTCCCCACGCTAAAAGGATGCCGATCGACCAGCTAAATCTAGTTAATGCTTGCTTTCTATGGCTGACGAAGAATCCCGTGGTTAACAAGCCGGCAAATACGAACAAGCCACGTAATGCTGGATGGGAAATTGCTTGGCCGATCGCGCGTCCCTGCATTAAGGTCGCGATCGCGCTAGCATGAATTTCTACCCCTGACATGGGATCGGGATATAGCCAACTTTCTGAAAACGGAACTTTATGGAAATCTTTTAGTTCGTTTGCTGTCGGGCCAATTAAAACTATTTTATTTTTGAATTGTTCTTTAAAAGTATTCCAGTTATCAGAATCTAATACATACCAAAAGGGAATATGAGTAAAGGTTTTATTAGGGCCGTAAAAGTAAAGCCGATCGCCTTTAGGTTGGGGATAAGTTAGGTTAGCTGCTTGTAAAGTTGCTTTATCAAAATCAAATGAGGATATTTTTAGTTTGAGGGGGTCAAAATTTTTCAGTTGCTCTTGGTATTGTTCGGCTAATCGTTTATTATATTCGGTGGCAAATCGGCGAATTCTACCATCCATTTCTAGGGGATAATTAACCGAGCCTATAGATATGGGTTTCGTCCAAAATTGGGCTTGGGGTAATATTAATTGAGTGCTGATGCCCTGGCGTGTTTGGGTATTTTCATAAGAAGCAGCTAAAGTAACGCGCCCTGCGTAACGTTCCAGTACTTGTTGCAATTGCCGATCGTCTGCCGTTCCATAGCGACTTGGTGTATCGAATAAAACATCAAGCGATACAGAACGCGCGCCGGCTTTCATCAGTCGATCGATCGCTAAAGCATAAGCAGACCTTTTCCAAGGCCATTGTTTGAGAGGTTCTAAATAAGCAAACTTTTTGGGATCGGTGAAATATATTTCTCGACCTTGCATTAGAGACTCGTCATCCATTGCCAAGATTACGATGTCATCGGGAGGGCTAACCGGGCCTCTTAATTCAAAAAACAAGGTTTGTACTTTATTTTCTATGTTTTGTACTAGACCCAAGTTAGCACTGGTAGCAATCGCTGCTAGCAATGCCAAACCCCCCGTCAGTACGTGAGTGAGGCTTTTCAGACGAGAAGACTGGCGTGCGGATGCCGTTAAGGTGGTTTTGGTTAACTGAGTTTTGGCAGAACTTTGTCGATTCGTTGGGGGCAAAGAACTTTCATTTGTCATATGCTGCCTCGGAACTTCAATTAAGCACTTAAGTGTATGTCTGGATAAGTTGTATTCACATCCACCTAAGTGAGATATATCGAACTGTTTGCTTGAGAACGATCGATAAATTTTAGATTGCAGGCTTGACATCACAGATAAATCCGGATCTGCTGGACTCAAGACGAACTTTTTTTCAGCGCTACTTAAGTCAGGCAGGTAAAATCCGTCTTTAATTTCGGTGGTAAGTTAAATAAAACGATCGTCTATTACCACTATGACCGATCGAAGCACTATACATATAGCTAATTTATGCGATGTACTGGTTTGGTTGGAAGATTTGTTATATTAACGAACAAAACTGTAAAGTTTTTCCCTACTAAACTAGTCAGAACTATACAAAAGTTATCACGAAGCCAAGTATAACAAATTTTTATCCTGAACTTATTTATCAATGCTAGCTATGGATATACTACGAACTGAAAAATGCCTGCCTTAAGTTCGATACTAAAACTTAAATTTATTGCAACGGGACTATCCTACCACCTTGGCTTGACCCACATACACTTTCTGTCTTAATCTGACTAATTGTTAACTCGTACTTGCCGATTCTCCATTTACACTATATCGTGCGTATTTGGTTAGCGATCGGTCTCTCAAATCAGTTGTTTGCTGCGGTGGGATCGGTTCGACGGGCGGCTTGCCAAGACCTCACCCTTCCCGAATCAACTCTCTAACAGCGCAACCACGATCGGAGATCTGTACGGAAAGCTAAGAAACTGCGTTAATAAAACCCTATCTGGCACG
>CAZJJR010000165.1:0-429 GCA_964546365.1 uncultured bacterium | reverse complement strand
TTACCAATTTGTCATTTATGTCAAGTAGTGCCTTGAGGAAGACTAAAATGCCTCAACTAGTAGTGTTTAAAGCAAATTGAATGTCAATAAACCTTATAAAAGCTAGCCTAGAGAGAGATGACTTTACGTAAATATGCCTAAAGGAGGAAACTAAACAAACTTGTGCTTAACTAACCTTCAAGTAAGTCAGTTTGAAGGTAAAGTTTAAAAAAGAACGATTACCTTAGGGTCAACCCTATCAAACTATTCTTATGGAAACTCAATAAAATAGACAGTTTCACAGCTTAGGCAAGTTAAACAAAAAAAATTGATAATCAATTAAATTACTAGTTATTAACTTTGTTAAAGCAGAATTGCTATAATTGAGTATTCCAATAAAATTCTTTTCTACTACTTTTAGGTCTAAGTTTCTATGGCTTACTCAATGAA
>CAZJJR010000164.1:0-13859 GCA_964546365.1 uncultured bacterium | reverse complement strand
GTATTTGTTTGTCTGGTCACCCGTTCTTTGGCCACAAGAACTACCCAAACCCAAAGATGTTCATCCTAATTTTCAGCCGGATAAATTATGGGAAAAGGAAGCGTTTATCGTGCAAGGCTTTGGGCGTGATTTGTGGAGGGTCAGGCGTTCTTTAGCGAACGTTCCTACTTACATGATTTGTGACGATCATGATATCAGCGATGATTGGTATCTCAATCGAGAGTGGTGTAATCGAGTGATATCTAAACCGCTTGGTAGGCGAACTTTGCAAAATGGTTTATTAGCTTATGCTATATTCCAAGCTTGGGGAAATACTCCCGAAAAATTTCAAAAAGAGCAATTGGGAGAAGCATTATTAAAGAATGCAGAAAAGTGGTATTTATCCGCTGGTAAAGATAATATTGCTTGGGAAAAATTAGCCAAATATCTAGGTATACCAGATTTAGATCATCAAACAAAATTACCTAAATTTAAAGAAGATGAAGACCATCTAATTTTAGATCGAAATTACGTAGATGAAATTCAACCGATAGCTTGGTATTATACAATTAGAAGTTTTAAACATGAAGTAATCGTTCTGGATACGCGAACTTGGCGAGGCTATGCCAAAGGTGACGATAAAACCACCGATCCGCCAATGTTATTAAGTCACGTTGCTTTTGAAAAACAAATCAAGCAGCCTTTGCAAGAACAAGAAAATACGGATAGCAAAGTAACTTTAATTGTCGTGCCAACTAATTTAGTTAGTTTGCAGATTATTGATATAGTTCAAGAAACAGATTTAGAGAAAGGAAGAGTTTTTAATAGCGATGCGGGGGACTCGTGGAATTTTCACGAAGCAGCTTTTTCTATGCTGTTAGCGGAAATGTTTAAAAATCGCGATCGCGTAATCATCCTTTCCGGCGATATCCACTACAGCGCAGCCGTTCGCCTCAGTTACTGGTGTAACTCTCATTTTGGGGAATCAAGTAGTAGTAGCAATACCGTCGAATCATCTCATGTCCTCGCTCAGCTAACTTCCAGTGCTTTCAAAAATGCCGAACTTTCCACTCAAATCGCCCATACAAAAGCTAAATCTCTTTTCCCAGAACAGCCCCAATATTGGGCAGGATGGAACCAACCACCACACCTCCTAGAAATTCAAATCATCCAAGAAAAAGTACGTATCTTAGACGTACAACTACCAGAAAAAAAACCGCTCGTTCGTCAAATTGGTTATACGCTTGGTAATCATCAAATAGCTTGGGAAATTGCCATTAAAGATAGCCAATCTTTACCTGATTGGCGTTATCGTATCGAATGGATAAAACGGCAAAAATCTCAAGAACCAAATTGGCAAAAAAAGCAGATATTTGTTAACTATTCTCATTCAAATAACTTAAGAGATATCGTTTCCTTACTTTGGCGCAATCGCTGGATTCAAGAAGGAGAAGAAGTAATCGGTTCCGGGAATATCTCATTAGTTAGCTTTCAATGGCCAGAAAATAATGATAATAAGGCAGTAATTCAAGATGTTTATTGGCATCCGGCTTGGAAACCTTATTCTGTTGTTTATAGCAGATATTTTGTACCCCTAAGTTTAGATAACCCACCACCACCCCCAAGAATAATTTATCCATAATTCGTAGGGTGCGTTACGCTGTCGCTAACGCACCATCAAACTTAAATTATCAGATTTGTAGGTTGGGTTGAGCGATAGCTAAACCCAACAAATACCTATTGAATGTTGGGTTTCGTTCCTCAACCCAACGTAATAAATATTAATTTTAAGCTTTACTTATGAGTTGTTCCATCAGGCATGATAGCACCAGTCAACTTTGCATTTTCCAGATTGACGCCAGTTGTTTTTGCTTCTTTTAAGTTTGCTGTTTCTAGATTCGACTTACTCAAATTTGCTCCCCTGAGATCTGTTGAAACTAAATCTACACCACTCAAATTACTAGAAGAAATATCTGTACCTTATTTTCATCTACTGCTAAATTATCGGTACTTACAACATTAGCAACAACGGCTTCACTAACAGGCTGATTATTCACCACTTCTATATCAGTAGAAGCCACTAAAAATGATTGACTCTTATTGGCTAATGACTGGTTTATCTGTTCTTCTCGCAATTTGCGATCGCTCCGTTCAAGTTCTCGATTTATCCTATCTAATTCATCATCAGGATTAACTGAAATTACCTCTGCAATTTTAGGTGTGTTGACAACATTACTCGCACCCGATCCTGCATTAAAACTCTTTCGCAATTCCTCAAATTATCGCTGCAAAGTTTCCCATTTCTGTAATTCAGGCTGATTTTTAAATTCTTCTTTTAAATTATCGAACAAATGTTTCAGTTTTAATAAATGTTGCTTAAAAACACTTTGCTCTTGTTCCAGCTTTTCAATTTTTGCTGCCATATAAGCTAAATCTAATTCTTGCTCAGACATATTGTTAAATTCTAAATAATTAAACTTATTTTCTCTAATTTATTCATTCCAACAAAAGAGAATAAATACTTAAATTTGCCTTACCTGTTACCGCTACCGCTATTTTGGCTCGTTCCCAGGTTCTACCTGGAAATGTTGTGCGTGGAGGCTCTGCCTCTTTATGAGGAGGCAGAGCATCAATATCTACGTTACTGTTACTAGGCAAAAATCTGGTAACGAGACGAATTTTATTTGTACCCTCGAATATAAGTAGGGTGCGTTAGCTTAAGGGTAACGCATAATCATAACTTACCTTAACTATGAATCGTTCCGTCAGGCATCGTTGCGCCAGTCAATGTTGCACCAGTCAAATAAGCACTACTCAACTCAGCCCTAACAAAATTAGCTTTAATTAAAATAGCATTAGTTAAATTTGTTCTAGCTAAATATGCTTCAACTAAATCAGAATTACTTAAATTGGCTTCCGTCAGATTAGCCCTACTTAAATCAGTTCTTACTAAACGACAATCTCTCAAATCTGCTTTACTCAAAAGCGCTTTATTCAACTTAGCATCAGCTAATAAAGAACCGCGCAAATTAACGCTCATCATATCGGCTTCGATTAATTTAGCCCTTTCCAACTTGATGTTAGCCATATTCGCCCCCCGCAGATTTGCTTGGGTTAAATTAGCTTCACTAAGATAAGCATTACTCAAATTTGCGCCCGATAAATCTGCACCTCGCAAATCAGCTTCTCGCAGAGTAGCTTCGCTTAAATTCGCACCACTCAAATTTACTTTAGCTAAATCAGCACCAGTTAAATTCGCTCCTCGCAAATCAGCTTTACAAAGATTAGCTCCCCGCAAATTAGCCGTGTATATTCTCGTTTCTTCGCGCAAATTCGCGCCGCGCAAACAAGCACCAGTTAAATTAGCACCGCTTAAATTTGCCCCTCGTAAATCCGCATCGATTAAGTTAGCATCTAAAAGATTTGCTAAAGTGATATCAGTTCCGCGTAAATCAGCGCCTTGTAAAGTTGCGCCATGCAAGTCCGCATTGTGTAAATTGGCAGAAATCAAACTAGCTTGGCTTAAATTTGCTCCGCACAATCTACTACGCATTAAATTAGATTTTCGGAGGTTTGCCCGATTTAAATAGGCAAAAACTAAACTAGAATTTTGCAGGTCTGCTTGTGATAAAGAAATCCCTATTAAATCAGCACCAAATAAATTTATACCGCTTAACTTTGCACCATTAAAGTTTGTTTGTCCATCTGCATAACGCTTTTTCAGTTCATTACTATTCATATATAATCCTACTTATCAAACCTAATTGTTTATTTAGCGGACTTGATGGGTACTATCACCTTCATCAGCTAAGAAATTATTGGTTTTGGGTGGTTCGTTAGAAGTTACGGATAAATTAACATCTGTATCTGGACGATCTAATACTGGCATGGGATACATTCCCGGTTGACGATTAGCGTAAAATGGTTTCATTGCTTGCACGATCGCACTAGCTGCTTGATAATTTTCATCTGCTTCAAATAAACATCTAGCCGTGCTACTCAGACGTGCATCCATTTCTGTAATAGTTTGGCAAAAGTAAAATAACTTCAGCAATAAATCATCTAACTCGTGTGCTCTGATTATTAACAAATCTTTTTCGTTAATATCAAGTTGCTGATATAAAGTAGAAAACACTAATATTTTAGCCCGCAGTGGATTTGTATACCTCATAATTTCTAATCGCATTTCAAATAAATCGTAGGGAGGTTTATTTTGACGATCGTTTGCATTCAGTTCTACTGCCCAAGTTTGATTGGCAACTGATTGCGCTGGTAATCCTGAGTAATTAGATTGATTTGATGCTGTTTGAGTTGGTTGGTAAGTATTTTCATATAACTTTTCCATGTAATTAATAATTACATTGGCAATCAGACCATATTCTCCTGGTTTATTTAAAGTTTGTACTACTTTATTTAAAGAGACTTTTAAATTATCTATACTTGGGTTTAATTCTACTAATTTTTGTAGTAAATCTTTAAGCTGAAAAGCTTCTAACCTATTGGGGTCGTTTTCCCAAGTGTTAAAACAAGCCCCAAATATTAGCTTTTTGATCCGAGTTGAATTTTCATCTTGTTGTAAATTCCTGATGACTTCATCAAGCTTAGCTAAAGCTTTCATTTTTATTGCCCCTAGCTCCAGCAACTATTTGGTCTATTCTAATATGAAGCAAAGCCAAAAAGACGATCGGACTAAACAGGAGTTCGATCTTTTTCCTGTTATGCGGTGTTGACAAAAAGCATTTTTTCTAGTATGACTGGAATTTGGCGATAAAAAGCCTTTTCGTTTTCACTCGATCGGCTTAACTTCCCTGCTAGGGCAAGATTAGAAGCATCGCTAATCAGAAGCGGGTATTTTCCTTGCTTACGGCCATATATAAAAAATTTTCCTAAGCTTCCCCCCTGAGATATATTACCATCCACCTTTGGGTATACTTGGCAAAACAGCCTTTTTTTCCCACCCCAAAACTAAGGCTGGTATTAATTGACAAAGGTAGCAAGGATGAATCCATTAGAGTTGGAACAGCAGATTGCAAAAGTAACGATGGGTATAATGACCCGTAATAGGCAGATTGCTTCGGATATTATCGCAGACTTAAAAACTCAGATTAGTATTGAGGAGTTGGCGGGATTGCTCCTGATTAGTCTTGAGCGTTTGATCTGGTTTGATGGAGAGTTATTTTTTTGGACGGTAGAAAATATCATACCGATCGATATTAAACAGGAAATCAGAAAAATAATGTCAGTAAATACTTATAAAAGGTTAATCGCTAAAGGTTTAGTACCTGGTAAAGATTTTAGTGTAGATGCAAATGGTAAATTACTACAAAAACATTGTCATAGCAGTTATTTAGGTTAATTTACCCCTTGGTGGCGAAAGATGAGGAACCTAAGGATGAAAATTAATTCTCTCTTTTGCCTGCTCTTTACCCCTCTTCCTAACCTGCTCTGTTACCTGCTCAGATCGAAAACTAATTCCAGACATCAAGCTATATTTCTGTCATGCTAATTAGCAATACCTAAAAATAGGTCATGCTCAGCCAAACAGGATTATTTTATGAGCCAACGAGCATTGCTGTTAGTAAATCCCCACGCTAGGAAGGGTAAAGAGGCTCGAGTCGAAGCAATCGAGTGCCTAAAAGGATTAGGGTTCGATTTATTGGAAGAATCTGCTGAAAATCCCCAAAAATTGCCTCAAATTATCCGCCATTACCATAAACAGATTGACTTAGTAATAATTGGTAGCGGAGATGGTACGGTTAATGCTGCGATCGAAGGATTGCTAGAAACCAAATTACCATTGGGTATACTGCCATCGGGAACTGCCAATAATTTAGCGAGAAATTTGAATATTCCCCAGTCTCTCCCCGAAGCTTGTCAAATTATCGCTGGTGGAAAAATTCGTTTGATTGACTTGGGTTGGGTAAATGGTAATTATTTTTTTAACGTAGCTGGATTGGGGTTAAGCGCTCAAATTAATCAGCGAGTAAAAAAAACTTGGAAGCGTCGCTGGGGAGTGCTAGCTTATGCAATAGTTGCTTTGCAAGTACTTTTACAAGCTCGACCTTTGAAAGCAGAAATTCGTTGTCATAATCAGTCTATTCCGATTAAAACTTTTCAAATCACCGTGTGTAACGGTCGTTATTATGGCAGTGGCTTGATCGTAGCTGAAGATGCCACCATAGATGACGAAAGGCTTGACTTATATACTTTGCAAACCCATCACTGGTGGGAATTAATTGCTCTTTTACCTGCGATGATGCGAGGTAAAGCAGGTCGTGGCGTTCTTACTCTCCAAGGTCAAGAAATGGAAATATATACTTCTAAACCTTATGCGATCGATACTGATGGAGAATTAACAAGTTTTACGCCTGCTAAATTTAGAGCGATTCCAAAAGCTTTACCTGTATTTGTACCGTAGAGCAGTATTAAAAGTTAGTTATCAATTATATCACTAAATTAGGTAATTATTAGTAATCAGTATCAATTTGTGGTGCGTTACACTCCACTAACCTACCTGACAAAAGCTTGGTTCTTTTAGTCTGGGTAGTTTTTGACCTCATTCAAACCGTACCATTGATTTTAATCAATGGTAAATGAATAAATAGTGTAAAGTATTGATACATATTTAAAATCTGTGCCTATTGGTGGAGAAAAAATCACCAGAAATCAGTAGTTAAAAATGGGTTCAAATCAGGGAATAATAAATACAGGATCAGGTTAAGGAGGCCCATTCATGACTACCTATATTTCTTTTGGCAGCGGTCTTCAGATGTTGGCAGTTGCCTATTTGGTTTCAGCAATTGTACTAATGGCAGGTTCTTACATCTGTTATGCCGTAATTGAAACTTTTGAACATGGAGGAAAATTTTAATCTAATTTTGTGGGTTATTAGAGCCGCTCGATGGGCGAGCAGAGGCTTACTAATCCGTCTTAATAGTTAATTTTTCGCCGTTTCAGCGAAAAATTAGTGCCTTTAAGCTTATGCGATCGCTTAACTGAGTTAATCAGTCGCACTATCTTTTTTTCACATAACTGATGCTAGTTTTCCGGCTGGTAACTGCTAATGTAGTAGTTTTTTCCCTTAGAGTGAGAACTAATTATTAAGGTTGTCTCACCATCTTAGTTACCGCCAGTAAAATAAAAATCATCGGGCAACCGATTTTAAGTTTTTGGTTTTCGTCCCGATCGTCACGATCGCAATCAATTAAAAATTTTTAAATCTCAAATTTTGAAACCTTCTCTCCTGACGAGCTAGGTCAAGTTAAAATCTTAAATTTAAAATCGATTGACCGATGATTAATCCAAAAAAATTAACGTAACTGATTAGAATTAGGTCGATCGCGAGATACTGATGGATGAGGAGACGCGATTCTGAGAGGTTCTCCCAGCATCACTAACGAGCAATTGAGTTGCTTGATCAACTCGGTAGTTACATCGCTAATTGCTAAACCACCTGCGGTTCTCCGGCGTTTGGAGTGCCATACTACTAAATCAGAGCTTTTAGCTGCATTGAGAATCGCTCTAGCTACATTATCGTCAGGCGTAATTTGAATTTCAAAGTTATTTTCCGGCATCCATTTAGAAGCCAACAGCGCTAACTGAGAACGAGTCCAAGCAATTTTACTAGCAGACGTTCTGCGCGAGCATACGTGCAACAAAGTCACCTGCTTTTCACTATCTTCTGCCAAAATTCTGGCAAACCCCACCGGACGCACTGCATTAGGGGTTAAATTTTCGATCGGCACCAAAATACGGTGAATATCCATCGGTGAGTTGAGCAGGCGCGTCACGGCTACCGGACAGTGGGACGCCCACAATACGCTATCGATGACGTTTCCGAACAAACGCGCCCGCAAACCAGTGCGCTGACCCCATCCCATCACAATTAAATTAGCATTTTGTTCGCGGCTAGCGCGACTGATCGCTTGGGGAATATCATCATCAATTCGCAGCAAAGGTTCTGCGGGAACGCCTAATTCTAAGCTTAGTTGAGATGCCATTGCTAAAAGCATTTCTCCTCGCTGGTAAGCTGCTTCCACTTCCGGGGAATCCATATGAGCATAGGGTGCTTGCGCGATCGCTAAAGGCACGATTCTACCGCCCTCGTGTCGCGCCAGGAAACTGGCCAATTCAATCAAATACCGCTCAGTTTGAGGATTATAAACCGGAACTACTACCTTATAAGCAGCTTTAGCCGCTTTTTCCAGTTCTGCATCCTCATTCTCAGTAGTTTCATTCTCGAAACTGGTTTCCATCAACGGTAGCCCCACCGCCACCCGGCTGGTAATTAATGGGCCCAAAGTAGCCGTCACTAACATTAAAACGATCACGCTATTGAGAACATCTGCTCTCAAAAGTCTTTCACCAGCCTGGTTTAACGTCTGATAACCTACTAATGTTGCCGCTAAAGTAGCAGCAACTTGAGGTAAGGAAAGCGACCACATAGTCAGCATTTCTTGCCAGCGGTAACGGTAAGTCAATTTAGCAAACAAAGCTGCCAAAAATTTACTCACAATTAAGCCAATTACTACCGCCACGGTTAGCCAAATTGAGGAAAGGCTCTTAATAAAGCTAGGAATATCTATTAGCAGCCCCATATCCACAAAAAAGATCGGAATGAATAAGACGCTGCCGACAAAAATAACTTTTTCTTTAACTGGGCCTTCTCCCACCACATCATTTACTGCTAAACCAGCCAGAAAAGCACCGACAATTTTTTCTACTCCGATTAATTGCGCTCCCAAAGCTGCTAAAAATACTACCAAAAGCACGAACAAAAACTGATTTCCTTCTTCATCACCACTGCGGCGGAAAAATTCTTTACCTAACCAATCAAAACCAAATAGAACAACTA
Source organism: uncultured bacterium (assembly GCA_964546365.1). Lineage (GTDB taxonomy): Bacteria > Cyanobacteriota > Cyanobacteriia > Cyanobacteriales > Aerosakkonemataceae > DATNQN01. The sequence goes on along the minus strand of CAZJJR010000164.1, from coordinate 5,026 downwards.
AAGAGTAAATAGCCAACGAAACTAACAAGGTGATTAGTTTGGCGATAGTAAAATCACCTTGATGAATACCAACACAAACTGCCAAAACTAATAAAGCACCGACATCAGTAAAAATCGTAGCGCCAATAGTTACGGTAACTGCTTCGTTGTTTACTACTCCTAACCTACTGACAATTGGATAAGCTAACAGCGTATGGGAAGCGAACAAAGAGCCAATTAAAATAGAACCGTTCCAACCATAGTTAAAGGTTAATCCTACTATTGTTCCCACAATTAAAGGAACTAAAAAAGTATAAGTGCCAAAACCAATCGAGCGATGTTTAGTTTTTTTGAACTGTTCCATGTCAACTTCCAGTCCCGCCACAAACATCAGATAAACTAACCCGATGTCTGATAGAAGCTGCATCGTCGGCATTTTAGTATCTAAGATCTTCAACAAATTTGGCCCAAGTACCACCCCGACTAGCAACAACCCGACTATTCCTGGCAAACGCAACTTCTCAAATAGAGGAGGAACGAATAAAATTACTAACAATAAAACTGCAAAAGGAACGATCGGTTCGTGTAAAGTTTCTAAAACTGATTCCATAAAAAGCAATATCTGAGGGACTGGGAACTAAAGATAGGCGTTATCCTAAATTAGGTTCTTCCATCAGAGCATCGCTGGTAAAGCCCGATAAAATTGTCTACCTACGGATGGATTTGACTTAAAATCATTCTTAATCGGTCGTAATCATCCTTAAGCAATACGCTTAAATTGCGTCCGGCATTAATTAACCAAGTGCGATCGTGTTTTCGGAGTTGATAAATTTCTCGTATCGCCGCCGCACATAAAGCATCGATCGGTGCGCCGTTCACTAGCAATAAAGTTCGTAAAAAATCATATTTTTCACTAAAATTTACCACTTCTTCCGGTTCGCAACTATAAACCGCTTGATGAACTTGGGGCGGACGGGGCGGTAAGTGCTGATAAATCAAGGGAATTCCTGGGGATGGTGCTTGATATCCTACAATTGCTGCCCGAAATTCCGTTTTCAGCATCGCAAAAATTTGCGGTTGTTCCTCTCGCAATTCTGCCAGCGTCATTCCTAAAGCCCGCGCCCGATGTATGGAATCAATAGGCGTAGTAGTAGCATAATAAACTACCGCATAAATTTGATTATCCGACTCTTCATCGATCGCCCTTACCCAACTGCCAAAAGGTGGCATCGGGGGAAAACTCAAACTATCCGGTTCTAAACATTGCGCTAAAAATTCCGTAGTAGAAGTTTCGATTACTTCGGCAATGTGATTTGGATGCCGCTGACTAGGAGTAAATTGTGGAAGAGGAATACGCATAATCGAAGTCTAAAGTCTAAAGTAAGTAGGTAGGCGTAAAAAAACGAAGGTAGATTTGTCGGGACGGGTTTAGTTAGAGTGTTTGATATACAACTGTTTTACTTTAATCAAAACCCACCCTGCCCATGTGCGTCGATCCATACCATCCTACTGATGAAGTCAAAAGTAAAATTGAGAACTCTTTTTTGAGTATTGAATAAAAATGCAGATAGTCAGAATTCACGATTATGAATTCTGACTACTAAGTTTTCTCCTCAAATAACCAATTTGCTTAAATAAGTAATGGGTATTACCTATTTTCTACTTAGCTTTTTTGCGGCCTGCGGTAACTTCTACTAATTCTAATTCTGATAAACGAAAAGTAATTAGTTTATCCCAGTTACCACCTTCAAAAAGGACGGCAGCTTTACCATCGCTAACTCTTTGTACTAATCCTTGAAAACGGTAATAAATATCGCCTTCATTTTTTACTCTTACCAGAGATCCGGGTAAAATCATGGTGGTTTCCTTTGTTGATTAATCGTGAAGATTTACAAGTGAAAAAATTTATTGACACGAATCGTCGAGCAATATTTATTAGCCAATGACCGAGCGCGGAAATCTAAAATCTCAGTCGCTGTCGGTAATTCGCTACGGATTCTACGATACCTAGTGAAATAAAATTTGTCAGCAATGCCGAACGTCCGTAACTAACCCACGGTAGAGGAATTCCGGTTACTGGTGCAAGGCCGATCGTCATTCCAATATTCACGATGACTTGAAACACGATCATTGCCAAAACTCCGATCGCTAATAGGGAACCAAAATTATCTTTGGCACTTTCAGCAATCATCACCAAACGCCAGCAGATTAACCAAAGAACTACCATGACAGCTAAACAGCCCACAAAACCTAACTCTTCCCCAATCGCTGAGAAGATAAAGTCAGTATGCTGTTCTGGAATAAAGTGCAATTGAGTTTGGGTTCCTTGGTGAAGCCCCCGTCCCCATAGCTGTCCCGAACCGATCGCGATCCGCGATTGAATTAAGTGATACCCTCCTCCTAAGGGGTCTTTTTCCGGGTCGAGGAACAAAATCAATCGGTTTTTTTGATAGTCTTTCAACAATCCCCAGAAAATATGCCCTAGTTCTCCACCCACTACGTTAATCAAACATCCTCCAGCCGCACCCCACCAACGCCAAGGAATAGTACGCCAACCGACTAGCATCATCAACGCTGCCCAAGCAAAAAATCCTGGTAAATAAATATTAAAAAGTATCGCGGAAATCACCGGAGAAACCAGCAGCAGCAACCATCCCGGATTAGCATTAGCCCAATAAAGCATTCCGAGAACGATCGCACCAAATACTAAAGCAGTACCCAGGTCTGGCTGAATAAAAATTAACAGCCAAGGGACGGCTGTGATTGCCAAAGCTTTTGCTACTGATGGAATAGTAGAAGCACCTTTAGAATGTAAAACCGCAGCTAAGGTAATAATCACTGCTAATTTGGCAAATTCAGATGGTTGAAAATTAAAACCACCGACATTAATCCATCGTTGCGCTCCTTTGGCACTGTAACCCAGTATCATCACTGCTACTAGCAAAACATTAGTTGCACCGTAGAATAACCAATGCAATTGAATTAGATTTTCGTAGCGGGAGCGAGCTATTATCAGTGCAAAAACAAGACCAATTCCGCTAATCAGCCAATGCTGCCACCAGTCTGTTACAGGTAAGTTTAGTTCTGTGCTGCGAATCATCAAGCCGCCGAAGAAGCTAAGCCCCAAGACCAAAGATAACAGCCACCAATCTAATTCTTGCCAAGGTAATATCCAAGCTTTCCAGCGAATAGGGTTGAAGAAATTCAACATAAATACTTTGAGGGAGAGAGGGGAATGGGTAATCGGTAATAGTGTAAGAAAAATAGCACCAATTACCAATTACTAACTACCAATTAACAATTAAGCTAGTGCTGCTACAGAAACTTTGCCAGCAATTCGGCCAGCAATTTCTTTAAGGGCTTTGGCGGAGGCAGAGTCTGGCTGGGCAACTACGATCGGCAAACCGCGATCGCCACCTTCGCGCAGGTTAATTTCCAGAGGAACGCAACCTAGTAAAGGTACTCCCAGTTCGGCAGCTGTCTTTTCACCACCCCCAGACCCGAAAATGTCATATTGGCGATCGGGCAAATCTGGCGGAATGAAATAACTCATATTTTCCACAATTCCCAAAACAGGCACTCCCATTTGCTGGAACATCTTTAAACCCTTGCGAGAATCCAACAAAGCCACATTTTGGGGCGTACTCACGATTACCGCACCAGCCATCGGTACGGCTTGCACCAAAGTCAACTGGGCATCTCCCGTACCCGGAGGCATATCCACGATCAGATAATCCAACTCTCCCCACTCAACTTGGTAGAGAAACTGGCGGATAATTCCGTTTAACATCGGACCGCGCCAAATCACCGGTTGGTCTTTATCGATCAAAAATCCCATCGACACCAGTTTGACCCCGTGATTAAAAGCTGGCTGTAGGACTTCCCCTTTTTCGGTTTGTTGCACCATTACCTTGGCATCTGCCAGTCCCAACATAGTTGGTGCATTGGGGCCATAGATATCGGCGTCGATCAAGCCTTCTTTCGCGCCTGACTGAGCCAAAGCTACCGCAATATTAACCGCTACGGTACTCTTGCCCACGCCACCTTTACCACTAGAGACAGCCAAAATATTTTTTACCCCAGCAATCCCAGTGCGATCGGGCAATCCTTTTTGCTGGGGTGTTTCTGCGGTCACGTCAACTACCACGTCCGTTACTCCAGATAACTGCCGAACTGCTTTCTGGCAATCCTCCACAATAAATTCCCGCAAAGGACAAGCAGGAGTCGTCAGCACTAAGGTAAAGCTGACCTTGCCATCCTCAATCTTAATGTTGCGAATCATGTTTAATTCCACCAAACTCTTGCGAAGTTCGGGGTCTTGCACCGGGCGCAGTACTTCTAAAATTGAGTTGGCATTGAGAATGTCGGACATCGCGTTATTTACCCTAGCTGTGACGGGAAATTTAAAAACTGATCTTATAAAATCTTAACGTCAGCTTGTCTGGCTTTCACCTGAAATTTCTGAGGGTCAGTATAGACAGTTTACTTGGGATGGAAAAGGTTTCTTTCCACCTAGCTTGAAGAGCGCTTGTGAGATTCTGATTTGTATTCGCACTCAAGCTAAAAAAAGCTATATGAAAAAAAATTTTCCTTATGAAGCTAAGGAGAATTTGAGAAAAACATATTCTTAGCGTTAATGAAAAACAACCTGAATCTCCACATCCCAGATCCGATCGCCCAATCAGCCTAAATATTCGTGTTTTATAAAGACTTTTGTTCTGCGGCATGAGCTAATTGGGTAGCCACTCGCGCTGCACTAGGCCGAATCAGCGACCAGATCAAAGGAGATAACCAGCCGCGCAAAGTAATGGAATAAGAAATTTCCGTACCACAAACAGTAGACTCCACTTTGTAAGTAATTCTTTCTTCCACTCCGGGGATCGTGAGAATCCTCACGCTTAACAATTGTTTAGGTTGTACTTGTTCGACAAAAATCCGAATCGGAATCGGAATCGAACGAGTCACGGCTTGATAAATCAAACCCGGTTTAGCAACTAATCCCTTTGGAACATTGGTACTCGCTAATAAAGGATGCCAGGAAACATCC
>CAZJJR010000163.1:6468-13884 GCA_964546365.1 uncultured bacterium | reverse complement strand
TAGTATTGAACGGACGCATCATCAACGACCGACTTGGCCCTGGCGATAACGTTTTACCTGTAGATAACAGCTTTTTCAAAGTTTACAGGTTTGAAGGAAGTGCCGGTCAACAGGTGGTGATTGATATGAGAAGCCAGGAAATCGACCCATTTTTGATTTTAGTAGCACCCAATGGTCGCGAACTTGCCCAAGATGACGACTCCGGAGGTGGTAAAAATGCCAGGATTGTAGCCACTTTACCGATTTCAGGCACTTATTTTTTACTTGCCAATTCATATCAGGCAGGCGAATCCGGTACTTACGCTTTACGAGCTTTGGCTAGTGCTACTCGTCGCCGGACTGGTTACGGGGAATTTTAGCTAAAGGCGGAAATTTAAAATAGAAATAACTAATTATATCTCTGAGATCCGCGCCGAAAAATATATCTCAAAGAAAAGAAACCGAGTTTTTAAGTAGTGTCTCAATCTATTTGATTGACTTTTCAGTTACTAGAGACTCGGTTTCTCACCTTCAGTAAAATTGATGATTTTTTCTTTGTGGTCGTTTTGCTTCGCTCGATTTACTTTAAATCTCGAACGGATTCGATGAGCGATCGCACTTGTTCGGTTCCTTCGGATGGATGAAACTCGAGTGGGAATTTCCCGCGCATCAGCATTCTCAATCCTAATGGCCCTAAGCTAACCAAACCTTTTATATCCTTAAAATAGTTACCAACCACCTGTAAGCCAAATTTCCGTTCGTCGATCCAGCCTCCTTCTTTTACCAGGTCGATCAATACCTTACGGTGGCGAATTGACCGACTGGCTTGTTCGTTTTTGCGATCGAGAATTTCCCCCTTTATTTTACCAATCTGATCCATCGGCGCGACATCCATCGGGCAAACCGCATTACAGTAAAAGCAGCGAGTGCAACCCCATACTCCTTGAGTACCTCGATCGTATTTTTCTAATCTAGCTTCGGTTTCCCCATCGCGAGAATCTTCTACCATCCGATAAGCTTTTGCCAACGCATGAGGCCCTACAAAATCAGGGTTAACCTCGCGAGCATTACATTCCGAATAACAAGCACCACAAAGAATACAATTACCAGTTTGGTCTAGCTTGGCTCTTTCTTCCGGAGTTTGTAGAAATTCTCGTTCTGGAATTTTTCGGGCACCAGTACTAACATAAGGCTCGACAGCCTCTAGATTGTCCCAGAAACTTTTCATATCCACTACCAAATCTTTCAGTACTGGCATATTGCCCATCGGCTCAATGGTAATTTCTGGTAAAGATTGAGAAGGTATATCATTAATAGCTGATTTTTTTAGTCTAGCTAGTTCATCCCCCACATTTTCTTTACAAGCTAACGCCGATCGACCATCAATCCGCATCGCGCAACTCCCACAAATAGTATTGCGGCAATTTTTCCGAAAAGCTAAAGTCCCATCATGCTCCCATTTGATACGATTTAGACACTCTAAAATCGTATTTCCAGGCTGAACATCCAAAATATAAGTCTGAAAGCGATAAGGCGTATTTTGACTTTGCCTAAAAATTTTAAATAGGACTTGCATCGTTTTGAACCTTCATGTCAATATTTAAACCCGCACTAGAAAAGCACTTTTTTCTACTCAGGGGTGTCACGCTCGATCTAGTGTCCCGATCTGACAAAGATTAAAGCGTTACTCTTTCTAGTTTAAGGCTGAATATCTACTCTATTGCCAAGCACAGTATAGTAAGGCTTTGTTGGCAATCTGATGCTGTTTTTTGTTTTCTTAGCTCGTAGCCTCATGCCAGAAACATATATGTGTGTCTTTCAGTAAATGTTCTCAAAGATAGATTTTTCTTTTAAATATGGCCCTGATATCTTCGATACCAAGTTTGCATACCTTATAAATATGCGATCGAGCAGCATCGTTCCGAGTCAAAACTTCGATCTTTGTAGACATTTACTCTAAAATATGTAGCATAATGTATATTTTTGAGAGAAAATCTCGCTGGTTACCCTTGTTAATTAGTCACCTAAGCCTTTCCGATCTAGCTAAAAGTTGTCGCGGGGAAAATAAATATTTTATTTTTCAGATAAGTTAATAAAATTAGTTGTCAAACTTACCCCATTTAACGATATATTCATTAGTAGGGTTCTGCTGAGGACCCACTCGATTAACTAAGTTAAAGACTGGATATTTCGCAAACCGATGACTGAAACTATAACAGCACCACTAACAGGAAAGGCACTACTTCAAAAAGTCAAAGAACTTTCCCATTTATCGCGCCGGGAAACCGCTAAGGCTTGTGGCTACTATAGCGTTACTAAAAATAATGAGACTCGCGTTAACTTAACAGATTTTTATGACGCTTTGCTAGCAGCACGGGGTATTCCTCTCGACCCAGACTCTTCAAAAGACGGTCGCGGTCGGGAAGCTACTTATCGGGTAAGCGTCCATAAAAACGGCCAAATCGTGATAGGTTCTACCTATACAGAGGCAATGGGATTAAAACCAGGCGATGAATTTGAAATCAAGTTGGGCTACAAGCACATTCACTTGATCCAAGTTGACGCTGATAAAAATGGTTCGACAAATGGTAAGGGATCTGCCTCCTCTGATGAATCGGACGACGAGGAATAAAATCTAAAAGATCGTTAGTCAAAAGGTCATTGGTCATGGAAAAATTTAAATGACTAATGACTATTGACAAATGACAAAAATCACGTTGAACGCACGAGGGACAATTGGCTAGATGCGGTTGTTTTTTGCTGAAGCTCCAGCATTCTTGAGAGCGATCGCTTTTTTTTTTTTTTTTTTTGGATGCTGGTTGCCCGTAGGTATTCCCGTGGCAATTGCCCTTAATTGGCATCCGCCAAAGCCTTTGGAGGCAGCACAAAAGCTGCCTTTATTGGCACCTCTTTATCTGATTGCACCCTTTTTATTGTGGGGAATCGCCAGAGTGGAGGGAGTATCTTTTTCAAATTACGGATTAAATTGGCAACTTTCTATTTTAATTTCTGTCTTACTGGGATTAGCTTTAGGGGTAATTAGTATTATTGGTATATTTACCATTGAATGGGCGCTGGGTTGGATTAGTTGGCGCTGGGAAAATGCCAGCCAACTCGTGCCTACTTTGGCAACAACTTTATTATTAGGGTTATGGATTAGCGGGACAGAGGAGCTAATTTTTCGAGGCTACTTGGTAAACGAACTTCAGCAGGACTATTCTATTTGGGTAACAGCAATTATTTCTAGTTTGATTTTTGCCGTTTTACACTTAGTGTGGGAAATCCGCGAAACTTTGCCGCAATTACCAGGGCTTTGCTTGATGGGAATGGTTTTAGTGTTGGCTCGTTGGGTTGATAATGGTAATTTAGGTTTAGCTTGGGGTTTACACGCGGGTTGGATTTGGGGTATTGCCACTACCGATACTGCCAAATTGGTTAAGTATACTGGCAAAGTTTCTCCCTGGATTACTGGATTAGCTGAGAAACCTTTAGCTGGCGCATCGGGAATTTTCTGCTTATTGGCAACAACCGGAGTTTTATTATATTTTTCAAGATTATAGACAGAAGTTTAAGTTTTTCGATCGCAGGAACAGGAATATTAGCGATCGCGTAACTTAGAAAGTAAAATTCTACTATTCTCTTTCCCCTTTCCCTTTACCCCCTAATCTCTAGCCCCTGCCATTATTTTTTACTGGCAGTCAAAATCGTCACGGGATTGAGGGGAGAAAACCGGGTTAAAGATCCGACTGGTACAGAGCGAGATAAGTTTACTTGTAACAATTGGTAATTCCATTCTCTTTCAATCAACCAGTCGAGAGCGATATTAAGATGTTCTAAAGTGGCAAGAGCTAACACTAATACGCCACTAGAGACTAGTTGAACGCCACAAATATTTAAAATTTCTCTTAAATTGCCACCACTACCACCGATGAAAATGCGATCGGGCTGGGCTAGTTGATATAAAATGCTAGGAGCAGTACCGTGAATGGAAATCACGTTGTTTACTTGTAAGCGGCGACAATTTTGCTCGATTAAGGCGGTACCGGCAGAGGTTTTTTCGATCGCGTACACTGATGAGGTGGGAAATAGTCGAGCAATTTCAATGGAAACCGAACCAGTCCCCGCACCCACATCCCAGATGGTTTGACCGTCTTTTAATGCTAGTTCTCCTAAAATTAAGATGCGAATTTCTCGCTTGGTCATCAAGCCAGGACGATCGCTAAAACAAAGAAAGCTAGAATCGGGTAACCCAATTGTCGGTAGGGTTTCTAAATTGATTTCCCCTACAGATGAGTTAGTTTGCCGCAGTAATACCACTACATTTAAGGGGGCAAAGGTGCGATCTAGCACATCTGCCATTGGCAAACACTCTACCCGTTCATCCATACCGCCTAAGTTTTCGCAAATCCAAAATTGGTATTGACTGGGTAAATCCAAGGATAGTAGCAGGCGTGCTATGGCGTGGGGAGAATGAATTTCATCCGTCAGCACTGCTATTTTGCTTGCACCTTGCTGCAAGACTTCGGTAAGCTCATCAAAAGAACGTCCGTGAGCGCTAATTACCAGCGCATCTTGCCAAGGTAATTTGATCCGGTTGAAAGCTAGCTGAATAGAACTGACATGGGGATGAAAAGTTAATTCATTTGCTGGAAGTTCTGCCAATAACAAACGCCCTAACCCAAAAAATAAAGGATCGCCCGTCACCAAAATTACTATTATTTCATTCCCAGACAAACGGCGGGAAATTTGCCGAATTGCCGATGTGATATCGCCAAAGTAAATTCGTTCTGCTGGGTGGTTGGGAAAATAATTCAAGTGGCGATCGCTTCCTACTAATAAGGTAGCTCTTTCCACAATTTGCTTTACCGATTCGGTAAGCCCAGATGCACCATCCAACCCTATTCCAACCACATGAACAGACATTTTTATTTTCGATTTTATATTTTCGATCTTAGATTGGGAAAGGATAAAGTCTGAAGGATTAAGTATAAAGGATGAAAGTGAAAAGAAAAATTAAATTATTCTTACCCTTTCCCCCTGCCCCCTGTACCCTAGCTCCTAGCAAGAGAGCCCCTTTTCTTCTTCCCAAGCGAGTACGATTAAAGCATTAACGATCGCAGCTGCAACGGGAGAACCTCCTTTGCGACTATCGACGCGAATTTGGGGAACATTGAGAGAAGCAAGAGTGGCTTTAGATTCTACCACCGAGATGAAACCGACGGGTGCGCCGATGATTAATGCTGGTTTTACTGATGAGGATGGTAACTCAGCACAAAGAGCTAGTAAAGCAGTTGGCGCATTACCGATCGCAAAAATAGCTTCGGGAAATTGTCGCCAACATTCAAGTAAACCTGTTTCCGTGCGTGTTTTGCCGGGGAGTGCTTCTTTTGCCTGCTCCACAGCTACAATTAAGGGGTTGCCAAAAGTTTGGGATATTAATCCAGCAACCCCTTGTTTAACCATTCCCACATCGATGACAATTGGCGTGCGACGCCTAATGGCAGCAATTCCCGCTTCGATCGCTCCAGAACTAAATTTAATTAGTTGTTTGAATTCAAAGTCAGCTGTCGTGTGAATTACTCGCCGGACAATTGCATATTCTGATGAATTGAAACTGTGTTCGCCGAATTCTCGATCGATGACAGCGAAACTTTGTTCCATGATGGGATGGATAGGCAAATTCATCCGATTTTTAGATTTAAGGATTTTAGATTTTCGATCATTTGGTAAGCGATTAATTTCCTTAGATTATCGGAGTTTGGCTAACTTTACCAATCTAAAATCTAAAATCTCAAATCTAAAATTCCAAGATCGGCCAATCAGATTGACGATAATAACGAGTCATATCGTCAATCTGATTGGCCGATCTTCGAATTTTCTGAGTTCTGCCCGTTTTACGAAAAGTTCCGGTGTATTGTCCAACCATCGCTGGTTAAACTCAGACAAGGTAGCGCTGAGACGATCGCGATCGAGATCCGGGGATATATTGCCAAAATATCCCAGAGTGATGTGGGCTGTAAAATTATATTGCTGTTCGATACCCAAAGCGATCAAATTGCCATTTTGGTATATCATTTGGCGGAATTTCAGAATGCGATCGTAAGAAGATTCTTCTGTGGGCAAGACGTAAACCGCTAATGCTCTGGGCATCACCATCAATCCCAGGATTTGCCATCGAATGGGAATACCCCCACTGAGCAAAGGCTGGCACTGTTGAAAGATTTGTCCCATGCGATCGCGCAATTGCTCGTCAAACTGGTGATTATCGCTTGTTACATCCCGATAAGCACTGTCCCAAATCAAATCTGCTAAGGTTAAATGAAAACTAGAAGGTGGGATGGGTGCTAGAAAATCGGACCCTAGCACCTGTATGAGTTGCGCTTGACAATCCTTCAAATGCGTATAAAAAGGTAAATTTTCTCCATCTTCTTCTGCTGGCGGGGTAATTACCGTATACCCGGGAAATGGCACAGCTTGGAAGCCACCTTCTGGACGGGTCTGAAACTTGGGCGATTCCTGAATGTGCTGTACTTGAGATCTGTATGTTTCTGGTAGCATCATACGTGCTACCCGATTTAAGTAAGTTTGATAGTTCTCGTCCAACCTTGATAGCCTCGCATTCTTAACTTGAATAGTGGAGGTAAGCTTTACCTCTAAGTTTATAATTGATCGCTCATCGACTCATTAGGATAAATGATGAACGATGATATAAACCATGAAACATTAACTATGAATTATCAACAAGGTACTTTTTATGCCAATTTACCTCTTCTGGGGAGAGGATGACTTTGCACTCCAACAAGCGGTTAATAATTTACGGGAATCGGTACTCGATCCCGACTGGGCTAGCTTTAACTATGACAAAATATCTCCAGAACAACCAGATGCCATAATTGAAGGATTAAATCAAGCCATGACGCCAATTTTTGGCACGGGTAGGCGTTTAGTCTGGTTGGTAGATACGAATATCTGTCAGCAATGTCCAGAAGATTTATTAGCAGAGTTACAACGTACTTTACCAGTTATACCTGAATCTTCGGTTTTGTTGATGACCAGCCGCCATAAACCGGATGGGCGTCTGAAATCCACTAAGTTAATCCAAAAATATGCTGATGTTCGAGAGTTTTCACCGATTCCGCCTTGGAAGACCGACTCGATCGTACAGCGAGTCAAGGAAGTAGCGCAAGAAATGGGAGTTAGGTTAACTAACGATGGTGTGGAAGTTTTAGCTGAATCGGTGGGTAACGATACTCGCTTGTTGTTTGGGGAATTGAAAAAATTACAGTTGTTCGGACTGAGTGTTAACCAACCATTAAATGCGGAGCGGGTTGCTACACTAGTAACAGCGAATACTCAAAATAGCTTGCAACTGGCCAGTGCGATTCGATCGGGTGACACTGGGAAAGCTTTAGGATTAGTTGCGGATTTGCTCGATCG
>CAZJJR010000163.1:0-6439 GCA_964546365.1 uncultured bacterium | reverse complement strand
GTTGCTACTCTGGTGGGACAGTTTCGCACTTGGTTGTGGGTAAGGCTGATGATGGACGCTGGGGAACGAGATGAGAAAGTTATCGCTGCCCAAGCTGACGTCGCTAACCCCAAACGAATTTACTTTTTGCAGCAAGAAGTGAAAAATCTCCAACTCTCAAAACTTTCTGCTGCTTTACCGATCCTGCTAGACTTAGAGATTAGCTTGAAACAAGGGGCAGACCCTACTGCTACTCTGCAAACGAGTGCGATCGCACTTTGTCATCTATGCAAGTAGTCAGTCATCACCCAAATGGAGGAACTTAACACTCCTAAAATAGTTCAAAACTATTGAAACAATTTAGCGTGTTAGTTCTTAAAACTATTCCAGCATGATGAAATTATACGTTGATATTTCTCGCTCTTTCCCCTATGGGATGCTGTCGCGATCTTTTTTGGTTACTTTACTTTCTTCGCTTGGTTTGCTATATGGAGTAATTCCCGATCTATCGGCAAATTCACCTAATATGATGTTCAGTTCTTCTGCTTACGCGCAAGCTGTCAGCGATGAAGAAGTCGTGAGATTTGCTAGGGCTGCTTTTACCATTGAAAAAAGACGGCAAGCTTTAGTAGGAGAAATTAAGAATAGAACTGGTGGTAATATACCTGATATTACTTGCGATGTACCACAACAATTAGAAGATCTCAATATTAGCATCCGAGATGATGTGAAGAATTTTTGTGATTTTTCCAGAGTAACTATACAAGCTAATCAGTTATCTGTTACTCGCTTCTTTCAGATCAATAAGAGCCGCAATTCCGATTCGGCACTTCAAGAAAGGATCGATCGAGAATTGCTGCGTATTCAGTCTGGTTCCTAGCGTTTATCCGCTAGTATATTTAGATTTCCTCCTCACAAATTGCTTTTCTTTTGGCATGAATGTTTTTCATATGTTTTTTGACTGTATTGAGGGTGATGTATAATTTATCTGCGATCTCTTTATAGGAATGGTTGGTACGATAAAGTAACCAAACTTCTGCTTCTCGAGGGGTTAAATTAAATTGCTGAGTGTCGTTATTGACCATTCTCTGAAGTGATTGATAGCGATCTTCTAGAGTTACTAACAAACAAGGACGCTTGATTTGCTCTAATTTTAGCCAGCGGGCGCGTATCCGTAAATTAATCGAGTTATTGGGGCAGAATTCGGACTCTAGCACGATTTTTTGATTTAAAAACAAATCGCGACTTTCAATTAAAGATTCGCAAATTCGCCAAATTTCCGCAGGTATTAAAGTTTCTTGGTGTTCCAATTCGGCAAATTGATTACAAATTCTTGTAGCAATTTGATTTGCATGAACTAACTCTTTTTGTTCTGTTAATATTAAAATGCCATCGATAAATCCTTCTAGCACTCCTTGTAAAAAATAAGTAGATTCAACATTTGGTAAAAATGTAACTTCTTTTAGTTGCTTAATTTGATTGTTGAATTTAGTAGCTGGGGCAGTTGTTGCGGCATTCATGGTTAAACTCATAATTCCCTTCACGACTGATAAATCAGATAAGCCTCTGAAAAATGCACCCCAGTGATATCACCTATTTATGATCTAGTAATAAATCATTTGATTTCTATTTCAAATCACCCATCCTGGTGAATATACGGATTTGAGGACAGTTTGAGAACTGAATCCGAAAACCGCGATCGCTATCTAGGCTTGACGGCTAGTGTAAACACAGATTCTCAGCCAATTTTTGAACTGTCCATTTGGAGAAGAGGGAATAGGGAAAGAAGGATGGGAGGATGGGGGATGGGGAAAATATATAATACTTACTATTTTGTTTTTCTCTTTTTTTCTCCGTTTCTTTTTCTTTCCCTAAAATCATGTTAGTTTTGACGGAAATTTTACCAGCAGATTCTCATGTGGCAGCCAGTTTTACTCTTGCACTGACAGCTTTTGAGCGCACGCGCAGCCGTTATCGTTTGCAGACCCCTGAAGGAGAAGAGTTGTTCCTCCGTTTACCTAGAGGAACGGTTTTGCGCGATCGCGATTTGTTAAAATCCGAGGACGGTACGCTGGTAAGGATAGCTGCTAAACCGGAACCTGTTTTAACAGTGAGAGCGGATACACCTCTAATGCTGTTGCGGGCTGCTTATCATTTGGGAAATCGTCACGTACCCTTAGAAATTGCACCCACCTACTTACGCTTATCTCCCGATTCGGTATTGAAGGATATGCTAGACCATCTGGGGGTACAAGTACAAGAGGAAGTTGTCCCGTTTCAGCCGGAAGCAGGTGCTTACGGACATAGCCATTGATCGGTAAAAAGTCAAAATTAAATAGAGGCTACCCGTGAAATTGTTAGAAATCTCGGCTAAATCGAGCGAATCATTCTCTTATGGTTGATAATTTGGCGCTTTTAAGTTTACTGCAACTAACTAATTCTGCTTTACCAGTGGGGGCATATAGCTATTCGGAAGGTATAGAAAGTTTAGTGGAAAAAGGTGTAATTTCCGATCGGCAAAGTCTGCAACATTGGCTGGAGGAAGAACTTCGCTACGGTGCGATTCGGCTAGAGGCGTGGCTGATGTTACGCGGTTATCAGTCTGCTAAATTAGTTGATTTACATACTTTAGAATATTGGAATGCTTGGGCTTCCGCAGCTAGGGAGACTGAAGAATTGCGGGAACAAAGTTGGCAAATGGGTAGGGCTTTATCTCGTTTGTTGCAAAAGTTGCAACCTGAACTGAGTTCTGTATTTTCCCAGCTTAATCAAAATTGTAATTACGCGATCGCTTTTGCGATCGCCGCCGTTCATTGGCAGATTTCTCCTGATGTCGCCGCAATCGGTTATTTACACAGTTGGGCGACCAATTTGGTGAATTCTGGCGTCAAATTGATTCCTTTAGGGCAAACTGCGGGTCAACAGCTACTTTTAGATTTACATCCTTATATAATTAGCACCACAGAAAAACTTCTCGTTTTGGATGATGACCAAATCGGTACTTGTGGATGGGGATTATCTTTGGCAAGTATGACTCATGAAACTCAGTACAGTCGTTTATTTCGGAGTTGAAGAAGGAGTCAGAATTCAGGAGTCAGAATTCAGGAGTTAGAGTTAATAAATTTCTCTTTCCCTTTCCCTTTCCCCCTGCCCCCTGCCCCCTGCCAAAATAGTAAATGTGATAGCGCAGGAGTGAATGGTATGAATGCTTTCCGGGTGGGAATTGCTGGCCCAGTGGGGTCGGGAAAGACGGCTTTAGTTGATGCGTTGTGTAAAGCAATGCGCGATCGCTACAGTATTGCGGTGGTAACTAATGATATTTATACTCAGGAAGATGCTCAGTTTTTAGTCCGATCGCAGGCTTTGGGTAGCGATCGCATTTTGGGTGTAGAAACTGGTGGCTGTCCCCATACGGCGATCCGCGAAGATGCTTCGATGAATTTAGTTGCGATCGAACAAATGGAAGAAAAATTTAGCGATCTCGACTTAATTTTTGTCGAAAGCGGCGGCGATAACCTCGCTTCTACTTTTAGCCCGGAATTAGTAGATTTAACGATTTACGTGATCGATGTAGCCGCAGGTGATAAAATTCCCCGTAAAGGCGGGCCAGGTATTACCAAATCCGATTTACTGGTGATTAACAAAATAGACTTAGCGCCAATGGTGGGGGCAGATTTGGCTGTGATGGAACGAGACGCCAAAAAGATGCGCGGCGATCGACCTTTTATTTTTACTAATTTAAAGGCACGAGAAGGACTTTCATCAGCGATCGACTTTATCTGCCTTCATATGGGTGAGATTCCATCAAAAATCTAAAATCCAAAATCTAAAATCGAATGACGATCGTAGTATTTTGGAAAAAAGCCTTTTTTCGGTTCGTTCCATGAAACAGTTCTCATACCACATTACCAATGGGAGAAAATTTCTCCATCATTTGATTTTGTCAGTAGGGTTAATGTTACTGGCAAGTCAGATATTTACCGCACCGGCTTGGGCGACGAGTATCTATGAAATGCCAACTCTCCCAGCAGGCGATCGCACTTGGGTAATTGACAAAGCTGAAGTTCTCAGTCGCGCTACGGAAGGGAAAATTAGCAGTTCTCTCGAAAATTTAGCAACCCAAACCAACAATCAAGTGCGAATCGTTACTATTCGTCACCTCGATTACGATGAAACAATTCAAAGCTTTACCGATAAATTGTTTGAAAAGTGGTTTCCCACTCCCGAAGCGCAAGCTAATCAAACTTTGCTAGCGATCGATACGGTAACGAATGCCTCCGCTATTCATACTGGTGACAAGGTAAAATCCATCATGCCAGATGAAATTGCCCACAGCGTAGCTTCCGAAACCGTCTTAGTACCGCTAAAACAAGGTGATAAATACAACCAAGCCTTTTCTGATGCTAGCGATCGCTTGGTTGCAGTATTATCCGGTCAGCCCGATCCCGGCCCACCACAGGTAGCTGACAACCTTCAGGTGGAAGGTACTTTTGCCAAGGCGGAAGAAACAGAAACCGAACGCAGTAGTTCTACAGGTTGGGTAATTGGTTTGTTGATCGCTGCCACCGTTATTCCAATGGCAACTTATTATTGGTATCAGTCAATGGGCTCCTAGTCCTGCACGTATTCTTGCCCATTAATTAAAGCTATCTCAGCCCGCAGGAATTCTCGCCCTAAATAAGCGGCATGATCCAGAAGACTAACCGGACAGGGCTGAGTTTCTTCCAAAATTTTCACGCACAATTCTTTAGCAGTTCTGCCAGTAAAAAGAGTAGTCGCTGTTCTTTCCACTTTTCCCTTGGCAGGAATTACTTTTCCAGTTTCCGGATCGACAGCTAAACCTCGATCGTTAATTACATTCGTATAATGCTTGGCACAAATTAGTTCGGCATTCCGGTCTAGATAAATAATAAAATATCCCGCTGGATCGAGTTGGATTTCACGATTGGAAAGTTTTTCATCAATCGTTGTGATGGTTTCAGTAGTTTGATTCATCTTCACGTCAAAATTTGATTGAATTCCCTGACCGTTAATTCGTGTTAAACGCTCGGCTTATTTATAGTTTAAGATCTATGGCGTTAAAAATTCATATTCTTATCAAATGAACCGATCCGAAAAGTAGTCAGAGAAGAATTTTTACCGCAGATATCCACAGATGTAGGCGATAGCCTTGCCGTAGGCTACGTAGATGTAAGCAAAGCTTTCCCAAAGGGTACACAGATATATAGTTGGATCGATCGTGGAGTAAATAACTGAAATTCTTCTTTTCAGATCGGTTTTGGTTTGTGACTCCTGACTCGTGACTCGGAAAATGGGAGAATTCTGACTCCTTAAATTTCTATATCCACATCAAGTTTGGGTTCGCGACGGCTAAAGGGAATATCTTGATTAATGGCATCAATTTCTTCTTGTTCCATTTCGTTAACTTGATTGATGTAAGACCGCAAAATTTGACTGAGGCGGGGATGATAATAGCGGTGTAGGCTGTGGTTGGCAGTAGCGGGAAAACCGCGACGTTTTTTGTGTCTTCCACCAGCACCGGGATCGAAAATTTGGATGCTATGTTTGATTCCCCATTCGATCGGTGTATAGTAGCAGGCATCAAAGTGCAGGCAGTCGATTTCTTGTTGGCAACCCCAATAACGTCCGTAAAGACGATCGCCTTTCGCGATACAAAAAGACATTCCGATGGGATGCCGATCGTTTTCTTCACTGTAAGCGGCGACGAGTAAAACGCGATCGCGATAATTGGGATAAAGTTGTTCAAAAAATCGTTTAGTTAGATATTTGCTTCCCCACCAGCCAAATTTGTCGCAGTGGTCGCTGTAAAATTGGTACATCTGGCTGAGTAAAGATTTGGAGATTTCGTCGCCCGCGTGCGTTCGCACTTGCAAACCCGCTTGTAAGACAGCTTTGCGTTCTCGTTTGATATTCCGACGTTGATTGGCGTTAAAAACGGCTAAATAATCATCAAAAGTTTTAAATCCTTGATTTGTCCAAACATAACTGTGATGCAGCCAACTTATAAAGCCGTGGCGTTCCATCACTAGTCGCCATTCTGGATCGACGTAGAGAAAATTACAGCCAGATATGCGATGGCGATCGCAAAAATGGTCGATGGCGGCTACCATCAACGCCGTCAGTTCATCCTCGTTTTCTCCTGGTGCGATTAAAAATCGATAACCTTCGGCTGGAGTAAACGGCGTCATTCCTAACAATTTCGGGTAATACTGGATGCCTAACCGTTGCGCTAGATCGGCCCACTGGTGATCGAACACGAACTCGCCATAACTATGACTCTTTACGTAAAGTGGGGCAGCAGCAATTAACTGCCTGTCTTGCCACACTGTTAAATGTTGGGGAAGCCATCCAGTTTGAGCTTTTGCGCTACCGGAATTTTCTACATCATGCAGCCATTCCCATTCTAAAAATGGCGTTTTCAGGGGTATTGCTAAGGCAT
>CAZJJR010000162.1:0-13932 GCA_964546365.1 uncultured bacterium | reverse complement strand
CAAGTGCGGGTCAGAGCCACCTACACCGATGCTTTAGGCAGCAGCGAAAATATCTTCAGTAGCGCTACAGATCCCGTCATTAACGTTAATGAAGCGGGTGTGGCTATCCTTAGCGGCAGTGCTACCACTGGCAATACCCTAACTGCAAATGTGATTGATGCGGATGGCATCACAGGAGTGACCATTAACTATCAGTGGCAGCAGTTGGAAAATAACTCTTGGATCGATATTGCTGGAGCAACGGAACGGAAACTGACGTTAGATAATTCTCTGTTAGGCAAGCAAGTGCGAGCAACTGCCAGCTACACCGATGCTACTAATACATTTGAAAATGTGTTAAGTTTCGTGGCTAACGTAGCCGAGCTAAATCCAATCACGATCGAAAATCAAAAAACAGGTACAAGAGATTGGGAAATTACCAATCTGGCTGTTAATGACGAGATTGCCGGTTTTGCTGGAGCGACCAGCGTTAATCAGGGAGAAGTGCTGCCCCTGAAGGTTTCTTTGCAACAACCCGGTAAGTACAAAGTCGATATTTATCGTCTAGGTTATTACGGAGGTACTGGCGGTCGATTCATCACCAGTAGTGGCGAACTTGATGGTGTGAATCAGGGCGGTCCGACGATCGATCCAAGCACGAGGTTGGTTGAATACAACTGGAATACTTCTTATAACTTGCAGGTTGGCAATGATTGGACTAGCGGTTTATACATTGCGAAGTTAATAGAAGTGTCATCTGGTAAGCAATCTCAAGTTTGGTTTGCCGTGCGTGACGACGATCGCCCGACCAATGTAGGATTCCAAGCTTCTTTTACCACTTATGAAGCATATAACAATTATGGTGGTTACAGCTTGTATAACTTCAATAGTGAAGATAACGAACGAGCTTACAAGGTTTCCTTCGATCGGCCCTTTGGTCAAAGCGGTAATATCGAAGCGTTTAATAATCTGTTGACATGGGAATACAACATGGTGCGATGGGTGGAATCTCAGGGCTATGATGTTTCCTATTACACAAACCTAGACGTTCATACTAACCCGCTCCAGCTGTATTCCCAGGATATGTTCTTATCTCCCGGTCACGATGAGTACTGGTCGATGGAAATGCGCGATCGCGTAGAACAAGCTCGCGACAACGGTATTAACTTGGCGTTCTTCTCGGCAAATACAGCCTATTGGCGAGTCAGATTTGAACCCTCCAGTACTGGAGAGCCTAACCGAGTAATGGTTGGCTATAAAGGCGATTGGGCACTTGACCCAGTGGCACAAAATGACATTTCTCAAGCTACAACCGTGTTCCGCAGCCCCGAACTTAACAGACCTGAAAACGAATTGCTAGGAGTAATGTACATAGGTGATAATGGCGGAGGTGTGAGGCTTTATGAGGGAAGTGATTATGTCGTCACTAATAGCTCAGATCCTTACTATGTAAATACTAATCTCAAAAACGGCGATATCCTGCCAGGATTAGTGGGATATGAGTGGGATGCAGTGGTTAATAATGGCTTTACGCCTCCTGGTTTAGTTATTCTATCCCAGTCACCAGTTGAGCCAAGGGGTTCGCTTCCATCTCTACCGCCCGGAACAGACATTTATACCTCTCATACGGTTCGTTACAAAGCCCCTAGCGGTGCAAAAGTCTTCTCGACCGGTTCTATTCAATGGATGTGGGCATTAGATAGCGATAAGGTTCCTAATCCTCGTACCGATATTCGCGCCCGACAAATGGCTGTAAATATTTTTGCAGATATGGGAGCAAAACCCCAAACTCCGTTTGCTGGGCTGATTATCCCCACATTACCGCTGACCTAAGTAAGCAAGCTTAATTATAACCACTATGAATGAAGCGGGGAGATCCCCTCTAGGAATCTTCCTTGCTTCTTCTATAGTTGATGTAACTAAGTCTTAGTTACCTTTTTAGATTTAGATAAATTAGATCGAAAATGTATGGAAAAGATAGCTAGCGATATATTTAGCCTGTGGCGAGAAGAAGGTAGTCGCCTTATCCAAGAAAACTTTCAAATATTCCGCACTCTGGTGGCCGAAACCCAAAAATTGGCAGCAAAGGGTCATTACGAAGCCGCAGCGATGAATGCTTGCTTGGCAGCTTATCATGCTCAACATCGTCATTGTGGTCTTTTTGTTAGCCCAGAATTGGAGCAAATTCTGATTGCGATCGGACAAAAAGCGATCCAAAATAGTTTTCCTTCCCCAAGCAGGCCAGGATCGCCTCCCATACCGAAAAACATACTGCACATTGCGACCAATATTTCTGGCTACAGTGGCATTCCCAGATTTGTGAGACGCTGGATTCAGCAGGATAAGCAACGATCGCACTCTTTAGTTTTAACCAAACAAGCTTCCTATGAAATACCGAAAATCCTAAGAGATGCTGTAAATAACAGTCACGGTAAAATATATCAACTAGACGAAAATAATGGCGGGTTTGTCGATCGAGCTAAACAACTAGTCAAAATAGCTGCCCACGCCGATGTAGTTTTTCTCCATACTTGGGAACAAGATGTAGTACCGATGATTGCGTTTGCCAATCCAGCGCAATCACCACCGATTATTCGCGTCAATCATGGGGATCACTGTTTTTGGTTAGGTGCCGGGATCAGCGATGTGGTGGCTAATCTGCGAGAATCTGGAATGGGTTTAGCACGAGAACGCAGGGGGATTGAAGTAGAACGCAATCTGCTACTTCCTACTATTTTAGAGCCTGCTGATAGAAAGGTTTCTCGTATTGAAGGAAAGCGACAATTAGGACTTCCCGAAACAAGTATTTTACTACTCTCGATCGCCAGAGCACCTAAGTATAAAACAATTGATGGAGTTAGCTTTGCCGATGTACACATTTCTCTACTGCAACAATACAAGCAGGCTATGCTAATAGTTATCGGCCCAGGTGATACCGAAGATTGGTCTCCCGCAATCGAACAAGTAGAAGGGAGAATCAGAGTTTTAGGCCAAACTGAAGATACTGCATTATTTTACCAAGCAGCCGATATCTACGTAGACTCGTTTCCTTTTGTCTCCATTACATCATTACTGGAAGCTGGAAGCTACGGTGTACCATTGGTCAGTCGATATCCGTTCTACGATGGATGTGAAATTTTGGGATCTGATATGCCCGGTCTGACTGGCAATCTGATCCGCGTCCGCAATCTGGAAGATTATATCGCGGCTCTATCCCACTTGGTTGAAAATGAAGAATACCGATTATCCCTTGGGGAAGGAACTAAAAGAAAAATTGAAGAAACTCACTGGGGAATGAATTGGCAGGCCATATTAGAAAATGTGTATACTCGTGCTGTCACTTTACCTCAAGTCAGTAGAAACTTCCCTTCTACCGATCGGATGTTTCTTAGCGACCCCGATGTATTTTTGCCAGCAATTCACAGTGGAAACTTCGATCCTGGATGGGTAAATTCTTTTTATTCAGGCGCGATGCCATTCCAGCAAAAGCTTCAGATTGCGATCCAAAGGATTAAACAATCTGGCGTTCGCGGTCAAATAAATCTTTTGCTACCAGGATTTCTCGTTCCTTATTATTTACGCCTACGTTCTTTTTTGCGACGTCACAAATTACTTAATCAAAAGTAAGGAAAATAGGGTGAAATTATTAATTATATTACCTTCTGAAAATCGGGGTGGTGCCGAAGAATATGCCCTGACAATCGCTAATGCGATTACTCAAAAAAAAGGATGGGATGTTTATGCTGCTTTTCCTCATACTGAAGGGACAACTTCTTTAATATCAGATTTTACAGCCCGAGGAATTTCTTACCATCCCTTGAATATCGCATCAGCAGAACAAACAGGATTTAAAGTTTTCAAAGAATATTTACCTCATTTTTTGAGAACTATTCGCTTATTGATAGATTTGAAGCCAGATGTTATACATATAGTTCTACCTTGGCCTTATTTGGGAGAAGCAAGTATACTTGCTTGTGGACTATTAAAAATTCCCACTTTAGTTGTATTTCAATTAATTCCCCGTCGGTTTAATTTTCAGCAATTAAGGTTGAAATCTTACGGCTGGGCTGCTGCTAGAAATCAACAATGGATTGCTGTCTCAGAAAATAATCGAAAATTTGTCTGCGATTCATTTAATTTTCCACAAGATCGAGTCCTTTGTATCTATAATGGTACCGATATTAACTCAGAATTTATTAATTATACTCCAGATAAAATTGCTAAATTACGTTCTCAAGTTCGTCAAGAAATCGGTTTATCCGAAACAACCAAAATTTTGTTAACTGTGGGACGTTTAAGTATCCAAAAAGGCCATCAAGATTTAGTAAAAATCATTCCCAAAATCGAGCAAGAATTTCCTGATATTAAATTTGTATGGATTGGGGAAGGAGAATTGCGAGAATCTTTGCTCGAGCAAGTCAAAGATTACGGAATTGAAGAAAAAATATTATTTTTAGGCTATCGCTCTGATGTCCCTAGATGGTTAAAAGCTGCCGATCTTTTCATTTTTCCAACCCATTTTGAAGGACAGCCATTTGCTCTGAGTGAAGCAATGGCTCATGGTTTGCCTGTGATTTCTTCTGATGCTAGTGGCATCCCAGAAATGATCGAAAATAAAGTACATGGTCTTCTTTATCCTACAGGGAATAGTATCGAATTACTGGAAGCAATCCGCTGGGCAATTAGACATTCCCAGGAAATGCAAGAAATGGCAAAGAATGCGATGTTGCGAGTTAAAGATTTCTCTAAAGATAAGATGGTACGGGAAACTCTTAATGTCATGGAAAAATTATGTAAAAAAAATAACATAACGTAAATTCTTAAGGCTTTATCAATCTAGTCAAGTTAAACATAAGCAAAAACTCAAAAAGGAGATATCTAATGAGCTATTTAAAAAAAGTAATATTTATATCTAACTGGTTTGACAATCCCTACAAAAAATTAATGATAGAGCATTTAAATAAGCAAGGAATGGAAATAGAAGAATATCAATGGAGTATGTTTTTTATTAGCAAAATATTTAAAACCGAGCGGATAGATATCATACATTTTCATACAATTCATGATTTTATCGTGGCTAGAAATATTTTTTTTATGGGGATAAAGTTTTTAATATTTATCAGCCAAATTATTCTGCTTAAATTAATGAATATTAAAATGGTTTGGACTGTTCATGAATGGTCTGATAAAATCTGCGATGGAAAGCACGATATTCCTCAAATTTATGCGGCAATAATCGGATATCTTTTTGATGGTATAATTACTCATTGTGAAAGTACGAAGGAAGAAATTGCTACGGCTTTAAACTTACAGCATAAAGATAAAGTTTTTGTAGTGTATCACGGTAATTATATAGAATTTTATCCAAATAAAATTACTCAAGCAGAAGCACGTAAAACTTTAAATATACCTAATGAAAATAGGGTTTTTCTATTTTTTGGGGGAATATATCGTAGCAAAGGAACTCTAGAAGCGATTGCTTCATTCAAAAATTTAACTCAAGATAAAATAAATCTGATTATAGTGGGAAAACCGGGAGAAAAGGGTATTAAAGATACCATTTTAGAAACCATAGAAGGATATGAAAACATACTATTTGTACCGCAACAAGTTGCTGATGAGGAAGTTCAAATTTATCTTAACGCTTGTGATTGTGTTTTATTGCCATATAAGATATTTACAACTTCTGGAGTTGCTTTATTAGCAATGTCATATGAAAAAGTTTGCATTGCACCTTGCACTGGGTTTTTTAAGGATATTCTAAGTGATGGTGGCGCTTTCCTTTACAATTCCAAGGAGGAAAACGGTCTGTTTGATGCTATGAAATTAGCGCTATTTAACCAAGAAAAACTTGCAGATATGGGCAAAAATAATTTAGAAATGGCTAAACAGTGGAATTGGGATTATGTTGCTGAAAAAACCAGTAAAGTATATCAATACTGTTTAGAAAATTAAAATTAATAAATTAATTTTTTTATTTTGGAAAACTAGAACAAATTTTAATGAAAAATCATCGAAAATTGTTAGGTATAGATTTAGTTCGTTGCGTTGCTATCTATGGCGTTATTTTATTGCACTCAGATGAGGGGATTTCCACTTATCCCCAAGGTTGGTCAGTTATTTTGGAATTTTCTAGCTTTGCGGTGCCTTTCTTTTTAGCGACATCTTTTTACTTGACTTTCAATAAACTCTATAAAACGGGTGGGCAGTATTTGCTAAAAGAGCGGCTAGCACGTCTTTTAGTTCCTTATTTTGTGTGGACTCTATTATATATACTTTATAAAATATTGAAATACTTTCTGCAAAATGAAACGGATAAATTCAGTAAATTATTTCAAGATCCAATAGGCATAATTTTGTTTGGAGGTGCAGCTTTCCAACTTTACTTTCTACCTCTTTTGGTAGGAGGAACTATTCTGGTTAAGGCTCTGTCTTTTTTAATCAAAAATCAAGTCAAGACAGAAGTTTTAATAGGATTAGCTAGTTTGAACTTGGTAGTTTATGAAATACTCTTAGTAACGGGTAATTCATTTCAAATTGGGTCGGGTATTGGTTTTCAATCTTTGCTAAACCATCCCTCATTATTAAGCTTTAAAGATAGTGTACTTGCCAGGGTAATTTTGACAGAGTTAGCTTTGATAATAAGATGCTTGCCTTATATTTTCGTCGCCATGATTTTGAGTAAGATCGACATGGTAAGTTTAGGGCAAAGAAAAAGTAAAATTGTTTTAACGATATTATGGGTATTCGCATTTCTGCTAATCAATATTTTTGGAGGATATTTTTTACCAAAGGGTACATACGAATTAGCTCAAGGTTTCACTGCTTTGCTAGCAGGTATCACTCTTTCAGAGCATTTACAATTAAATAAAATCATTAATAGCTTAAGTGCTTGTTCTTTCGGCATATATCTGATTCATCTTTTATTTGTGGAAATTTTACAAACTGTGGAAGCTAGGATTTATCCTGGGGATATGTTTCGCATCTCTACTGCTAATTTACTAATTTTTTCTCTTCTAATTTTGGCATTTAGCTGGATGGCTACAGATATTTTGATGAAAAAAAAGTCAATAGCCAAAATATTGTTTGGTGTTTGAATTATTAAATTAATTAATTTCTGGGTTATGAAAATTCTACATTTAAGTACTTCTGATATTGAAGGAGGAGCGGCGCGTGCTGCTTATCGGCTCCACCAAGGTTTACAAAATCTTGGTGAAATTTCTCATATGTTGGTAAGAGCTAAGTCTAGTGTCGATCGCACTGTGATTCCTGAAAAAAGTATTCTAACTAAGCTAGGGCCACCTTCATCTGGTTTACCATTAAAATTTTACCCAAATCGCGATCGGGCCATGTTCTCTACCCAATGGTTGCCGGATCCGATCGCACTCAAAACTAAGCAAATCAACCCAGACATAATTAACCTACACTGGGTTTGTAACGGCTTTATCCAAATCGAAACCCTTGCCAAGCTCAAAAAACCCCTAGTGTGGACGCTCCACGATATGTGGCCTTTTACGGGGGGATGTCATTATGCTGGAGAGTGCGATCGCTATAGCAACTCCTGTGGTGCTTGTCCGCAACTGAAAAGTAACCAAAATAAAGACTTATCTAATTGGATATGGCAACGTAAAAATCGAGATTGGAAAAACTTAAATTTAACGATTATTAGCCCCAGCAATTGGTTAGCTGAATGCTCTAAATCAAGTTCTCTATTTAATAATTTGCGAGTAGAAGTAATTCCGCATGGCCTCGATTTAGAAAATTATAAACCAGTAGAGAAACCAATAGGGCGAAAACTACTAAATTTGCCACAAGACAAGCAGCTGATCCTTTTTGGCGTCTCACCAGGAACAACTGGCGATCGAAGAAAGGGTTTTCAATTACTTCAACCTGCTTTACAAAAACTGAGTCTTTCAGGATGGCAAGATCGGCTAGAATTAGTAGTTTTTGGGGATAATCAACCTGAAAATCCAATTGATTTGGGATTTAAAACCCATTATCTAGGTCAATTTCATGATGATATTTCCCTAGCGCTTGTCTATTCATCGGCTGATGTGATGATTGTACCATCAATTCAGGAAGCATTCGGACAAACAGCCTCGGAATCTTTAGCTTGCGGTACGCCAGTGGTAGCTTTTGCTGCAACTGGACTTAAGGATATTGTGGAGCATCAACAAGATGGTTATTTGGCTAAACCTTTTGAGAGTGATGATTTAGCTCGAGGAATTGCTTGGGTATTAGAAGATGAAGAACGTCAGCAAAAGTTATGTCGTAGGGCTCGTCAGAAAGCCGAACGGGAATTTAGTTTAGAATTGCAAGCAAATAGGTACATATCTCTTTTGAAAGAGATATTGATTTGATTTCAAGTAACACTTAGTACTTCTAAATATTTTTGAGTGGCAGTTTCCAAACTAAATCGATCGAGCCAAGTCGGATCGACAGATTTTGAGTTGCCAGATAAAACGCTTAAAATTTCTGCTGCCATAGCCTTAGTGTCACCAACGGGAATCAAGGAACCGTACTTACCGCGATCGAGAATCTCTGATGGCCCACTCGGACAATCCGTAGAAACCACGGGAATTCCCACTGCCATTGCTTCGATCAGAACGTTTGGCAAACCTTCCCAAGCGGAAGACAAAACGAAAAGTGCAGATCGCTTCATATAAGCATAAGGATTTTTTACGTGGTCGAGCAACGCCACATCTTCCTCTAAACCTAACTCCCGCACTAAAGCTTCCAGTTGAGGACGTAGCGCCCCCCATCCCAAAATAACTAACCGAGCTTGTTTCACTTTTCGCACCTCAGCAAAAGCACGAATTAGAGTTGGAAAGTCTTTTTGTTCGGTCAACTTTCCCACACCCAGAATCACCGGAGGCTGTCCTGGTGCAAACCAAGGATGATCTACGGGTTCTTTTGCCTTTGCCAAGATTTCAGAGGTCATCACTGGGTTGTAAATGACTTGAATTGATTCTGAAGGTAAGTCAGCGATATTAACCAAATCTTGCGCCACACCTTGAGAAACTGCCACAATGCCATCAGCCCAAGGATAAAGAAATTTGATAAAAAAAGGTGTTAAACGTCTTTTGAACTGCGATCCGTGTTTTGCTACTTGGGAAACCGTGTTAGCTTCACGCACGACAACCCGCGTCGATACGCCAGACAAGCGTTTTGCTAATATAGCTATCTCATTGGTATAGTGCAGAGTGGTCAGTAGCGCGATCGGTTTTTCCCGCCGCAGGTAACCGATCAGAGCAGGAACGCTCCTCAATAAGTTATTACTTGCCAGATCGACGATCCGCACTTCAGGTGGTACTTGCCATAGATGAGGACTTTCCGTCTTGCTCAAGACCAGATCTACTTTCAGACCTTTATTGATAAAACCGCGAGTTAGGCTCACTATCACTCGTTCTGCACCACCACCTCCCAGGAAGCCCAGAAAGATAGCGATCGGATCGGAGTTTTCACGCATTTTTAGTTTTACGATCGAACGGTAATTAATTTACTCCGAAATATCCCTTAATGTAAAGAATCTGTAAAGATTTTTGATTACATCTAGTCATCGATTCTCCGGATTGTTTTAATGTATGTCATAGCCTCTTAGCTAAGCAAATTAGGTAATTTTACTTAGAAAATTAAGGAGTAAGCTATGCAAAAGTACTAAGAAGGGATAAAGCGATTTAGAGGTATGACAGTAGTAGGAATTAAGTAGATTCGCTCTATATCAGTACGGAATTAAATTAAGATGAGCGGACTCACACTTGATAAAAATAAAAGTTTGGGGGATGGCGATCGCACAATCATACTATTCGATCTTTCCGTGAAAGGTCATCACCCAAATTACATCCAACATTTAATTAAGTATTGGCACGAACAAAAACTATCGGGTAATCTCTATATTGTCGTATCTCCCAAATTTCTTCAAGAACACGCTGATGTAGTAGAGACTGCTAAAAGCGATCGCCAGAAAAATATCCAGTTTATTGCCATTACCCCTGAAGAAGAAGCCAACCTCAATTCTCGAAAGTCGCGTCTTAAAAGAGCTTTTCGGAATTTTCAAGAGTGGCAAATTTTCTGCAAATATGCAAAACAATTAAATGCAACTCATGGCTTGCTGATGTACTTTGACACCTGTGAGTTACCATTGGCATTGGGAGGCAAATCTCCCTGCCCGTTTTCTGGAATTTATTTCAGACCGACATTTCATTACAATGAATTTACGAACTACTTTCCTTCTCAGAAAGAACGACTACAACAATGGCGGGAAAAAATTGCTTTATCTAGAATTCTGCAAAATCCACAATTACAGAACTTATTTTGTTTGGATTTTTTAGCAGTCAAACATTTCGATAAATTTAAAACTCACGTCAGAGCGGTAACTTTACCAGATCCGGTAGAAATATTCAAGACTTCAGAAATAGACTCGATAAGTTTGAGAGCAAGTTTAGGCATTGAATCAAGCAGACAAATATTTCTTTTGTTTGGTGCTTTGACGACTCGAAAGGGGATTTATCAATTACTTGACGCTGTTTCGGCTTTGTCTGACGAAATTTGCCAGAAAATGTGTTTGTTACTGGTAGGAGAATCAAATATAGAAGCGCAGTTAAAATCTCGGATCGCAGAAATTTGCCAATCCAAACCAATCCAAATTATCAATCGTTACGAATTTATTCCAGAAGAGGACGTACAGGGGTACTTTCAATTAACAGATGTTGTTCTAGCACCATATCAACTTCATGTAGGAATGAGCGGTATTCTGCTTTTAGCCGCTGCTGCCGAAAAACCCGTTCTTAGTTCGGATTATGGATTGATGGGAGAAATTGTCCGAAGCTACGAACTTGGCATAACGGTTGATTCTACTGTACCGCAGGAGATCGGTCAGGCATTGGTAAGATTTTTGTCGGGAGATGCGGAAAAGTCGTGCGATCGCTCTAAAATGAAATCCTTCGCCGAACAAAACTCTGCTGAAGAATTTGCCCGTATAATTTTTAATTATCTATAGCTGAGCGACCTCTGCTCCAAGCTAAATAAGCTAAATTAGGAGATATTTGTCACGGCAAAATGCCGTCAAATTAGGAGCTATGAAAAAAATTGTGGCAACATGAAGGCTAGACGACGATACTCTCAAAAACCCTTCCCTTTAGCTACCATAGCTCAATCCGATGACAGTAATGAAGGCGGATTAGATCTAGGTCAAGTTTTAGCAGCGATCCGTCGGCGAATACTAATAGTGGTTGGAATGACGATCGCATTAGCAACCACTGCTTCTCTGAAAGCTTTAAAGGAAAAGCCCGTATATCAAGCTAGATTTGAGGTTTTAGTCGAGCCTGCAACTGTAGAAACTCAAATCATATCCTCCGTTCCCGGTACCTTGAGCAGTAAACAAGAAAATAGCCCTCAGTCTGCTTTGGATGCAACTAAGCTAAGGATTTTAAAAAGTCCTAAACTGCTGTCTCCTGTAATCGACAAACTAAAAGAGCGATATCCAGGGATTAACTACGGTTCAATTGTTAGCAACTTAAGTCTTTCACCAAATAATACAATTCTAGAAGTTGGATATCGGAGTCCAAATGAGAAGGAAGTCCGTGCTGTACTCGATTTAGTTGCTCAATCATATCTTAATTACAGCTTAGAACAACGCCAAAGAGACATTCGTCAAGGACTTGAATTTGTCGAAAAACAGCTACCCGAATTACAGTCACGGGTGGAAATCTTGCAAGAACGACTGCAAAAATTTCGACAACGGTATAACTTGATCGATCCGGAAACGCAAAGTCAACAACTATCGTCTCAAATCAGCACCTTGACAACACAAAGGCTAGACAACCAAGTAAAATTAGATGAAGCTCGTTCTATTTATACCAACCTACAAAAAGAATTGTTGCTGCAACCTAGCGAATCTGCTACTGCTTCCGTGCTGAGTCAGTCTAGCCGCTATCAAAATTTACTAGGGCAAATTAAAGAAATAGACCTTCAAATTGCCAAGGATTCCACCCGATTTTCGGAAGTCAATCCAAATATCCAATTCTTAAGGGAAAAGCGGCAGAATTTGCTTCCTTTGTTGCAACAGGAAGGGCAACAAGTGCAGAAAGAGCTTGCCGAGCAAATACGGGAAATTAACTCTCGCAATCAAGCTTTAAGCCAAGCTATCAATCGCTTAAATGGGCAATTAGAACAATTACCAATGTTAGCTCGCCAATACTCGGACATTCAGCGGGAATTAAAAATTGCCACTGATAATTTGAATCAATTTTTAACCAAAAGAGAAGCTTTACGAATTGATTCTGCCCAAAGAGAAGTGCCTTGGCAATTACTAACGCCCGTTACCGATCCCGAACCTTCTTCCCCTACTTTTAAGAAAAATTTGATTTTGGGAACGTTGCTAGGTTTTTTAGTAGGCTTGGGAGCAGCTTTAGGGTTAGATAAATTGATTAATATTCTCTATTTTCCGAAAGAATTAAAATTTATTACTAAATTTCCATTGCTCGGAATAATTCCCTTTGAGCGCGAAGTTAAAAAATTTACTTATGTCGATAAGAGGAGTTCTTTACCTAAATTATTTTATGCTTATCTAAAAGGTTTTCGACATAAAAAATATACCCAACGCCATAATAATCGCTTCCAAGAAACTTTTCGCTCTCTTTATACGAACATTCATTTCCTCAGTCCCGATATTTCTATTCGTTCTCTCGTAATAAGCTCATCTGCTGCTAAAGAAGGTAAGTCTACGGTTGCAGTACATTTAGCCCAAACGATCGCAGCGATCGGCCAAAAAGTATTGTTAGTAGATACTAATCTGCGGGAACCATCTCTTCACGATTACTTGGGTTTGTTAAGTCAGAAGGGATTAACGGATGTTATTTCAAAAGACATTAATTTCACCGAAGTTATTCAGCGATCGCATCTAGAAGATAACTTATTTATCATGGCTTCCGGTTCTGCTTTATCAGAACCGCTGAAAGTGATCGCATCTCCCAAAATGCAAGATTTAATGGAACAACTGCAAGATAATTTCGATGTAGTGATCTACGATACTCCATCCCTGATTGGCGTAGCAGATATTTCTTGGATGGCAGCTAATACGAATGGAGTTTTGTTGGTGGTCGGTCTGGGTAAGCTAAAACGTCCCTTATTAGAACAAGCATTAGAAGAGTTAAAAGTATCCAAAACACCTGTTTTGGGCGTAGTGGCTAATCATGCGATCGGTAGTTGGTTTTAAATTCAAATGTTGCAGCAATGGAGGTAGGGCCTCCAAAACCTCATTCCCAGGTTCAACCTGGGAACGAGAAACAGAAGCTGGAGCCTCTTAGTGCAAAATCTCAGTAAACCCATTTGTTCGGCAAGCACAAAGTAAAACCCCCTTAAATCAAGGGGGCTTAACGTTGGTTCAGGGTGCATCTATATCTACATAGTAAAAATATATACTTTTATCTTCAGAAAAGTAACATACAAATGTTCTATATACTACTTTTTAATTCTTAACATTCTCCAAACTGATTACAACTATAAGAATTCAGCAAACTAGGGGTTTTACCCCTCTTTCCCAAAGCACCTTAATTGAGCTATTCAATAGAATGACTTCCTAAGGTGATTGCATTGAAGGAAGTAGGCGTTTATTTAGGGTGCATCTCGCTTTCTACTTATCCAGGGTAAAAAATCTTCTTTTTGAGAACGCGAAATGGTGAATAGGACACAGAATAATTCAACTTTCTCGCGATCGGGCGATCGCGATTACTGTTGTCCCATTTATCGAACATAGCGACTAGCCATGAATTTAAAGGTAAAACGTTGCCTATTTATTTTCAATCCCCCCCAGGGGGAGGATTAATTATTTATGTTATCGTTATGAAAATCTAAGAGCATGGGGCTAAGAGAGTTCGCTCGCTTTTTCTTGATTTGCCTGACCATTTTTTGAATTCAAAATTCAAAATTCAAAATTAAGAAGAAGATTAATTT
>CAZJJR010000161.1:0-13938 GCA_964546365.1 uncultured bacterium | reverse complement strand
ATTTCGACAAAAGCAAATCCACGAACGCGACCTGTTTCTCGGTCTGTCGGTAATTGAACGCGCTTGACGGTTCCGTACTCTTGAAAAGTATGGGTCAAGTCATCCGAAGTGACTTTGTACGACAGGTTACCAACATAAATTGACATTAAAGCGTCTCCAGAATCAGAGATGTGTAGAGAGTTAGATTCGGAGAGACGTTTATCAAACGAATTACACAGCCGAATATAATCCTTAATCAGCATAGTAGCATATGAATGTCTTGGTAGAGCAAAACTTCTGCGATCGCGTTCTCAATCCCAGGAAAGTGTAGCTAGCGATACCAAGTTTCCCATCGCCAACAAAGACTCGGCGAGCGGTTAATAATCATAAGCATAGCTTATTTTTCAGGGGTCTGAGGTACGGTAAGACCTCAGACCAGTGGTAGATAAAAAGCAATGTTATTTATTGGTGTTGGTTCCTGGCACTTCACGGTTGAAAATACCAATTTAGGAATTGACGATCGTCAAGTTAATTTTTAATAAATTACACGCATGATTACTAACTTAATTGAAGTCGAACCCGAGCAAACCGCGCTTTTTGGTGCTTTTCACCAAAGTAAGGTTTAACATTTATTTCAGAAGAATATAAAAAATAAGGCTCGAACTATAACCCGGTTCAATGCTAATTTAGAGCAATCATTGGATGTTTTTTATAATTTATCCCTATTCCGAAGAATTTTGAGCCAAATCAAGCCTCAACTACAAATTTCTCTTATCATTGAAGTTAAACTTAATAGCTAACATCTTTTTATGTCGATTTTACCTTCATCCCCAAGCCAAATCTCAGTCAGCTTACTCAATGAATAAATTTAAAGTTTGGTTTTCCAAAACCCATATATTTAATAAAATAGGTTGGCGCTACTGGCGCTATGGTACGGCTGTGTTGGTGGTAGCCTCAGCGACGGCGATCGAATTCCTACTCGCGCATTTATGCGGAATCGAAACCCCATTTTTAATCATGTTTGCGGCGGTGATAGTCAGCGCTCTGTATGGCGGGATGCGAGCCGGAATCTTAGGGACAGTTTTATCCGCTTTAATCTGTTATTATTTTTTTTCAACTCCTACTTATACGTCCATAGACAAGCCTGCCGAACAAAACTTCCTCCTCATCGTATTTATCATTGAGGGACTGCTGATTAGCGGGACGATTTCCACTTTACAATCTACCCAAGAGCGATTGAAGTTAGAGCTGACTGCAATTAAAGGACACGAAGCAGAACGAGATCGCTTAATTGCACAATTACAGTTAGAGCGATCGCGCCTAGAAACCATCCTCGAACAAATGCCTGTGGGTATAGCGATCGCTGACGCTGCTACCGGTCAGATCGTTTTCGGCAACCAAGAGATGGAAAAAATCTTCCGTCATCCCTTGATTCCCGCCCAAAATATCGAGCAATATCAACAATACAAAACTTTTTACCCAGATGGACGACCCTATCAGCCCCAAGAAACAGTTTTAGCACGAACCATTACTCGCTTTGAAGTCATTAAAGATGAAGAGGTGACGATTTTACGGGGTGATGGAACTTATGGGACAATTTTGGTGAATTCCACCCCTTTATACGATGCTGAAGGGAAAATTGCGGCGGGAATTGTGGCTTTTTTAGATATCAGCGAACGGCAAGCCGCACTTCGCGATTGCGCGGAGCGCACTGCCGGAGGCAATCGCAAACAAGCTCAAGAGCAACTTAGTAACCTGAACGCCATTTTAGAAGAGCGAGTACGAGAACGCACTGCCCAATTAGAGCAAGCTAGAACGGAGGTTCAGTTAAGTTTTAATCGTCTCAAAGGCATTATTGAAAGTACTAACGATATAATTGCGGCGTTAGATTTAGATTTTAGATTGATTGCCTTTAATACGGCCTTTAAAAAAGAACTGAGCGAAGTCTTCGATCGAGAAGCTCAATTGGGAATGAATTTGCTAGATGCCTTCGCGCACTTGCCCGTCGAGCAAGCAAAAGTCAAAACGCTCTGGGGCAGGGCATTGCAGGGAGAACAGTTTACTACTATTGAAGAGTTTAGCTCGCCAGATTTAGAGAGCCATTACTATGAGATTAACTTTAGTTCAATTAAAGATGAAAATCATCAATTAATTGGCGCTTGCCAGACCGTGCGAAATGTAACCGAGCGCATTCTTAACGAACAACGAATTCGTAACTTGAATCAGGAGCTAGAACAAAGAGTAATTGAACGTACTCAAGCCCTAGAAACGGAAATCCAAGAACGGATTAAAATAGAAGCTAAGTTACGGGAAAGTGAAGAAAAATTCCGCGCCACCTTTAATCAAGCAGCCGTTGGAATTGCCCATACAACTTTAGATGGAAAATACCAAATAATTAATCAAAAACTGTGTGATATTTTCGGTTATTCTCAAGAAGAGATCGTCAATTTATCAATAGCAGATGTTACTTATTCGGAAGATTTAGATGCCGATCGAGAAAATGTTCGGCGGATGGTGGCAAATGAAATTCAATCCTTCTCGATCGAAAAACGCTACATCCGCAAAGATGGTTCGCTCATTTGGGGTAATTTAACCGTCTCGTTAGCTAGAGAAGCCAGCGGCGAACCAAAATATTTGATCGGCGTTGTCGAAGATATCACCGATCGCAAACAAGCAGAATTAGCTTTACAGGAAAGCACGGCGATTCTCAATGCGATCAACACCTCTACTCCCACTCTAATTTATGCCAAAGATCCAGAAGGACGCTTTTTAATGGCCAATCCTGCTAGCCTCGCTCTTTTGGGCGCATTAGAGGAAGAAATAATTGGCAAAACCACTAGCGACTATTTAGTCAATTCCGAACAAGCTCTTCAGATCGTAGCGAACGATCGCTTAGTCATAGAAACCGGACAACAATTAGTTTATGAGGAAACTGCAGACCTTTCTGTAGGTAGACGAACTTACCTATCAACTAAATCGCCTTACCGGGACAAAGAAGGCAATATTATCGGCTTAATTGGGATTTCTGTAGATATTACCGATCGCAAACAATTTGAAGAAATTATCCAAGCTAAAAATCGCGAAATTACTAATATTTTAGACAGTATTACTGATGGTTTTATTAACTTAGATAGAGATTGGCGCTACACTTACGTCAACTCGAAAGCAGAGGAAATATTAGGCAAACAAAAGAATGATTTACTTGGTAATAATGCCTGGGAAGTATTTCCAGAAGCGACTTATTTACCCGGTTACCAATATTGTTACCAGGCAATAAACGAGCAAGTAAGCATTGAATACGAAGAATTTAACCCCTTCTTAGACAAATGGTTAAACGTGCGCCTTTATCCATCTGCTGAAGGATTAACGCTTTATTTTCAAGACATTAGCGAGCGTAAAAAAGCAGAAATAGCCCTCAAACTCAGCGAAGCTAAGTTTAGGCGATTAACTGATGCTAACGTCGTCGGTATCATCGTTGCTAACTACACGGGCGAGATTGTGGAAGCGAATGATGCTTTTCTGCAAATGCTCGGTTATACGCGATCGGATCGCGATGCTGGTGAAGTGAACTGGCGTCATATTACCCCTCCTGAATATTTTACCCAAGATGTAGAAAAATGGCAGGAACTCCAACAAACGGGTAAGGTATCTTTTGAAAAAGAATACCTGCATAAAAATGGCAGTCGCGTCCCTGTTTTAATAGCGGCGGCGATGTTGGAGGAAAATCAAGAGGCGGCGATTTGTATGGTTGTCGATCTCGCGGAACGCAAACAAGCAGAGAACGCCTTGCGAGAAAGCGAACGACGTTTCCGGAACCTCGCCGACTCCATGCCCCAGATTGTCTGGACTGCAAACCCAGCTGGCGAGGTAGATTATTACAATCAGCGCGTCCATGAATTTAGCGGCTTTTCTCAACAAGCAGATGGAACCTGGAAATGGCAACCAGTATTGCATCCAGACGACGAACAGCGCACCCTAGAAGTATGGCAGCAGGCACTTGAAACGGGCCAAATCTACGAATGCGAACACAGACTTAAAAAAATAGATGGCGAATTTCGCTGGTATCTTAGTCGAGGAATGCCAGTTAAAGATGAACGAGGGTGCATTACTAAATGGTACGGCACTGCTACCGATATCCATGCCCAGAAGCA
Source organism: uncultured bacterium (assembly GCA_964546365.1). Lineage (GTDB taxonomy): Bacteria > Cyanobacteriota > Cyanobacteriia > Cyanobacteriales > Aerosakkonemataceae > DATNQN01. Next base: position 9,808 of record CAZJJR010000161.1, on the reverse strand, counting down.
ATACCAAGCCGAACGAGAACAACTGTTGCAGCGCGAACAAGCCGCACGCACAGAAGCAGAATTAGCAAGTCGGCTGAAGGATGAGTTTTTAGCTACCCTTTCTCATGAATTGCGTACCCCCATGAATGCGATGCTGGGGTGGACGAGTATCCTGCGAACTCGCAAGGTGAATGAAGCTACTAGCGCCCGTGCTTTAGAAACGATCGAGCGCAATACTAAAACGCTCAATCAGCTAATTGAGGATATTTTGGACGTATCGCGGATTATTCGCGGTAAAGTTCGCCTCAATCTCCAACCGCTTCAACTCGTACCCGCGATCGAACAAGCGATCGAAACTCTCAAGCCAACCGCCGCTGCAAAAGATATTCAAATTTTAGTAGAGCCGTTGGATGTCAACTCTCTACAGGTGATGGGCGATAGCAGTCGCTTACAGCAAATTTTCTGGAATTTACTTTCTAATGCCATCAAATTTACTTCTAATGGTGGCTGCGTGACGGTGAAGTTTTCCGAAGCGATCGAAGAAAGGGAAGAAAATGCCCAATTCCCAATTGCCAAATTTGCTCGAATTCAAGTCAGCGATAATGGGATCGGTATAGCTTCAGAGTTTTTGCCCTATGTATTCGATCGCTTCCGCCAAGCAGATGGTTCGATTACGCGATCGCACGGCGGTTTAGGATTAGGATTAGCGATCGTCCGTCATCTAGTAGAATTACACGGCGGGACAGTCCGAGTGCATAGTTTGGGAGTCGGACAGGGAGCAACTTTCAGCGTTAATCTGCCACTGATTGTAGAAAGTAGCACGACAGGAAGACAGGAGAATAAAGCAGAAGATAGCATCCAATTTTACTCCGATCCTTTTTTGCTCAAAGACTTACAGGTGTTAGTAGTTGATGATGAACCTGATGTTCGCGATTTAGTTAGTGTAATTTTAGAAGACAGGGGAGCCAAAGTAACTGCTGTCGCATCAGTTAAAGAAGCTTTGGCAGCATTACCAAAATTGCGCCCGAATATCATAGTGAGCGATATCGGGATGCCCGAAGCAGACGGTTATTCATTAATCCGCCAAATTAGGAAGCTACCTAAAGAGACAGGCGGACAAATTCCCGCTCTAGCCTTAACAGCTTATGCTAGCGCCGAAGACCGCAATGCAGCGATTGCCGCAGGCTTTAACCGCCATATCGCCAAACCGATCGATCCTACAGAATTAACGATCGCGATCGCTATCCTCGGCAGAAAGAACTAGTGCATCTCTAGCAGTTCCGAGATGGGGAGATGGGGAGATGGGGAGATGGGGAGATGGGGAGAAATTTCTTATTTAATCCTTTTTTTCCTTTGCCCCCCTGCCCCTCATCTCTAGCTAAAAGCACTCAATTTCTCTTCCAAATCGCTCCAATGTACCCCTGCTAAACTGGGTAGCACTACGTTAGCTTCTCCCACTCGCTCAACTGGGCCAAGCCCGATCGCTCGCATCCGGGCGGCTAAAGCAGCTTGAATACCTGCGGCGGCATCTTCTACGACTACGCATTTTTCGGGGGGCAATCCTAGTTGCTGGGCGGCGTGTAAAAATAGGTCGGGGGCAGGTTTGGGTCGATCGACACTGTAGCCGTCGGAAATGGTATCTACGCGATCGGCAATTCCCAATTTTTCGATCACCGTTTGGGCATTTTTGCTAGCAGAACCGATCGCGATTTTAATTCCCGCTTCCTTTAATTCATCCAACAAATTTAACGCCCCTGGTAACAAATCGGCGGGAGAAATATTTTGGATCGACTCTACATAATAACGGTTTTTGCGTTCCATCATTTCCAATAATTTATCTTCCGGCAATTCCTTTTCACCGATAATTAACAGCAGAGACTCCCGGCGAGAAATACCCCTGAGTGCTTCGTTGGCTTCGCGATCGAAGGGAAATCCTTCTTCATCTGCTAATCTTTGCCAAGCTAAATAATGATATTCTGCCGTGTCGGTGAGAACGCCATCGAGGTCGAAAATCATTGCTTCAATATTGGAATTCATAGAACTAGAAGATGATGTAGAGTGCAGATCGAATTCGTGCCAGTTGCCGCGCCAGTGCAATTTGAACTGCAAGCGCCGCCAACTTGGTGGTAAGTGGGGATTAGCGATCGGCCCTTTTTCAGTTAGTTTGATGCCGCCAAATCCAAACACTACTGCTTGCCAAATGCCACCTGCGGAAGCGCCGTGAATTCCTTCGGCGGCATTCTTGCGCGTATCTTCTAAATCCACCATTGCAGCTTGAAAAAACAGCTTGTAAGCTTCGGTTTCCAAACCTAAATCTGCTGCTAAAATGGCGTGAATTGATGGCCCTAATGAGGAACCGTAGGTAATATCGGTGCGAGGTGCGTAGTAATCCCAATTGGTTTGTAAATTGCTTTGACTGTAAGGAAATTCTTGGGATTCTCGCATTAAATAAAGCAGCATTAAAACATCTGGTTGTTTGAGTACTTGCCGCTTATTCGCACCTTCAATTCCCAAGACGGAGTGCATGGAAATTGTCCGGGGTTCGTAATCTTCTAAATTGATATCTTCTAATTTGAAGAAGCCGTCGAATTGTTCGATCAGTCCGGTTGATGAATCGTAATGAATCAAGATATTATCAACGATATCTTGCCAGCGCGATCGCCTTTCGGCTTTGAGGTTTAGTTTTTGTTTGAGTTCGCCAAATCGGTCTGGGTAAGTATTTAATAGCCAATCATAAACTGCGATCGCTTTTTCTAAATGCCACTGTCCCATCCGATTGGTGAAGGTGTTGTTGTTGACGCGATCGTGATATTCATCTGCGCCAATTACATCGTGAATTTCATACCTTTCTTGTTTGGTATTCCATTCCACGCGACTCATCCAGAAAACAGCGCTATCTAAAATTAGTTCTGCACCGTAATCTCGCATCCATTGATCATCGCCAGTTGCTTGCCAATAGTGCCAAGCAGCATAAGCAACATCGGCGCTAATGTGAATTTCTAAGTCGCGACACCAAATGCGAATTTCTTCACCGTAAGGCTGATTTGGTAATGCCCAACGCGGGGTTACTTCATCTCCCGTATCGGCACTTTCCCAGGCAAACATCGCGCCTTTATAACCGTAATGAGATGCTTTGCGTCGCGCCCCATTTAAAGTGTGGTAGCGATAAGTAAGCAAGTTTCTGGCAATTTTTGGTTGGGTGAAAGTAAAGAAGGGAAGGATAAATATTTCCGTATCCCAAAAAACGTGACCCCGATAACCGAATCCCGATAAAGTTTTGGCGGGGATACTAACTTTATCATCGTGACGGGGAGAAGCAATTAGTAGTTGGAAAAGATTGTAACGAATGGCGAGTTGAGCGCTAATATCTCCTTCGATGATAATATCGCTTTGATGCCAAATCTCTTCCCATGCTTGTTGATGAGCATCGCACAGGGTTGAGTAGTCGGGTAGTTGCGCGAGTTTATCTTTGGCTGCTTGCACGGGATTTTCCACTTCCCGCGAAGTAAAAACGGTGACTAGTTTGTCTACAGTTACGGTTTGTCCCGGTTTGAGGGTAAATGCAGTACTTAAGGTGGGATAACCGGGAGGACTGGTTAGCTGCACGGATGCTTCAGTCCCCGAAACCTTGATTCCGCAAGCCATGCCAAGTTGGATGCGAGATTTGCGGGTGCGGAGGTGCAACCACATTCCTCGATCGCTTTTGCCTTGATTTTGCCATTCCCAATGGTTGAAACCTTGGTTTTCTGGGTAGCCGTTGATACTTGCTTGAATTTCGATCGCACCCTCGAAATCGATCGGCGTTACCTGAGTGCGTACTGCTAAAATATGTTGGTCGGCTTGACTGGCGAAGCGTTCAAAGTAAATGTCGATCGTTTTTTGACTGGGACTGCGCCAGCGGACTTTTCGGCTGAGAATGCCTTTTTTGAGGTCTAGTTGTCGCTGATAGCTGAGAATCTTACCTTCTTCTAATCGAAAGCGATCGCCATCGACAATTACTGAAAGCGGTAACCAATCCGGACAGTTGGCGAGTTCGGTATAAACGATCGGCACTTCATCGTAGACACCGTGAATTAAGGTAACTGCTAAGGAATTGGGATAGCCTTCCTCGAAAGTACCTCGCGTACCTAAATAACCATTTCCAATGGTAAAAGCGGTTTCTCTGGCGTGCAAATGTTCTGGTTCAAACTGACTTTCAGTAACAGTCCAGTTTGTATAATGCAGTTTGCGAAATTGATTTTTAGTATCCATCGGCGCTGCTTTGGATCGATATAGACTGAGGGTTTAACGAGATTTTAAAGAATTGCAGATGGTAAAATTTAATTTACTTCATCTCTGCATATGATCGGCTAAAATTTTCTCAGTTCTGGGTTTATAAATCAGGAAGAACAAAGCTTCCAAGTAGCGAATTAAAGCATCGCGGTTATCGCGATAAATATAGTTCCAAAAGCTGTATATTTTAGCCAAGGACAGTAACTGTTTGGTGTGTAATTGCCAGTTGTATTGAGTGCGAACTCGTTCGATCGCACTGCGGGAAATTTCTTGCCAGTATTCGTTATTGGCATCACACTGGTTAATAAAGTTAACGATTTTTTCAGATGTACCCTCGAAGTCCGTGGGGTTGATATAAAATCCATTTACCCCATCATCCATAATTTCTAAAGCACCCCCGAATAAAGTCGCAAAAGTTGGTAAGCCGGAGATCATTGCTTCTAGTATAGTTAATCCGAAAGCTTCAAACAGTGCAAAGTGAATAAACATTCCTCCGCGATCGGCAATCACTCGGTAAGCTTCGCCAAGTTCCGGACTGGGAAGGCGCATTCCTACCCAGCGGATGCGATCGTGCAGATCGTATCGATCGATAATTTCATGAATTCTTTCGATTTCCCTAGCTTCTTCGGAATTGTTGGCTTCCCTTGGATGCAGCTTGCTAGTTAGTAAAATTAAGTTACACTTTTCTTGCAATGCTTGACTTTTCCCAAAGCATTCTGCTAAACCTGCTAAGTTTTTGATCGAGTTAATCGGCGCTACTGCAAAGATCGGTCGCTTCTCAGGATTTGCTAAATTACCTCTAATTTGAGAGTCTTCTTGTTTAAAGAGTAAGTCATCAACTTTCGTGCGAATGTTAGAGTCGCGGTTTTCCGTATAAGGGAAGAAAACCTGTTCGTTGACTCCGGGAGTCACTACGTTGAATTTGGAATTAAACAAATCGATGCCATCGACCACATGATACAAATTGGGCATGGTGAAGCATTTGTATGATTCGTACTGCCCCATCGTATCCGGCGTTCCCACAATTTCTTGATAAGAAGAAGCAACGATAAAGTCCGCCGCATTCATGCTAATTAAATCGGCAGTAAATTGGGCGGAAAAATGATATTGTTCTTCCAAGTCTTGCCAATATAGGTTACTAAATAAATGTTTGGGTTTTTCCAAAGAGTGGGCAATATTGCAATGGGTAACTTTCAGGCGACGGGCGATCAGAAATGCTACTAAGTTGCCATCGCTGTAGTTACCGATGATTAAATTGGGTTTTCCGCCCAATTCGGCTAATAATTCCTTTTCTGCATTGAGGGCAAAGTCTTCTAAATAAGGCCAAATCTCAAATTTGGAAATCCAGTTTTGAGTAACTTTTGAATTGAATTCTGAGAAAGGAACGCGCAAGATCCAGGCATTTTCCGTACCGTCAATTTTTTCGCGACGTAGGTTACAAGCGGTTCCTTCGCAGTTAGGAATTAAACGAGTAAGAACGATGATTTGCGGTTGAATTCCCAAAAAGTCTAAACCAGCTAGCTTGATATCTTCCCAAAGTCGGTTTTCCAAACTGCGGGCTTGGTCTAAAACGTAAACTACTTGGCCTGCGGTTTGCGATCGACCTAGAATGTTTTCCTGTCCCACCCAACCGTGAACGGAAATCAACACGACGCGAAAAACGCTAGGAATGCGGGAAACAAAGGCTTCTAGCAGCGCTGGTTCCGGGTTGTCCATCAATCGGCTGAGTAGTTCCAAGCTGTCTCGCACTCGCGAGGCGGTGTTACCCCAACCAGGTTCTAATCCCAATTCTTGTAACTTGACGTGGAATTTTTGGTAAGTCTCTCCAGGCGAATATTCGACCAAAAGTTCGATCGCGTGTTTGACTTGTTGCGATAACTGGTGACCCGACTGAATGCGATCGTTAATCAACAGGGGAATATCGTTATATTGATGTTGGTGCAAAACTTGAAATAATATGTCCAGCCAACTTTCGCGATCGTTCGCTACCTGACTGCAAAGATGGCGGTTGAGGAAAGTTAAGCCTTGACCGATATTTCTAGGATCGTCAATAGATTGAGAATATTTATAAAAAGGGCTAACGTCGATTTCTAGAATTTGCGGTTGGTAGCGATTGACTAAGCGATCGCGCACGTTTAGTAACGCCTGCGGTGTCATCAATTCCGCACTATTTAAATCTGCACTCAGCCGCCAAACTTGTTGGCTAGCAATACTCGGTCTGACCAACAACCAGGTACTCTCTTCTTCCAGGATTAATTCATGGGTGTAGTGAAGTAATTGTCCTAAAGAGGAAGCGTGAAAAAAGTAAGGAGGCTTTTGGGATTGGTGACAATATTCGGCAAAAGCGTGCAATATTTCATTTCTCAAGAAATACTGCTTGTCTGAATTTCTTAATGCGTCTACTAACTGACGCATTTCTGTTTTTTGATCGCTATTCAAAACAGGTTGAACCAGTTCTTGCATGGTGGATTCCTAAATATAGCTAGCCCACAATCGGTTTTTCTGGTTAACAAATAATTAAGTTGACAGCACAATTTAAAAATTAACAGCTTCTAGCGCTGATAATTTCACACCAAGCTTCTCTTTATTAACAGAGAAGTTGAGTCAACTTTTGAGGTGGAGTGACTGTGATGGCTGAAAAACGCCGATTTAACCACCTACCATTAGCTATAGTAAGCATTTCCCTAGAACTATTTAATCAGACCTTAGTTAGAAATAATATTTAAAAGTTTAGCTACAATAAGTGAGGAGATGACATACCGAAATTTAACACATTCTTAATGTGACTTACTTTACTTAGCAATACGTAGAACAACTAGTTTCCTATCGTTTAATTTTCAACAAAACCCGCCCTTCCCAGATATATATCATTCATTTCGTGAATTTGTATAACACACTCTACGGTATATAAGATTTTCTTTACAAACAGCCTATTTTTAGGCTAGCAACTTGAGTTATGAAAATTTCTAGACTTTTCAGCACATCAAAAAATCCTAGCCTTTATTAGTTTGATAGCTGATGAGGAATTACCAAATCGGTAATTAAGGGGAAATGATCGGAACCAACTTTGCTACCAGTACGAATATTTAAAACTTTAATTTCCGGACTAATTACCAATTGATCGATCGGAATAGATAGGAAAGGAAAATAAGTCGGCCAAGATGAAATCAGCCCAAAACCATAGCGAGCATTTTTGAGTTTGGTTTTGGCAATGAATTGCTTATAATGAGGCGACCACATGGTTATATTCCAATCTCCCAAAGCTAAAATAGGATGTGGAATTTTGGTGAGATAATCTGCTAACTCTAATAATTGTTCTTTCTGCATTTCGTAACTCCAGTTACTAGTAGGAACATTTAAATGGCTGGCAACAACAGAAACGAATTGACCGGAAATTTCAATATTTGTTACCAAAGTTTTTCTACTTCCACCCAAATCTTCAATTGTTGAGTTGTCAAGCGGTAATTTACTGTAAATTGCCGTGCCAAATTCCTGATTATCATGGTGAATAAAAAAATAAGGAAAATCATCTTTTAAAAATTCAAATTGCTTTGCCCATTCTTCTCCAAATTCTACAAAAACGGCAATATCTGGGTTTTCTTTGTTGACTAGAGAGATTACGCGATCGTACTGTTGATTATCGAATAAAACATTAGATTGAAAAACCCTAATTTGGGAAATAGTAGCACCATCAATTTTAGGCTTAGGTAAATACCAAGGTACGATTTCTACCAAATTAATTAAAGTACAGATAAGACTGACAATTACCCATTTTCCATCGCTATGAAACAGAAAGAAAAAACAACAGCAGAAACCAATTACTAAATATTGCAACTTAAAAGGCGATGTAAGTTCAAAAAATATATTCATTTTGCCCAAGTAGCCAGTTAGCGAGAAAATAGTCGCTAAACTTAGGGCAAAGATGAAGCTATCATATAACCAATGATTCATTTTATTTTTTTTACTAGTAGACTGATGAATTACCGCTCATTTTAGCTTAAATTTTAAATCTCAGAACCTTGCCATAATCGTAAGCTAATCAGAAATTTTGAGCATTGATTTGCAATTAATAGGTTTTTTAATATCTTAAAAATTGCCCCAAATATGATAAATTTAGGCGAGAGATTAAAACAAATTAATTGATAATGATTGTAAATTCATTTACGCGATCCTAGAAACATCTTTTAAGCTATATTTTGATATTTTATCACTTTACTGATGATGAAAACTGTACATCTTGCTGTAAATGGCACATTAATGCGGGGATTAGAATTGAATATCAATCTCCTATCCGTTGGAGCTACTTTTGTACGAGAAAGTAAGACAGAATCAATCTATCGACTTTGGTCAATTGACGATCGCTATCCAGCAATGATGCGAGTTGCCACGGGTGGATCTGCGATCGCTGTTGAAGTCTGGGCTATTCCCAGAGTCAGCCTAAGTACTATTTTGTTGCAAGAACCGCCTGGATTGTGTATAGGCAAAGTTAGCCTTGCCGATGGCGAGGAAGTTCTAGGAATTTTGGGAGAAGCTATCCTGTGTGAGGGCAAACATGAAATTACCCAGTGGGGCGGCTGGCGTAATTATATAACGCAAGTTGCTGGTGATTGTCGCGGAAACTGCTAGTAGGTATTGACACTCTCCTGTCAAGCTAGCGCTGTGACGAGAGAGTGTCAATGATGTTAGTGATTACCAACTACTCATATCATGTCCGATTGAATACTTATAATAAATTTTTTCCCGTAGGTTGGGTTGAACGGAGTGAAACCCAACTCCAACTTTAAGCGAGTGTTGGGTTTCGTTACCTCAACCCAACCTACAGATATTACAAGTGATTAACCTAGCAAGCACTGTAACGGCAGGCGGGCAGCTTGGATTAATCTGCAACTCAATTCTGTTTTGATAATTATAGTACGGGTGGAAATTAAGCTCATTAATTGCTCGTGCTTAACCAAACCGAAATTTAATGTTAAATAACGTAAGTTACTAGTTATAAGGTTTGGGATGGTAATGGGATGAAAGAATGATTCAAAGCTTAAAACTCTTCCCTCTTTTCCCTAGCCCCTAGCCCCTAGCCCCTAGTCCCTCCTCAATCTCTATAACTAGCAACTTGAGTTAAATATGAAAACGATAAATAATATCGCCATTTTCCGTGACATCGAAAGCAGCTTGAAACTCTTTGGCTTTTTCATCTAAATATGCTTTTGCTTGCTTTCCCGGTAATTGTGTTTCCATCGCAAATCGCAATACAGTGATTTGACCGTTGGTTTCTTTGACTAATTTATAGAAATTGGTATTTAAGCGATCGTACTTTTCTTGTTTTCCTTGTCGATGCAGTCCCCGCGCCAACCAAGCGCCCCAAGTCACCATCGGCAAACCTAAAACTAAACCGCCTAACGCCGCATCTCTATCTTCTTGTTTGTCTTCCCAAGACGCATTCGGGTTGGGAAATCCCCAAACGATGACTGGAATCGATAAAAAAATGCCACCGATGGAAAGCAGTAAACCCGCCGACACTTTTTTGACAATGGTCGTGGTGTCCAGCCATCGTACACTA
>CAZJJR010000160.1:10581-13970 GCA_964546365.1 uncultured bacterium | reverse complement strand
ATCACTTAGAGCAACTGAGAGGGAAGTCAGAGCTAATACGCCGGTTGCTTCCCAAGCGTTGTTGACTAAAGTGGCGAAACTCAGCCAAGCCGCCGTTCCGAGTAATCCCGATAAAATTAGGTAAGGACGCCGCCGATATCCCAATACAGGCAATCCATCCGATACGAAACCAAATAGGGGTTTGACTACCCAAGGTAAAGCAGCAATCCCCATCAACGCGGAAACTTCAGCGGGAGTCAGCGCTAGCTCGTCTTTGAGAAAGAAACTGGTAGCTAAACGCGCTAGTCCTAAAATTCCTTGTACAAAGTAAACCACCAGAATAGCTATTAATTCTGGGGTGGGTTCATTACCAAAAAATATTTTTTTTGTCAAGGATTCTTTAATCTCTGACAGGCCAGAGGAGGAAACTAACATTGATAGATAAATGATAAAAAAGATTAAGAATTATGACTTGTATATCACATAAAGCTAAGGGGCTGACGCCTATCTTAGGGGTGAAGAGGAAGTGAGGAGTGAAATAAGCAGGATCTTGCCAAAGCTGATTAACGAATTAAAAATCATTTTTTATAATAAACAGGCAAAAAATTATAAGTTGCCACTACAAAAAAGGAATGGCAACAGGAACATATCTAAACATTAATTGAGATTGGACAGCTAAACTTACAGAACGCCTTTAGAACTGGGTATGGCGCTAGCTCGACGGGGATCGATTTCTACTGCCATTCTCAAGGCTCTGGCAAATGCCTTAAAAGTCGCTTCAATAATGTGGTGAGAATTAATGCCGTCTAACTGACGAATATGCAGGGTCATCTGAGAATGATTGACTAATGCTACAAAAAATTCCCTAACTAACTGAGTATCGTAAGTTCCGACTCGTTGGGTAGGAATTTCTAAACCATAACTCAAATGAGGGCGTCCGGAAAAGTCTAACGCTACTTGGATGAGAGCTTCATCCAATGGTGCGATAAAATGTCCGAAACGGACAATGCCTTTGCGATCGCCTAACGCTTTCCCCAAAGCTTGCCCCAAAGTAATTCCCACATCTTCATTAGTATGGTGATCGTCTATTTCCAGATCGCCAATGGCTTGGACTTCTAAATCGATTAAACCATGTGAGGAAATTTGGTGCAGCATATGGTCTAAGAACGGAATACCCGTTTTAGCAGTGCAAGCACCAGTACCATCTAAGTTGATACTCACTTGTACGTCTGTTTCCCCTGTTTTGCGACTTAGGGAAGCAGTGCGAGACAGTACGATTTGCTCTGGGTGTTGGGGAAGAGAAATTTGGCGATCGGTAGTTTGCATTGTTAATCTCTATTTTCAGCTACATTCCCATTATTTCGTAGCCAGAATCTACATATATTATCTGGCCAGTAATCCCACTTGATAAGTCGCTACATAGAAAAGCTGCCGTATTTCCTACTTCTGTCTGAGTTACCGTCCGGCGTAGGGGAGCAACTTTTTCTACGTGATGGATCATATCTAAAATGCCACCCACTGCCGAGGATGCTAAAGTGCGGATAGGGCCAGCAGATATGCCATTGACCCGAATATTATGTGGGCCAAGCTCTGCCGCCAGGTAGCGGACATTCATTTCTAATGCTGCTTTGGCAATTCCCATTACATTGTAGTTCGGCACGACCCGGACGCCACCCAGGTAAGTTAAAGTGACGATACTGCCCCCTTCCGTCATCAAAGGTTTAGCCGCGCCGCTTAACTGAATGAGAGAGTAAGCGCTAACATTTAAAGCTAAGTCAAAGCCTTCTCGCGAAGTTCTGCTAAAATCTCCCGATAAGTCTTCCTTGTTCGCAAAAGCAAGGCAATGAATCAGGATATCGAGCCTACCCCACTTTTCCCGAATGGTGTCAAAAGTCGATTGGATTTGAGCTTCATCTTGGACGTTACAGGGTAGAAACAAGCTGGGATTGAGAGGTTCTACCAGTTCCGCCACTTTTTTTTCCATCCGCCCTTTTTCATCGGGCAAGTAGGTGATGCCGAGATTAGCACCAGCTTGATGGAGTTGTTGGGCAATGCCCCAAGCGATCGAGCGATTGTTGGCAATGCCAGTTACGAGTGCGTTTTTTCCAGATAAATTCAGCATAGAGGTTCATTATATCGGAGCAAGGGTAGTAAATTACGGCGATCGTTCTCGCTATTTGACAGGGTATCGGATACCAACTACTTCACTTAAGAGCGATCGCGTTTATTATTTTGGCAGGGGTTACGCAGCAGGGGACGGGGGCAAAGATGAGGACTCTGTTTTAAAAGGTTGAACCTGCCTAATTGCACTAGCAATATCAACCTTAATGAAAATTATGTATCAATTAATACAAAATTCCGGCGAGAAGTCGGTTAAGCATTTCTTACTAGGCTATTTACTTTGATACGTAAACTTACTGGTGCTATTTAGGTAATAATTATGTGCTATAGTACACAAAAATTTTCTAAATGCAATGCTGGTTTGCAAAACAGAACTAAAAGCGAAAACTCAGCCCACTCGGATAATTACCAAGTTCATCTATTACGCAAAGGTTTGTAAAAATAAGCTCTTGGATAATTCACTACAATTTATTACCTGAAGGCACTATAAATGGTAGAGATTCTGACGGTAGAGAATAGGAAAACCTACATTAACTTAGCCTGCATAATATGCGAGGAATAAGCTAAACCAACTACAAAGCCTTTTCTATTCTGCATAACCCCTGTTCGAGGGAAAATGCACTATGGTAAAAGAACCAAAGGAATCAATAGCAAGGGAAACTCTAAGAACTTTATCTAAATCTAAATAAAGCAACATCTATGTTGTTTGAACCAAGTATTATCAACATGAAGAAATGGTAAATTTCAAATTTTATTCCAAGGTAGTTTGGAAAAATTTTAAGGGTTTTGAGCGAGGGCAAGGAATATGGTCGTGATACAAGATAGACCACTAGCAGCTGTATTCCGTCAAATGGGGAGTGGGGCATTTCCACCAGTGGTGGAAACTTTTGAAAGAGGCAAAACCATCTTTTTCCCTGGAGATCCGGCTGAACGGGTATATTTTCTGCTCAAAGGAGCAGTTAAACTTTCTAGAGTTTATGAAGCAGGGGAAGAAATTACGGTAGCGCTGCTGCGAGAAAATAGTGTGTTTGGTGTTTTATCGCTAATTACCGGAAATCGCTCCGATCGTTTTTACCATGCGGTTGCCTTTACTCCTGTCGAACTGCTGTCAGCGCCGATCGATCAAGTAGAACAAGCGCTTAAAGAAAATCCCGAATTATCTATGTTAATGTTGCGGGGGCTTTCCTCTCGCATCCTACAAACCGAGATGATGATCGAGACTTTGGCCCACCGGGATATGGGTTCGCGATTAGTTAGTTTCTTGTTGATTCTGTGTCGCGAGTTTGGAG
>CAZJJR010000160.1:0-10562 GCA_964546365.1 uncultured bacterium | reverse complement strand
CAATAGACTTGAAGCTTTCCCACCAGGCGATCGCGGAAGCTATTGGTTCGACCCGCGTTACGGTTACTCGTTTGTTGGGAGATTTGCGACAAGAAAAAATGATTTCTATTCATAAGAAAAAGATTACCGTCCACAACCCCGTAACCTTAAGCCAACAGTTTACTTAGCGGGTATACTTCTGTACCCACCCAGAACATAGAGTTCACCAATTGACGGTAACTCGCTTAAACAGGGGGTAGAATTGGTTTGGTCGGTGATAGAATCAAGCCAGTACCGTGGGGTTAAACGGGAAAACAAACTTGAAGAGTGAGCTTTAAAGCTCGATCGTACTCCTCAAGAACTGAAACTGAGCCAAAAAATTATGATATTTACAGGCAGGAGCAGCCTAAAAATCCCATTTCCAAATCAGGATTGGGACTATTAATGTAGCTGAATATGACCACCGGGTTAATCCTGATTGCAGCAATTTTGGTGTTGGGAGGAGTGATCGCATCGGTGGGCGATCGAATGGGGACGAAGGTTGGAAAAGCAAGATTAAGCTTATTCGGTCTGCGTCCAAAAAATACGGCGGTAGTGATTACCCTCCTGACAGGTAGCCTGATTTCTGGCACTACGTTGGCAATTTTGCTTGCTACCAACGAACAATTACGCACGGGTATTTTTAAGCTAGAAAGTATTCAAAACAATCTTCGCAATGCCCGTCAAGAAATAGAAAAAACCAGAACGGAAAAAAGTCAAGTAGAAACTGAAAAAAGGCGAGTAGAGGATGAGTTAACAAAAGCTAAATCCGAACAAATCGTAGCGCAAAAACGCTTAGATGCCACCAATCAAGCGTTGCAGTTAGCGCTTGCAAAGCTGGCAGAAGCAGTAGCAAAACAATCTCGCACGGAAAATCAACTAAGTCAAACTCAAAATCAATTAAATCAAACTAAAGGTCAGTTAAGTCAAACGGAAGGTCAACTGAATCAAACTAAAGGTCAGTTGAATCAAACTCAGAATCAATTAAGTCAAACGGAAGAACAATTAAAAAATGTTTCTTTGCAAGCGCGAGAGTTAAGGGGAGAAATCCAAAGACTTCAGGCAGAAAGACAAGATTTGATCGCGCAACGCAATCAGGTAAAAGCACAAATATCTGAATTGAAAGCGCAACTGGATCGACGGGATGAAAAAATAGCGGCGCGCGATCGCACGATCGAGCAAAAAGATCGCAACATTACCGAACGCGATCGGTTAATCGCCCAAAAAAATGCAGAAATATCCACGCAAGATATAGCGATCGCTCAACGAGATGAAAAAATAACTTCTCAAGATAAAACGATCGCTCAACGAGAGCAAGAAATCGCCCTTCGGGATCGCACGATTGCTAAGCGAGACCAAATAATCGCCCTGCAAGAAGGACGCTTAAAGGACTTAGAAAAACAATTGACAGACCGAGAAATCCAAATTGTAGAACGCGATAAACAGCTAACAGAAAGAGGACAAAAATTAGCTTTCTTAGAACAAGAAGTAGCAACCCTCGAACAAGGCTATCAGGAATTACGGCAAGGCAACGTATCTCTATTAAGAGGTCAAGTACTTGCCTACGGCGTCGTTCGGATTCTAGAGCCAGAAGCGGCTCGTCAAGCAGTAGATCAGCTGCTATCAGAAGCTAATCGAGTAGCGATACAGCGTACTAAACCAGGTAATAAAGATTTGAAAGAACAAGTAATTCAAATCAGGCAAGCAGAAGTTAGTCGATTAATCGAACAAATTGATGATGGCAAAGATTATGTAGTGAGAATTCTATCCGCAAATAACTACGTTTTAGGAGAATCTGCCATTCAAGTATTTGCTGATGTAGCCCCTAATCGAATTGTTTTCCAAGCTGGTGAAGTAATCGCGGCAACTTCCGCCGATCCCGGCTCCATGACAGAAGAAGAATTGCGGCAAAGAATTGACCTACTAATCGCGGCTTCTCAATTCCGCGCTCGTCGGGCGGGAATTGTCGCTGATAAAATCCAAATTGGAGACGATCGCATCGAAACGCTGACTCGTTTTCTAGAGCAATTAAAACAGTCTACAAAACCTTTAGATGTGCAATTGATCGCCTCAGAACCAACTTATACATCTGGGCCAGTAAAAATGGATTTGCTAGCAATTCAAGGTGGACAAGTGATGTTTAGAACCTAAAACCTGACAATTTATTTTGTAAGAGCGGTCAAGCAAGTCCAGCAATTTGTTATATTGATATACGCGATCGACTTGTTGATTATTACTGTAATTTTAGTCATTGATTATAATTAAATATTATGTCTTCTAGCCCTAATCCCGCTCCCGCTCCAGATCAGCCAGTAATTTTAGGTTTCGATCCAGGTCGTCAGAAGTGTGGTTTAGCAGTGATGGCAGTGGATCGGAAACTGCATTACCATCAAGTAATTTCCTCAGAAAACGCGATCGCCACCATAGAAAGTTTAAGAAAAAAATACCCAGTGTCCGTATTGGTAATGGGGGATCAAACTACTGCCAAACAATGGAAAAAACAATTAGAAGAAAATTTAACTCAACCACTGAGGATTATTTTAGTGGATGAACGTTACAGTACCTTAGAAGCACGCGATCGCTATTGGCAAATGTATCCTCCTTCACTGATTTATCGCTTGATTCCCCAAGGAATGCGACCTTTACCTCGTCCGATAGATGACATAGTTGCGATCTTGTTAATTGAAAGATACTTAGAGCGTTTATCAGGAAGTAGAGAATCTTAGATCTAAAATTTATCCCGATCGATCGAGGGCTTTTTTTAACCGTATTTAGCATAAAGATACGGATTAAATATTTATACTAAATCCGGGCCTACTACCTTCTTTTTCAGCGGCAATGTTACTTCCTCTGTTAACTCCTTTTTCCCATTTCCACGGCCTAGTAGTTCATTAAATCAACTTGGCACGATTGTAGTTTACCAAAAATCCGGTTTTTCTAAAAAACCGGGTTTTTTTAAATCTTTTAAAACTACTTTGGCGGACTACTAGCAACTTATAACTCGGCTCGAATTGTAAAAGCATAATCACCTCCAGGCTCTAACTTATAATCAGATTTTTCCAGAAATCGGCCCAGTGGTTCCTGAATTAACGCGCGTCCCAAGGATGGCTGAACGAATAACTTACCTTCTTTAAAACACCATTGGAACTGCCAGTCGTAATTACCAGCCCTCACTTCACCTTCGATTTTGCCTTGTTGCCAAGACTGTCCCGTAATGCGGACATAAGCAGTAGTTTCTGGCAGACGTTTAGCACTCACGATTCGATGGCAAAAAACTTAAGACTTCAAATTTCATAGTAAACCTGCATACTTGTTTGCCACCAATGAACGAGGAAATATTTTGTCTGCCAAAGAGAGACTAAATTCTCCCACCCAGATAGTTAGGATCTAAGAAGAGTAATAGTGGAGGTTACCCTTTGACTGCTAGAGTTCCCGATCCTCCTTCCCGTCCGAAATCTTCGCCAAATGCGCCATCTAATCCTGGCAATCAAGAACGGGAAATGGAGAGCGTAATTTTCAATTTTGCGGATATTCAGGCAGAACTGAACTACAAACAGGCGCAAACTGCCCTCAGAGAGATTGTCGCTAACTTGGATCTGACAGACCAAGAAAGAACGGGATTAGAGTCCGCGATCGAAGATTTAGAGACAATGTTGGATAAACTAGACCGTTCCGTACTTCAGATTGCCGCTTTCGGGATGGTGGGGCGGGGAAAATCTTCGCTGCTGAATGCTTTAGTGGGTGAAAAAATATTTGAAACTGGCCCGATTCACGGCGTTACTCGCAGCAGCCAGCGAGTAAACTGGTGTTATAGCCGAGAAACGGTAGGCGATCGCAATTCCGAAATTTTTCGAGTAGCGTTCACAGGCAATAACAATTCTCAAATCGAATTAATTGACACCCCCGGACTCGATGAAGTAGATGGGGAAACTCGTGCTGCCTTAGCCCGCGATGTTGCCAAACAAGCAGATTTAATCCTGTTCATCATTGCTGGAGACATGACCAAAGTAGAACACGACGCCCTTTCCGAACTGCGAAAAGCAGGTAAACCGATTTTGCTGGTATTCAACAAAATCGACCAGTATCCGGAAGTAGACCGGATGGCGATTTACGAAAAAATTCGCGATGACCGAGTAAAAGAGTTGCTCTCCCCCAATGAAATTGTCATGGCAGCTGCTTCTCCTTTAGTAGCAGAAGCAGTGCGTCGTCCTGATGGCAGTTTGGGTGTAAAAATGAAATCCGGCAAGCCCCAAATGGAAGACCTCAAGTTGAAAATTTTAGAGATTTTGCATCGAGAAGGTAAATCTTTGGTGGCGCTCAATTCTATGCTTTATGCAGATGAAGTCAACGAGCAAATTCTACAGCGAAAATTGGAGATTCGAGACAGCAGCGCTAACCGGATTATCTGGAATGCTGCCATCACGAAAGCAGTTGCGATCGCGCTCAATCCCCTGACCGTCATCGACTTATTCAGCGGGGCTGTCATCGATATTGCTTTGATATTAACTTTATCTAAACTTTACGGCATTCCCATGACTCAACAAGGGGCAGTATCTTTGTTACAAAAAATTGCTCTTTGCATGGGTGGTTTAAGTGCTAGCGAATTAGTCGCTACTCTTGGTTTGAGTTCTTTAAAAAGTTTATTTGGGATCGCAGCACCAGCAACCGGAGGCGCTTCTTTAGGTGCTTACGTATCTGTGGCAATTACTCAAGCAGGAGTGGCGGGTGTTTCTTCTTACGGTATCGGACAAGTAACCAAAGCTTATTTAGCGAATGGGGCTGCTTGGGGCCCTGATGGGCCGAAAGCCGTGGTCGATCGAATTTTGGCTTCCCTTGATGAAACTTCTATTCTGAATCGACTTAAGGATGAACTGCGAGCCAAGCTGAATTTTTGAGGGTAAATTGGGCAGGGACAGGGGAAAATAGCGTTTGAAGATGTTTTCCCAGGCATCAAAATGCAATATTTAATTGCTCTTTAGCTCGCCAAACTTTTTTTGTCTGGTATATCCAGATTATTGGGCTTTACTCATCATAGTTTATTTAAGAAGAGGTTAATAATAAAAGATAAAAAGCGTTTTTATGACAAATCTGGGAGATTTGGTGAAAAAATAACAATTTATAGTCTAAAAATTTTTACTTAATTCTCTTTTCACTGATAGCGGAACTTGGCAAGGGATCTGCTTGTCCTCAAAAATGGTTAACTGCTGTGAAATTTGTTACAACCATTCCGTTGTTTGCATCTCCGGATGATACCATTTGCCAAGCTTAAAAATATTTAGCAGACTCTAAATTTCCTATGAAACGACCAAAGGTTTCCGATCGCGATCGCACTTCTTCTAGCAAATCTATTAAATTTTTCATACCGATTGGACTAACAGCATTACTCGTTTCTACTGGTAGCGGACTAATATCCTATCCTGCCAGTAGCTATGACAAACTAGCATCTTTAGAAATCGCTCAAGTTCCCGCCAGTGAAAATATTATTTATGTAAATTCTCGTACTGGTAGCGATAGTGCTAATGCTGGTAGCCAAGTTACTCCCTATCGGACAATTACCTACGCCCTCCAGCAAGCCCAGCCTGGAACGATCGTTCAATTAGCTACTGGTTCTTATACGGCTCAAACTGGTGAAGTCTTCCCACTGACTGTCAAACGGGGCGTTATATTACGGGGCGAAGAATCTAGCAAGGGTCAGGGCGTCGTGATTTTGGGTGGAGGTGCTTACCTCAGCCCTACTTTTGCTACTCAGAACGTTACTCTATTGGCTGAGAACGATAGCCAAATTTTAGGCTTGACAATCACTAACCCTAATAAGCGGGGTACGGGTGTGTGGGTAGAATCTACTAATCCGGTGATTAAGAACAATACTTTCACCGATAGTAAAAGAGAGGGGGTGTTCGTTACTGGTGAAGCTAACCCCAAAATTGAAAATAACTTGTTTACTCGCAATGATGGGAACGGAATTTCGGTAGCGCGTTCTGCTTCTGGCGAGATTCGCAGCAATACGTTTCAGAGTACTGGATTTGGAATTGCGATCGGTGGCAATTCTAAGCCGTTAGTGGCAGAAAACCGGATTGTCCAAAATACTGATGGCCTTTATATTAACGATTCCGCTAGTCCGATCGTGCGTAACAACGTGATTCAAAACAATACTCGCGATGGAATTGTGGTAACTATCAACGCTCAACCAGATTTAGGCACGGCGACCAATCCAGGAAATAACATTATTCGTAATAACGGAAAATTAGACCTGAATAACGCAACTCGCACCAATACGATCGTCGCTGTCGGTAACGATATTAACCGCAGCCGGATTGCCGGACGAGTAGATTTTGTGGCAGCTACGGTCAGACCCCCAGCTGGTGGTAGTTCTTCCGCTTTTACAGATATTGAAGGTCATTGGGCTAAACCTTATATCGAAGCTTTGGCTAGCCGAGGAATTATTACCGGGTTTGAAGATGGCACTTTTCGTCCCCGCGAACCAGTTAACCGCGCTCAATTTGCGGTGATCGTTAATAAAGCTTTTACCCCAGCACCCCAACGCCCCGCCATCAGTTTTGTTGATGTGGCAAGAAATTTTTGGGGCTTTCAAGCTATTCAATCTGCTTACCGGGGTGGTTTTTTATCCGGTTACGAGGGGCGTCGTTTTCGACCCCAAGAGCAAATCACTAGAGTTCAGGCACTAGTGTCTCTAGTGAGCGGTCTTAAATTACCTTCTGGCGATCGAAGCGTGCTTTCTCTTTATAAAGACGCTACTCAAATCCCCGGTTATGCTGCTCCTGCTATAGCAACCGCTACAAATCAGAAGCTAGTTGTCAACTATCCCCAGCAAGATTTTTTAAATCCCAATCAAGTAGCTACTCGCGCAGATGTAGCGGCTTTTGTTTACCAAGCACTGGTAAATAGCGGAAAAGCGGAAGCTATTGCTTCGCCCTATGTGGTGACGGTTTCTCAGTAAGTGCGATCGCGCTCGTGAAATCCCTACCTAATAGCCAAAGCGCCCAATTCTTTTTTTAGAGAACTGGGCGCTTTGGCTAAAAGTATTAAAAAGTTTGGGTTTTTTATAATTGTTAGGGTCTTTATGGGATTGACCCCATTAAAAGGTGAAAGGGGGTTGAACATTCAGGGTCTTTATATTGGCTGACCCCGTTTGACACTTTTTATTGTGCAGCAAATATTGGAGAAACCTAATTTTCCTAATCTTTTCTTTATATTTCTTTCTGAGTGTGTTAAATTGTAAAGAAATATTAAATACTTTTACTATCCTGTTACAGCCATGAATAGTAGCGGTTGCTGCTTGGGGACGAACCAACCTAGATATAGATTAGCTAAAACCTATTTCTGAAGAGCCTGTTGAAAAGTCTTGATAGCATCAACATGATTGGCCATATTGATGCAACGCAACAACAAATCGAGATCGATCGCTTTTACTTCTTCACTACTGGAAATCTTTTCATAGTAAAATCTATCTCCCTCTTCTCGGAGGTGATAAAGTTCTAACACCCCATCTTCCCAAAACCAAACTTCCTTGATTTTTAGCCGCTTGTATGCCTCCAGCTTGTCGATCCCACCACTGGAAAACACAATTTCGATCGCTAAGTCGGGATGCTTTCTACCAGGCGTAAGTTTATAAGATTTATCAGCCTCTCGTTTGACTGCTACTGTTTCATTTTCCAGGGTCATTGAGCCAGTCGGTGTAAAATCAAACCCTGCCATAAGCAGGTAAAGCTCCAACAATGCGCCGAGCCTTTCTTTAACTGTTTCGTGGGGTTCTCCAGGCATTCGTCGGATCTCCAAAACTCCTTCTAGGAAAGAAAGTCGATAACCCGGACGGTCTAACAGTTGCTCTACAGCTTTGAATTCTCGCCAGGTCAGTCCCTCAAATAAAAGGGGTGATTCCTTTGTGGGTGTTGCGATCGTCGCTGGGATCATTTGAGTCTCCAGTCTGTTTTTCGATGAGAATTTTAGAGACATGGCATCATTTATATTTTGCATGATGGATTAAGATTTATGATGCTGTATCCCTACTGAAAACGGTTCTTCCCTACCTACTATGCTAAATTAGCTTAAAATAAAGTGCAAAGCCTTTCTCATCAAGGCTTTGCACTTTATTTACTCTAAAAAAGCTAATCGGCTAGCCTGCGATCGCCTTCAAATCTCATATAGCTAGGTTACAGACAATTAAACTAGCAATTTAGCATAGTAGGTACGGAAGAACCTTCAACCTAACGATTAATATAAGAAAATAGTAAGGTTTACTTAATAGTTAACTCAAACCTATATCTCGGACTACTCATCCTATAAGGCTGTCGAACAATTACCTTATAATCTCCCGTTAATTTAGCTTTAAAATAAATATTTTGTGGATCTTCATAAGTCTCGCCATCAGGTTCTATGAAAATAAAACCGGAAAGTCCTTCATCTTCCACATTATCAACTCTTTCCCCCAACCAATTCACATCGGTAGTTATTTCTTGACCTCTATTGGCGCGGAAAATATAGGTGTCTTTTTTACCGAAAGGAACCGAACCGTTAATGGTAGTAGATGAACGTCCGCGTGCAAATTGGACGCGGCGAGTTATGCCGTTTGTCTGTGCTGCTACTGGCAGGAAAGAAGTAGCGCTGGCAAGTGCAAAACCGGAGATAAAATAAAGTAGCGATCGCCTTTTCATTATTTTGCTTTAATTATCTAGTTCTAGTAGTTAAAATTACGGAGTTAATTTATTAGCTCATCACTAAGTATCTCATCCGTACTCACTAGTAATATGAATATTTGCAATATATGTGAAAATGCTATGAATAAACCTCACCCGAACAGGTGACCCTACAAATAATTTTAGATTGCTAACAATATTTACTACAGCTTTAAAAAGAGCTTTAATTAAGATATATGCTTCAAGATAACATTAATAACAATAGACTAATTAAACTTTACATACTAGGAATCCGCTGTGTTTTCTTCCACAAAGCATTTTTTTCCCGATCCGAATCTTACAAAGCTTAACCCACTGCTTATAGATGCTCGGTAGTCGCTCTTTATACTATCAAGTTTAAATTATATGTAAAAAATGATACATAAAATGTCTGGATTACTCTATGCTAGGGGAATTTCTCATTTTACGCAGGTTGTCACCACAATCTCGCTCAGGGGATTCCATCTCGCACGGCATCTGTCTTAGGATAGAATCAGGCAATTAATTAGATTAGCGATGCAAGGTATTATCTCATGGAGCTAAAATCGCATCAGTTTATTTCTTACTTTGAATCACCGCAAGCAGAGGAATTATGTCAGCTAGCTATTGTGGAAAGATTCGCTGAGAATGCAATAATTTTTGAAGAAGGAGAAATTCCAGATTATTTGTATTTAGTTTTATCGGGTAAAGTAGAATTTAGAAAAAAAGTAGGTTGCGATAAATATCAAAGCATTGCTTTAGCAAAGCAAAATGAATTTTTTGGAGAATTTGGTGTAATTGACGGACAACCCCGCAGCGCACAAGCTATTGTTTGCGAGGAAGCTATTTTAGCTAAAATTCCCCGCGATATTCTCATAGAACTTTTGAATAATACAAAAGGTTCGGTAGTCCTTAAACTTCTTAATTATATCGTCAGACATTTACGCGCCACTACCGCCCAATTCGTCAATCACATGATTCACCAAGAAAAAATGTCTTTATTGGGTGAAATGGTAAATACTATTATACATGATTTTAGAAGTCCGGTTACTAGTATTCATTTAGCAAGCGTGATGCTCAAAGAAGAACACCCTACGGATGACGAAACAATTGAATGGTGCGATATTATTCAAGCGCAGGTGAAAAGAATGTTGGGTATGGCAGAAGAAGCTTTAGAATTTGCCAGTGGTAATGCTGTTTTTCAGCCACAAGCCGTTAATCTTTCTTCTTTAATGGCGAGATTTGAAAAGCTAAATCGCATTTATTTTCAAGAAACTAAAGTTGTATTTACTTTTAATGTAGGAGACTTGGTAGTACAAGTTGATGAAAATAAATTGATGCGTGCTTTGCAAAATTTAGTAGGTAATGCAGTAGAGGCTTTTAATGGTTCTGGCGGCAGAATAGATATTTTAGCTTGGCCAAATGATAAATGGGCCGAAATAAAGATTTGCGATAATGGCCCTGGAATTCCAGAAGCAATTCGGGAACGTTTATTCGAGCCATTTGTCACCTATGGGAAGCGGGGCGGTACTGGGTTGGGTACGGCGATCGCAAAATCGATTATAGAAGCTCACAGTGGAGATATTTGTTTTGAATCCAAGTCTGGTGAAGGCACGACCTTTGTCATTCGCCTACCATTAAGTAGATAATCGCTATACGTTTCTCATACCCAGAAAACGTAAGTATGGTAAATTATTACGTTCGCTCGTTACTTAAAAAGATATCTAATATCATGTCCGGTTGAATACTTATAATAAATTTTTTCCCGTGGGTTGAACGGAGTGAAACCCAACTCCAACTTTAAGTGAGTGTTGGGTTTCGTTACCTCAACCCAACCTACAGATATTATAAGTGATTAATCGGACATGATAT
>CAZJJR010000159.1:13635-13993 GCA_964546365.1 uncultured bacterium | reverse complement strand
CCAAATCGGCAACAACGTTCGGATTGGTGCAGGTTCTGTAGTATTGCGCGATGTCCCTTCCGATTGTACCGTTGTTGGCATACCCGGTAGAATCGTCTATCGTTCCGGAGTGCGAGTAAGTCCCCTCGAACACGGCAGTTTGCCAGACTCAGAAGCAGAAGTAATTCGCCTGTTAGTCGATCGCATCGAAACACTAGAACAACAACTACAACAACTGCAAGGTCAAGTCTCTTCCCTACCTTCTCGCGTCCCAGTTGGCGTATTCGCAGAAATTGATTGTAGCGATCGCCTCGTCCCGAGTTGTCGCATCAAAGATAAAACAATTCAAGAATTCTTAGACGGCGCTGGTATTTAATTT
>CAZJJR010000159.1:0-13616 GCA_964546365.1 uncultured bacterium | reverse complement strand
GAATGAGGCATTAGATTCTCAGAATTACAGATTAGACTGCAAAATAGGGACAACATCTGTATTCATCTGTGTTCATCCGTGTTCATCCGTGGACATCTGTGGTAAAAAATATCCTCTGTCCTCCCCTCAAGGATTAATTGCTTTTGTAGACCAACTCCCAGAGTCATCCACCTCATACAACGATCGACTTTGCGGTTCCCCCCGCAACTCCAAAATATCTACCCGCAGCGGTTCCAATAACAACAAACAAAAATCAGATAAAGGCTGTATCTGATCTGGTGGTGACGGCTGGAAAGCCTTTGCATCCGCTCTCACTTCACCAGGATGAGGCCAAGCAAATTGTAACCTAGCCGCGTCAGAAAGTTCTTGCCAACTAATCTGACGCGCTTTTTGCAATTCTGGATCGGGATGATATTCTCCCACTAGAGTTAGCTTTCCCAAAATCCGAAACTGTTCGCGAGTATTCGGAAAATACCAGCAAGCTTCACCCCAAGACTGGTAGGCGATTTGTTCTACTTTCTCGCTGCGGGCGTCAGTCACGAATTTTAATCGATCGCTATCCTCCAAAAAGCCCCGGAAAACCACTGTACGATTAGCAGGACGCCCATCTGCGCGAACGGTAGCCAGTTGCAGGTAACGGGAATAGACGAGGCTGCGGTTGCGGTGTAGTGCGCCAGCAAGATGCGATCGCCAAGGTGCTAAGGACATAAACAATTTGGGAATTGGGCATTAGGCATAGGAATTTTAGATTGAAAAATCTACTTTAATCCCTCTCACTCCTATGTTTGTTGCTTTTCTGGCATTTTTCTCAAAATTTAGCACAGTAAGTCTGAAAGAACCAGATTTCCTGATTTGTAATAACGTTTAAACCCTAGATAAGACATCGTGTATATTAGATGGTTTGTTACTTTGTGCTAGACATGGTTCGAGAACTAGAGCGGCAAAGCCAAACTACCCAGTTTTCGCAATTCTGCGAGTTAAACAAGCCTAGTCAGCTTACTAACTACGAACAAACACTAGACCGACAAAAATCCCCAGCAGCTGCTAACTGACCTGGGGACAACACTCAAAATAGACAAACAACCATGATAAACAATAACGGTACAAATCCAGCCGATCTGGATCGGGATCGCTATGGAAACTCTCGTGATTACGATGATCGAGTAATTCGGACACCAATAAACAACCAAGGTGTCAGAGGAAAGATTGAGTGGCAACGCTTATACTCTCGCTCTGTAAAGGGGGTGAATGCTTAGATGATTCAGCATGACAATGAAACTCTCCTACTACCAGCCCTGGAAGCCGTTGTGCAGTTACATCAAAGTTACCAAAATCAAATTCAAGAGCTTCAGGTGCAGATAAAAGAGCTTGTAGCGCAGAACAGCCATTTGGAAATGCTCAACCGAACTAAAGATCGCAAAATTGCCGAACTCGAATGCTTAGTATACCCCTGGTCATCTGAGGGAGAAGCAATTTGTAACTCAGATTAGTAGTTGAAAATTGTTTACTCTTCAGCCCTGGCTCACAAAGTCAGGGTTTTTCTCTATTTCAAGCCAAATTTATGATGTTTTACCAAGCTAGAAGATACTATCGACTTTATAACTAGGTAAGCGCTAAATGTAGGGGCAGATTCCTGATTTGTAAAGCTTTGCACTCTATATGTAAGACGTGGTGTATATTAAAAGTTTTGTTACTTCATGTTAGATATGGTTCGAGAACTAGACCGGGTACGTCAAACCAGCCAATTCCCGGAAACTGCCCCTGCTGCAAATCCAGTATTCTTCAGAACGTACAGCCGCCGCACCGAACAAGGGCGCGAAACTTGGGAGCAAGTATGCGATCGTACCGTGCGAGGATTAGCTAAACTAGGGCATCTCGCCCCCGAAGAAGCCGACCTGATCGATCGAATGCAGCACCAGCTAAAAGCCCTCACCTCCGGTCGCTGGTTGTGGGTCGGAGGTTCCGAGTGGATCGAGCAACCAGAGAACTTCTCCGGCGGATACAATTGCAGCAGCACCAACATCTGTGACTGGCGAGCTTTTGGACTGCTCATGGACTTAGCCATGATGGGCTGCGGCACCGGAGCAGTACTTGAACCTAAGTATATCGATCGATTACCACCCATTCGCAACCATTTAAAAGTCACTTTGCAAGGCGAAATTGGCGCTATTCCAATTAATCAACGTCGCGAAGAAACCGAAGTCACCATTGTTGGCAATCAAGTCACGATGTATGTAGGTGACAGCCGCAGAGGGTGGGTAAAATCTTATCAAACTTTACTAGAATTATCTACAGACGAACGCTTTTCTGGAGAAGTTAAAGTAATCGTAGACTTGAGTAACGTTCGTCCAGCAGGAGAAATATTAAAAGGATTTGGTGGAGTGGCCAATCCAATTAAATTACCCGAGCTTTATTTACGTTGTTCGGCAATTTTAAATAAAGCATTAGGGCGACAATTAAATTCAGTTGAATGCTGTTTGTTAATTGATGAAGCTGCGGTAGTAGTGGTTGCCGGAAACGTGCGTAGGTCAGCTGGAATGCGCCAAGGCATCAGCAATGACGAGTTATTTGCTAATGCTAAATCTAATCTATGGCAACAAGATGAAAATGGAAACTGGAGAATCGACCCCCAAAGAGATGCTTTGCGGATGGCAAATCATTCTCGCGTTTATCACCATAAACCTACATTAGAGGAATCAATTGAAGCGGTTAGAAAACAGTATTACTCTGGGGAAGGAGCAATTCAGTGGGCTGGAGAAGCTATTGCTAGAGCTAACTGCGATCTACTAAAAACACCTCAATTAAAATTTGATTTCATCAAAGCTTACGACCAAGGTAAAGCTAAAGAATGGTTACAAGAAAACTATCCTAATATTTCCTCTGATGAGTTAGAACATCGTCTAGCTCGTCTGGGATTAAACCCGTGTGGTTAGTAATTTTGCCTCACGTTAAAAACCGGGGAAAATCAGGGAAAGCTAAACCAGAAATAAATGATTTCAAGGCACGCTAATCCTGAGCTAACCTAAAGATTTAAAAGTCAAAGGTAGTGCAACGCATAGAGATTGAAACTCTTTAAACTAATAAGAGAATATAATATCTCCAAGAGTCTCCGGAATCTAGATAAACTAGATTAAAAGATATGCTGAACTGAGCTGGAACAGACCAGTTGTATCCCAGAAATGGGTATGAGGGAAACCTCCAGAACTAAAGGATAAAAAGCCTTTAGGATAACAAAATTGGAAATCATTGGCGCAAACTTCCATTGTAATTTGGCTGAGATCCACCTCAACCAAATCGATCCCCAAAACTACCAAGAACAAGAGGATGCTTTCACCGCAGGTGCTTTATCTGTAGCGGTACTTTTGAATCACAAATTTCTCGAACCCCGCTATCAATACAGTCGGGAACTAGACCCTATCGTGGGTGTTTCCTTCACTGGTTTGTTTGACTTTTTCGTGAATGCTTTTGGTGTTGATTGGTTGCATTGGTGGACTGAAGGACGACCGGAAACTCCTCAAGGATCGGAGTTTAAACAGAAAGAACAAGAGTATTTAAACCGTTGGCGGGAAACTGTCCATCGGGTTGTTTGGGATTATTGCGACAAACACGGCATCAAACGCCCAAACCGCTGTACTACAGTTCAACCATCGGGTACAAAATCTCTTTTAACTGGTGCATCTCCCGGATGGCATCCACCAAAAGCCCAACGTTTTATCCGTCGCATTACCTTTAGGAAAAATGACCCGGTAGCCTTAGCTTGTATTGACTACGGTTACAACGTCATTCCCTCTCAATCGGATAAAGATGAAAATGGGAATTTGTTAAATGACCCCTTCGATCCAAGATGTTCTGAATGGTTAGTTGAAATCCCTGTTTCCGTACTTTGGGCTGATTTACCGGGTGCTGATGAAATTGATATCAGTAAATTCTCTGCATTGGCACAAATGGACTTTTATATGCAAGTCCAAAAATGGTATGTTCGACATAACACAAGCGCCACGATAGAACTCCGAGAAAACGAAATCGAAGCTTTAGGTACGCGAATTTACGAAGCGATTCGTGATGATGAAGGGTACATTTCAGCAGCACTTTTAGCCAGATTTGATGACTTGCAAACTTTCCCTCGTCTGCCGTTTGAACCAATTTCAAAACACCAGTACGAGAAGTTAATTAAAGAAGTGCAAATGCGGCGGAAAACAGATGATTTCCATACCGCTTTGAGTCGTTACGATTCTGGGTACTTAACAGAAGCAGGGCCAGCGGGTTGCGATTCCGATAAGTGCATGATGCCGGAACAAAAGCCAGTATAGCCACCCATCTGCGGATGACGCGCTAAAATCCCAGAGGAATCGATCGCATACACCAACACCATCAGGAGACTCTTCATGTTCTTCGATGAACTAACCCCCATTTTCCAAGAACTGACCCAGCACCCAGTCTCCTTTCTGGGTGGATTTTTCTCTGGGATGTTTCGACTCAATTTAACTGACGATCCGATTAAAAGTTGGCTAGACGAACAGGCGGGTGTAACTACCTCTAGTTCCTCTACCACTGAAAACAGTAATGGCAAAAGCAGTGGCCCTCAATCGATTTCTATTGATTGAAAATCGATCGCTCAATCTTAACGGAAACTGAAAAAGGGTCTGTTCCCGATCGCGGACAGACCCCTTGCTTTTGGTGAGTATGATTTTTTGTATAATAAGCTACCGTTTAATGGCGGATCGGCTTTCTAACTTAATCAATGCTCTAGCTCTCTATCTTCAAGCTAATCTAAAATTGCATCATCCTTATCCTTTAAGTACATCCACACTGGAAAAGTACCTTTTATACAAAGCTAAATCGATGTAACTTTACTATCAGTAGTGTTTGACGCAGGAGAAACATTAACATCAGCCATCATTGTTTAGACACTTACTTTAGATAAGATTTGTAAACTTTTAGAGTTCACCGCTACCGAATCGTCCCAACAAGATCGGCTTTCTTTAGTTCATCTAAAGTTAGAGGGCTGTAGGAAAAACCCTTTTTAAGATGGAAATGGAGGACTATTGGGCTTTGCTAAGGAGTGGCTGGCGAATGAAAGGCGCTGCTCTCCCTTGCTAAGACCGCCAGAAAGCGAAAAAGGATAAAAACAATGGCAGACAAGACTCAGCCAGAAGTTCTAGAACGCTCGCTCGACCGAGATTGTACAACCCTGTCCCGGCACGTTTTGCAGCAACTCCAGAGCTTTTCGGCAGATGCACAAGACCTGAGTGCCTTGATGAATCGCATTGCGTTGGCAGGAAAACTGATCTCTCGGCGTCTTTCTAGAGCCGGAGTGATGGAAAACGTATTGGGATTCACGGGGGATGTCAACGTGCAGGGAGAGTCCGTCAAAAAGATGGACGTATATGCCAATGAAGTTTTTATCTCGGTATTCAAGCAAAGCGGACTTGTCTGCCGCCTTGCCTCTGAGGAGATGGAAAATCCCTACTACATTCCAGAAAATTGTCCGATCGGACGCTATACCTTACTCTACGATCCGATCGACGGCTCATCTAACATTGATAGCAATCTGAATGTAGGCTCCATCTTTGCCATTCGCCAGCAAGAAGGAAGCGATGAAGATGGCTCGGCTCGCGACTTGTTGCAAAACGGACGCAAGCAAATCGCCGCAGGTTATATACTTTATGGCCCTAGCACGATGTTGGTATATTCCATCGGCAAAGGCGTCCACTCCTTCACCCTCGATCCCAGCTTAGGAGAGTTTATTCTTTCTACCGAAAACATTCAGATTCCCCAACACGGGCCAGTTTATAGCGTTAACGAAGGTAACTTTTGGCAGTGGGAAGAATCACTTCGGGACTACATCCGCTACGTCCATCGCCATGAAGGGTACACCGCTCGCTATGGCGGAGCATTGGTGGGTGACTTCCATCGCATTTTGTTCCAGGGCGGGGTGTTTTTGTACCCAGGTACTCACAAACAACCCCAAGGTAAATTACGCCTGATTTATGAAGCGGCTCCTTTAGCCTTTTTAGTCGAACAAGCAGGTGGTCGCGCCAGTAATGGCACTCAAGAGATTCTGGATGTGGTGCCAACTAAACTGCACGATCGCGTACCTCTGTTTATTGGTAGTAAAGACGATGTAGCACTAGTGGAATCTTTCATCACCGAACGTGCTAGAGAAGCCAAAGACCAAAGCATGATGGCAAATAAAAAGTAAAAAGCTAAAAGTTAAAAGGTGAAAGAAAGATAATTTTCTGATTTTTTGACTTTTTAACTTGAACTAGCCCCCAAAAGTAGTTAAGAGTGAAACCAAACATAACCATGACAACGAACCATATATTAGAGATTGCACAATACGGTCAAAGTATTTGGATGGATAATTTGACCCGCGATTTAGTTGAATCGGGCGAACTCAAACAAATGATCGACAATCGCGGGATTCGGGGGATCACTTCCAATCCAGCGATATTTGAAAAAGCGATCGCGGGCAACAAAATCTACGATGCGGATATCGAAAAGGGCATTAAGCAAGGATTGCCAACTTACAAAATTTACGAATCTTTAGTGTTTGACGATATCCGCCATGCTTGCGATATCTTCCGCCCTATTTACGAACAATCAAACGGTTTGGATGGTTACATCAGCATCGAAGTACCGCCCACAATTGCCCACGATACGGAAGCAACTATCAATGAAGCCCGCCGTTATTATCAAGAAATCGGTCGGGAAAACGTGATGATTAAGATTCCCGGAACGACATCGGGATTGCCAGCGGTAGAAGAAGTAATCGCAGATGGCATCAACGTCAACGTTACCCTGCTGTTCTCGGTGGAAAGCTACGTGAATACAGCTTGGGCTTACATCCGGGGATTGGAAAAACGAGCAGCCCAAGGAAAAGATATTAGCAAAATCGCCTCAGTAGCCAGTTTCTTCCTCAGCCGCATCGACAGCAACATCGATAAGCGGATTGACGATAAGCTTTCTGCAGGCGTTACCGCGATCGAACAAGAGGTAAAACTGAAAGCGATCAAAGGGAAAATCGCGATCGCCAATGCCAAAATCGCTTATCAGAAATATAAAGAAATTATTCACAGCGATCGTTGGCAAGCATTAGCAGCCAAAGGCGCAAAAGTACAACGCCTGCTGTGGGCTTCCACCAGCACCAAAGACCCTAGCTACAGCGACGTGATGTATGTGGATGAATTAATCGGGCCAGATACGGTGAATACCCTACCACCGAATACGATCGAAGCTTGTGCCGATCACTGTCATGTCGATAATCGGGTGGAAAGTAAGGTGCAAGAAGCTTACAACTTGATGGAAAGTTTGAAAGACCCCGATATCAACATCGATATTAATCAGGTGATGGATGAATTGCTGGTAGATGGAATTGAAAAATTCGTGCAGCCGTTCCAATCCCTGATGAATTCACTGGAAACCAAGGTAAAACAACTAGAACCTGTTTAGGTTGAGACTCAAGGTAAGAGGTGCGTTCCCCCTTCTTTGGCATCTGGGAGGGGGAGTTGCTTTAATCAAAAAGAGTGACGTTTGATTCTCGTGACCTCTAAATACCACTTCACTTAAGCATTGTCACTTTTACTTTTCACAGCAGGGGGGCTCTCTAGCAGGGGGCAGGGGGAAATATTAGTGACACAACTAAAGTGAATTGGTAGAAGAAAATTTGCGATCGGGGTACACCGCCATGTCAACTGGAAACGATTTGCTAGATCGGGATTATGCCAACGCTCAACTGGATGCTGCCGAACAAGCTAGGCTGACAGAACTAGAAACAGTCATCGAGCAAGGACTGCAAACCTTTTACGAAGTCGGGAAAGCGCTTGATGAAATTCGGGAGAAGAGGCTGTATCGAGAAACCCATAAAACCTTTGACGCATACTGCAAGGAAAAGTGGGGTATCGCAAGACAGAGAGCCTATCGGTTGATCCAAGCTGCCCAAGTTAGAGAAAATTTGTCGCCAATTGGCGACATTCTTCCTACAAAGGAAAATCAAATTCGTTCCTTGAGCAACCTCCCTCCAGCGCTGCAACTGGAAATTTGGCAAGAAGCTGTAGAGTCAGCACCGAACGGAATTCCCACTGGAGCGGCAGTTCAGCGTTTAGTCGAAAGGCGAGTGTCTTCTCGATCAACAAGGCGAACTTCTGGGGATACTTCCCCCGAACTAGAACAGTTGCGTCAAGAAAATCAGCAGCTTAAGGAACGACTCAGACAACAAAATCTAGAAAAAAAACAACGTGCGGCTGAGGTGGCGGCTGAACTAGAACGCCTGCGAGAAGAAAACAGACAACTCAAAGCCGAACTCAGACAGCGAGACATTGATTGGGAAAAGCGTCTGGCTTACGAGAGAGAAAAAATTAGGGAGGAACTCAGGGCGGAAATCCGAGAAGAGGTGAAAGCTGAATATGAAGGACAAATCAACGCTCTAACCACTCAAGTCACCACATTAACTCAGCAACTACAAGAAATGACCGCCAAATATGAAGCGGTAATGGCAAGACTAGAAGCTATAGAAGGAAAACGATAGATGGTAACGCTCTTAGAAAATCCCCTCCGCGCAGGTTTACAACAAGAAAGGACACCCGAACCGCAAATCTTGGTTATTTTCGGTGCATCTGGCGACCTCACCCAACGGAAACTGGTGCCAGCACTTTACCATTTAAAACGGGAACGGCGATTACCCCCAGAAATGACGATCGTTGGTTTTGCTCGTCGGGATTGGAGTCACGATTACTTCCGGGAACAGATGCGGGAAGGGATCGAGGAATTCTCTGACGGCATCGGTTCTGAGGAACTCTGGCAAGACTTTGCGGATGGATTGTTTTACTGTGCCGGTGACATGGACAAACCGGAAAGTTACGAAAAACTCAAACAATTTTTGGGTGAACTGGATGGACGACGGGGAACGCGGGGAAATCGCGTTTTCTATCTATCTGTTTCCCCTAACTTCTTTCCCGAAGCGATTCGCCAGTTAGGGGGAGCGGGGATGCTGGACGATGCGATTAAAACCCGATTGGTGATTGAAAAACCGTTTGGGCGCGATTTGAGTTCGGCCAGAGCACTTAACCAAGTAGTATATAAAGTTTGCAAAGAACAGCAAGTTTACCGGATCGACCATTATTTAGGTAAAGAAACAGTTCAAAATTTATTAGTATTTCGGTTTGCTAACGCCATTTTTGAACCATTGTGGAATCGCCAGTTTGTCGATCACGTCCAGATTAGCGTAGCGGAAACTGTGGGGGTGGAAGAGCGCGCAGGCTACTACGAAACTTCTGGGGCGCTGCGGGATATGGTGCAAAATCACCTAATGCAGCTATTTTGCCTGACGGCGATGGAACCGCCCAACTCTCTAGATGCCGATAGCGTGCGTAATGAAAAGTTAAAGGTACTACAAGCTACCCACCTGGCAGATGTTCGCAACTTGGAGTTCTCCGCAGTGCGAGGACAGTATGCGGCTGGTTGGATGAAAGGACAACAAGTGCCCGGGTATCGACAAGAGAAAGGGGTAAATCCCAATTCGACTACCCCAACTTATGTGGCGATGAAGTTCTCGATCGATAACTGGCGTTGGCAGGGAGTACCGTTCTACCTGAGAACTGGCAAGCGGTTACCGAAAAAGGTATCGGAAATTGCCATTCAGTTTCGGGAAGTACCTTATCTTTTATTCCAAACTGCCGCACAACAGGTGAGCCCCAACGTGCTGATTATGCGGATTCAGCCGAATGAGGGAATTGCTTTGCGATTTGAGGTGAAGATGCCCGGTTTGGAGGTACGCAGTCGGACGGTAGAAATGGATTTTCGCTATGGGGCTGCCTTCGGACAAACCAGCGGAGATGCTTACGATCGCCTGTTGCTAGACTGTATGTTAGGAGATCAAACTTTGTTTACCCGCGCTGATGAGGTGGAAGAAGCTTGGCGAGTAGTCACCCCAGCACTCACGGCTTGGGAAGCACCCACCGATCCCGCTACCATTCCCCAGTACGAAGCAGGCACCTGGGAACCAGCCGCAGCAGAACTACTAATTAATCGTGACGGGCGACGCTGGCGCAGACCGTAAAAAAGGTTAAAGGATGAAGTCAGGAGTCAGAATTCTGAATTCTGAATACAAAGCAACTATTCTCTGCCCTGTACACTCTTTCCCTTTCCCTTTCCTCTGCCCCCTGCCCCCTTTTCTTTCACACTTTACACTTCATATTTTCCTATGGTTACACCAACTGCTCCAATTGTTTCTTTGCAGCCACCGAAGGATCTTTCGATTAATGAAATCGAGACGGAACTCAGCCAAATTTGGCAGAGTTACAGTGCATCTGGGGATGGCGCTTATCCGGCTGCGACGAGGGCGGCCACTTTTAGCTTGGTAGTATACGAACCGGAAGAAACTCAACAATTACTGGCAACTTTGGGATTTTACACCGGGCCGATCGATGGCATTGATGGGCCGCGTACTGTGGCGGCTTTGGAGGCAGTCCAAAAAGCTTTCGATCTGCCAGTTACGGGTCAGTCTAATCCGGAAACGGTGGCTCGACTGCGGGAGGAAGTGGCGAAAAAACGCGGTCAGTCGGTACCATCAGACGGGAACGGGGGGACGCTGCCCCAGTATGCGTTGGATGCTAGCGGTGCTGGGGTGGCAGATGCTATAGCTGCTGCTAATCCCTGCCGGATCATCGCTCTTTGTCCGATGGCAGGGGAAGATGAAGGGGTAAAAGCGCAAGTTTCGGCTTATTGTCCAGTGCAAAAGCAAAGTCGTAGTAGCTTGATTTGTTGCGAATATATTACCTTGACAGGTACTCAATCGGCTCTGGAACGGATTGCTGGCATGATCCCTGCCTTGTTGATCGGCGAATTGCCTAAATTCTTGTGGTGGAAAGCCACCCCAGATCTGGAAAACGGTTTGTTTAAGCGATTGGCAGGTGCGTGCAATTCGGTAATTATTGATACCAGCCGCTCTCAAGAGCCAGAACCCGAATTGTTGCAAGTAAAAGAGTTGTTAGATTCTAGTATTCCGATCGCAGATTTGAACTGGCGTCGGTTGGCAGCATGGCAGGAGTTAACGGCGGAAGCTTTCGATCCGCCGGAACGTCGCGCTTCGATTCAGGAAATCGATCGCGTGACAATTGACTATGAAAAAGGCAATCCCACTCAAGCTTTAATGTATTTGGGTTGGTTGGCGAGTCGCTTGCAATGGCAACCTACTGGTTATCAATCGGAGGGTGGCGAATACGATATCAAGCGCATTCAGTTCGTAACCGATGGCGGACGAAAAATAGAAGCGGAGTTGGCGGCAATTCCTACGGCGGATGTGGGTGATATACCGGGCGATTTAATCGGGTTACGGTTGACTTCCACTAATATGAATGCTGACTGCTGTACGGTGCTGTGTTCGGAAACGGGTGGTTGTATGCGGATGGAAGCTGGTGGCGGTGCCCAATCTTGTCGCATTCAACAAGTGACTCCTTTATTCGATCAAAAGGCAGAAAATTTGTTAGCGCAACAGTTACAGCGTTGGGGTCGCGATCGCTTGTATGAAGAAAGCATGGCCGTGACCGCTAATATTATCGAATTGGGGAATGGATGAGAGCGATTTTAGATTTTAGATTAACTAACAGGTGCGATCGCGATCGATTTGAATTTACATCTGTGTTTATCTGTGGATATCTGTGGTAAAAAAAAATCCATCACCAGTCACTTTTGAGATCGCTCTAAATCTAAAATAGCAATGGCATTAGTTATAGCTGGAGAACGCAGTGGGGTAGGCAAGACAACAGTCACGCTTGCCCTATTAGCGTCTTTGAGGCGTCGCAATTTAAAAGTACAATCTTTCAAAGTTGGGCCGGATTACATAGACCCGATGTTTCATCAATATGTTACCGGGTTACCTTGTCGCAATTTAGACCCGGTTCTGACGTCGGTTAATTACATATCACGATGTTTTGCCCGTCATACCCAAAATGTTGAATATGCCTTAATAGAAGGAGTAATGGGTTTATTTGATGGGGTTTCGTCATTTGTCGAAAACAAAGGACAAATGACTAATTTCGCCAGTACCGCTCATATTGCAAGTTTGCTCAACTTACCTGTGTTACTGGTAATTGATTGCAGTCGTTTATCGGGATCGGTGGCAGCGATCGCACATGGTTATCGCTCTTTCGATCCGAGTATCCAGTTGGCTGGTGTGGTGTTAAATCGGGTAGGGAGCGATCGCCATCTGGAATTGCTCGAAGATGCCCTTGCACCGCTGAATTTACCAATTTTAGGCGTTTTGCGCCGCCAAGATAATATTCAGATTCCCGATCGTCATCTCGGTTTAGTACCGACCGCAGAACTTCCTCATTTAGATAATTTAATCGATCGACTCGCTGAGTTGGGAGAAACTTGCTTTGATTGGCAACAGTTATTACCGCTACTAGGATGCAGGGGTGCAGGGGTGTACGGGAGAGGGGGTGAAAATTTATCCCATCAACCTATTACCGAATCAGTGCGTCATCTTTCCCTACCACCTGTAAAAATAGCGGTTGCTTACGATCGAGCTTTCAATTTTTATTACCAAGACAATTTAGACTTGCTCAGAGATAACGGTGGAGAGCTAGTATTCTGGAGTCCCCTGAAAGATGCCAGTTTACCTCAAGGGGTAGAAGGACTTTATTTTGGTGGTGGTTTTCCAGAGGTATTTGCCAGGGAATTATCGTCGAATTCTTCAGCGCGTGAAGCAGTTGAGAAGGCAATTTTATCTGGAATGCCTACTTATGCCGAATGTGGCGGTTTAATGTATTTGTGCAGAGAAATCGTGGATTTCGATCGCCAATTTTGGCCTATGGTAGGAGTGTTACCCACAACAGCGATCATGGGTTCTCATCTTACATTAGGTTATCGACAGGCAACTGCTTTGCAAGATAGCCCTTTGTTGCCTAGTGGTGCGACGGTGTGGGGTCATGAATTTCACCGCTCTAGTTTATCTGAATTGCCAACGAATCCTTTATTTGAGACCCAAGGATTGAAAGGGGGCAGTTGGCCAATTCAAGAAGGATGGTTGAAACACTTCGTTCATGCTTCCTACGTACATCTTCACTTTGGTG
Source organism: uncultured bacterium (assembly GCA_964546365.1). Classification (GTDB taxonomy): domain Bacteria; phylum Cyanobacteriota; class Cyanobacteriia; order Cyanobacteriales; family Aerosakkonemataceae; genus DATNQN01. Next base: position 543 of record CAZJJR010000159.1, on the reverse strand, counting down.
GGAGTCCAGAAATTGCCGAACGATTTTTATTTTCTATCCGCCGCTTGCAGAAACAGAGTGAAAGGGTAGAAGAAGGTAAAATAGAAAAAAGTATTTTGTAGTCAGTTTTTCTGCTTTTTCCGGTGATTTTTTCCTTTTTCTACCCTTTTTACCAAAAATTTTCTGGTGGCGGTGCGAGACTGATAGCAGTTAAATGGTAATTTTGAATACAAATTAGCTTAAGATTAAAGCCACTCTAGAGATAGAAAACCATCCTGTTCTAGCGGTAGAAATTAAGAATAAACGAAGCAGTTAATTTACTAATATAACAAATCTTGAAGGAGTAATAAAAAAATGTATATTTTTAAACGAGCGCACCAGCTGTCACCCGTGCAGTCCAGTCAAGCGTCAAAAAAATTACCAATACTCAAGCAACAAAAAAGGTATGATCGTAGAGAAATCGTAGAGCTTGCAGAAATAGGTATGGACTATGCTGAATCTCAAAAATGCTCTTGTTCTCCAAACGAGCTTAAAAAAATGTCTTTTCTAAACAATTCAAGTCGC
>CAZJJR010000158.1:12965-14099 GCA_964546365.1 uncultured bacterium | reverse complement strand
GAAACCGGGTTTCTATTTACCTCTGTACATCTTGAAGAATTGCTCTTTCCTTATCTCGCGATAAAACTTGAGGATATTCTAGCTGTTCGGCTTTATCCCATTGCCAAATATCGCGAACTGTTTCGGCTAACGGACGAAATCGCAAGCCATTTTCTAGTGCTTTTCGATTACTTAAACAAGGGAACGTATTTTGCATTGATGGCGGTAGCCATAAAGGTAATTCTTGCCAATGTTCGATGCCTTTTGCTTCTAAAAATTCTCCGGGAATCCAAGTAAAATTGGCATTACTATCAGTTACTTTCCGACAAGTTTCTAAGAAATTACCTAAAGTCAATAAATAGTCCGGCCCTACTGCATTATACACTCCTCCTTTCTGATTTAATGCCATTTGATAAATCCATTCCACTAAATCTCGTGCGTCTATATATTGAACTGGTAATTCAGGTTTTTCTGGTGCTAAAATTTCGCCGCCTTCAGCTATCCTTCCGATCCAATAAGTGAAGCGTCCTATATTGTCATAGGGGCCAACAATTAAGCCGGGTCGCACGATTAAACTGTTCTGATTGTAGATTTCATTCACTACTGATTCTGCCAGTACTTTGTGCATCCCATAAGTATCGGCATTCATCTCATCGGGAAAGGCTTTATCGACAGAATAAACGGATGATGTTTCATCGCCATTGGTTTGAAATTCAGGATAAACGCTAATAGTAGAAATGAAAACGTAGAATTTTACTGAATCGTGCAATAGTTCTGCCGTATCTCGCACGAGTTGAGCTAGATTGGGAAAATAGCCTGCCGTATCGATCGCAATATCCCACTTTCTTCCTTGCAAAGCCGTCAAGTCACCTTTGATGCGATCGCCTACTAATTTTTCTACATCGGGATACAAATTACTATTGGTTTCGCCTCGATTGAATAAAGTTACCCGATCCCCGCGATTAAGCGCAATTTCTACAAAATGTCGGCCTAAAAATTGCGTACCGCCTAAAATCAGAATATCCATTAATTTAACCCTTTTAGCATCGTATCTTTTAGGTTTTAAATTAGTAAAACAATCAAATAATTCCCCCCCCCCCCCCCCCCCCCCCCCCCCCCAACCAAATTTAACCCCGCCAAGAAAGAAACCCGCCC
>CAZJJR010000158.1:12246-12955 GCA_964546365.1 uncultured bacterium | reverse complement strand
AATTTATCTCGGTCGAGAAAGCAAACGTGCTGCGATCGCACCGCCGATAAATCCAAATAAATGTCCCTGCCAAGATATACCCATTTGAGTTGGCAAAACTCCCCAAATCATGCTGCCGTAAGAAAAACCGACGAATAAGGATAAGAAAATAGATGTAGCGCTGCGTTCAAAGTAGCCCCGCAGTAGCAGAAAACCTAGATAGCCAAATATGATGCCGCTTGCGCCAATATGCACGGAATTTGGCGAACCAGTTATCCACGTACCCAAACCGCTAACTAATGCGGTGATGGCGCTAACAATAAAAAAATCGCTGGTTTCTCGCAACATTATCAACCAGCCAAAAGTAACAAAAGGAATGGTATTTGCGGCTAAGTGAAAGAAATTCCCGTGTAAAAAAGGCGCAAACAAAATACCCCGCAATCCGATGATGCGATGGGGGATTATGCCGTAATAATTTAGCGATCCTCTTAAGAAGAAAATATCGATAATTTCCACAACCCACATAAAAGCGACTATGCCACCTAAGATAATGGCTTGGGTTTTTAGTTCGCTAAAGATAGCTTTGGCGTCTTCTCTACTCATTTTTTGGCCTCTAGGTAGTTACTTTTGGATATTTTTAAAGCAATTTCAGTTAAACACCATTTGAGGAGTTAAATTCACTCCTGTATCTGATTCATTTATCTTACCAATCCCTTAAAAGCATCCGTCC
>CAZJJR010000158.1:0-12228 GCA_964546365.1 uncultured bacterium | reverse complement strand
CTCGTAATTTTTCCTCTGTGGAAGGAGAAGAAGCGAGAGAAGATAAAGGTATGCGCTGACCTTGACACCACTTTACTGCAAGTTCTGGTGATAAGGTAACGGGGGCTAAATGACTTAAAGCATCTGCGGGAGAGATGGGATTAAATATTCCTTGTTCTAGCTGTGTTTCCAATTGTTCAAAAGTGAAACTATCTGATAAATCGAACCCGCAGCTAGCGGTGCGAATCAGTTTGGCAAGCGTTCCGCCAGTTCGTAAAGTTGCACCTAAATCTCGCGCGATCGCTCTAATATAAGTACCAGGGCCACACGCTATAGATACATCTAATTCCGGAAAATCTCCCGGACGCCAATCTAATATTTCTATTTGATAAACCTCCACAGGTCTGGCTGAAACTTCAATCTTTTCTCCCGCCCGTGCTAAATCGTACAGACGTTTGCCTTGTACTTGAATCGCACTGTAATTAGGCGGTACTTGCTGAATTTTTCCTTCAAATAATTTCAGTGCATTTTTGATTTCCTCCAAACTCAATTCACTAACAGATTGGGAAGCGATAATTTCTCCTTCTAAATCATCGGTAGTAGTAGTTACACCTAACCGAATGGTTGCCTGATATGCCTTATCTTCCCTCAAAAATTGCAACAATCTAGTTGCTTTCCCCAAAGCAATGGGTAAAACACCAGTAGCAGCCGGGTCTAAAGTGCCGCCATGTCCCACCCGTTTCAGGCGCAACAGACGACGAACTTTAGATACACAATCATGAGAGGTAATTCCAAATGGTTTATTTAAGTTAAGAAAACCTTGCACGGCTTAATCCTAATCAAGAAGGAGTCAGAATTCAGGAGTCAGAAGTCAGAATTCAGGAGTCAGAATTCAGAAGTCAGAAGTCAGAATTTTTTAATTGCTGAACAAGATCATCTGGTTTTCTGAATTTCATTTTAGTATTTTAGCCGATTAGCTAACTTTTGTGAAAATCAGCCTACTAACAAGAATATCAAATCAAACATCTGTGTTCATCTGTGTCCATCTGTGTTTCATCTGTGGTAAAAATTTTCTCCAGACACTTTTACAAAATGTTTAATGTTGGGTTGAGTGATAGCAAAACCCAACTTACAATTCTGAATTCTGAATTCTGACTCCTGACTCCTGACTCCTAAATTTAACGTCTTGGAAACACAGTTTGCTGTGATTTAGAACGCTGAGTTGCTGCTCTCAACTGTTCGGCAGAGAGAGACTGAACTAAACTAAGGGGAAGAGTTTTTTGGCTGAGATATTGCACGTAAGAAGGAGTCAAATAAGCTTTATATTCCGATCGCTCGCCAAGATACGCTCCAAAGAAAGGTACGCTCAAAGCGTCCATATAGCGACGAGCTAAGGGAAGGTCTGGCCCTAATACTGTTTCTGGAAGTGGCACGCTTGATTCGGTTTCTGCCAAAGTAGAAAAGTGAGTACCATTTTCCATTAATACCAAATATTTTTCAGGAGTAGTTAACCAGGTAAAAGGAACGAGTTGTTCGGTTAAAGCTGGGGCAACGGTATCGGCGCTACCAGCTATAAACATGACGGGAATTTCAACTTGGCTAAGACCTTCTTGACCGAAAACGCTACTAGTAATTGGGTTGATTGCAATAGCCGCTTTGATTCTTTCGTCTCTTAAATTATATTGCGATCGCGGTAACAAGAGCGCCCGACATTGCAGTAAAAGCGAAGTATTCCAAGAATTTTCGATATTGGCGCAATCTCTTTGTAATTTATCAAAATTCAAGTTAGCTCCTGCTAGAGCAAGTGCCGTATAACCCCCGAAAGATTGACCGATGATTCCCACTTCTTGCAAATTCATTTTGCCTTGAAACAAGGGGTTATTCTGGGAAAGCAGAGTTAGTTCGTTGAGCAAAAATTTAATATCTAAAGGTCTGTTAATAAACTCTCCCGGTTCTGAAACTTCATTAGCTCTACCACCGAGTAAATCTTGTAATTGTTGAGCATTGCTACCGGGATGTTCCGGTACGGCAACCGCATAACCATAGGAAGCGAGATGCTCTGCTAAATAAGCAAATGTAGCGCGATCGGATGCTAAACCGTGAGAAATTACGATTAGTTTAGCAGTTGTTTGTAGTGGTTGATTTTCCGGTACGATCGGCAAATAAATATCTGCTAAAAACTGTCGATTTCGGCTGCGATCGTTTAGCCTAATCGTTTCTTTTCGCCAGCTAAAAGAACCTGGTTGCTGTAAGTTTGGTAATTGCGATAAATTAACAGGAACGGTAGCGGTGGAAGCAAACTGTTGACTGATAGCATTAACAGCTTTTTCCGTTCGATCGAATATAGTTGACAACTCATTAGCAATTTGCAGCCCTTTTGCTAAGTCAATTCGTACCCCAGGCGTGGGAAATTTCCGCAATACATTCAGCAGGGTCAAACCTTCGGGGTCGGCGGCGGCTAAAATTAATGCGGCGCGAATGGCGCGATATCCCGGCTGGCGGGAGTCGGTTTTAATAATTTGTCCCAGTCGTTGCAGCAATATTTCTGCCTGCGGGGTATAGAGAAACTGGGAAACTGCCACCGGACTTACATCTAGTCGCTTGAGTAGAAGGTTGCGTAGCTGTTCCTGATATTCCGGCTTGGTATATTGAATGTAAGGAGCGATATCATCTTCAATGATGCCTTGGGTAGCGTAGGATTCTAGGGAATTGACGGAGATCGATCGCTCTAAAATGTCATAAGAAAGATAAATTCTTTCTGCCGCTTGAGCCCGAAGAGTTGGTGCAACAGCAGGAAGCAACCAACATCCTAGTAAAATGCCTACCCATTTGAGCGGTTTAGTGGTAAGGTTATTTTCTCGATACATAGTATTAGTAGTGCGTTTGACGACAAAATTTTTCGCTGTCAAAAGGCGTTCAATTTATCAAACATTAAAAAGAAAATAATCCCCTGTACGCGCAGCGGTAGAGAATAGCTGCGAGTTAGTAGGTAATTACTATTGCGTTGCTGTCCTATCTCTATAGTGTCTGATGTTTGCCATAACGTCTACTTTTCAGTAATAGTGCGTAAAGAAAAGGGCATTTGGGCTTTTTGGTTGGCTAATGTAGGGGTAAATACAGATTCGCGGTAGTTTCTGGTTTATAGTAGAAAGCCTGATATTATTGTTTTTTACCAAGTGCGATCGCAACCGATCCGCTGACGACCAAAACCGCTCCAAAAACTGCTAAAATCGTTAAATGTTCCGGTTCGACTAAACCAGGTAGCAACCACTCTTCACCCCACATTGCCACCAAAGTAACCAACGGCGCTAAAGCCAGAACAGCACTTACTTTTGATGCTTCCCAATGGGACAAAGACTCCGCAAAAGCACCATAAGCAAATACGGTATTCAAAGCACAAAAAATCAGCATCCCCCAGTGTAAAGGACTAATTACCAGCAATTGATCCGCTTTAGCCACAGGGCTGAATAAGATAGCGCAACTGCCATAAATCAGCAGCATGATATTAGAAGAAGGCAATATTTGCAGCAACTGCTTTTGTGCCATCGCGTAGACAGCCCAAGCGATTGCCCCAATTACCAAAAACACGCTGCCCCACAAATATTTAGTTGGTGTAGTAATAAAAGCCCGTAACTGTTCGTTGAAAAAAAGCGTCAATCCTAAAGTTAAAATACCCAACCCCATCCACTGACGCAAGCTATAACGTTCCTTAAAAATAAATACTCCACCCAAACCCATTAAAACCGGGGCTAGCTGAATTAAAACTTCCGCATGAGATGGAGAAGTATATGCTAAACCCAGTAGGAAAAGCAAATAATTAATTGATAAATAGACAATGGCAATTCCTAATAACTTCAGCGGAATTTTTCGGAGTTTTTCAATTGGTGGTAGTTCCCCTTTGGTAGCTAAATAAATTCCTAGAATTGTAAAAGCTACAACAAAGCGAAACCAAGTGACAGTGTAAACATCCAGCGCTTGCAGCGTCACCGCTAACGCAACTGGTAGAATGCCCCAGAGAATAACAGTTAAAAGTGATAGCGCTAATCCTAAGCGCCAGTTACCAGAACTTTGATGCAGTTTCATTATAAAGTTGGGATTGAGATTTGAGATTTGAGATTGATATCATGTTCGGTTAGTAGTGAGGACTTTAGTCCTCTCACCGTCATTAACTAAGGACTGAAGTCCTTACTACAAACCTAGTTCGTAGTGAGGACTTTAGTCCTTTCACCGTCATTAACTAAGGACTAAAGTCCTTACTACAAACGGTAATAGGACACAACATAAAACCCAAAACCTCATATTCTTTTAGGTTATCAATTTAAAACGGGACAAAAAGCATTCTGAATTCAAAATTCTGGATTCTGAATTCTACCTAAACTCAACTGTCCCGCCCTAAAACAATAACCTTCTTTTATTGTTCCAGAATTTCTAGTAATTCTGCTTCCGACAATCGGGTGATTCCTAATTCTTGTGCTTTTTGTAACTTTGAACCCGCCTCCTCGCCAACCACCAAGTAATCGGTTTTGGCACTTACGGAATTAGTTACTTTGCCCCCGGCTTTTTGAATTAGTTCTTTTGCTTCATCCCGTTTCAGGGTGGGCAAGGTGCCAGTAATTACAAATGTTTTACCTGCTAATGGTAAATTTCCTTCTTTTCCTCCCTTTGTAGAAGGAGATTCTTGATTGGCAACTTGCAAACCAGCCGTTTTTAATCTATTAATTAAAGTTTGATTGGCGGGTACTCGAAACCATTGAAAAACACTAGAAGCAATTTCCGGGCCAATGCCGTAAACTGATTCAATAGATGCAGCAGAAGCTTGGGCTAATTCGTCAACGTTCGTAAATTTTTGGGTTAATGTTTGGGCGTTGACGCTACCTACGTGGCGAATTCCCAAACCGTAGAGTACCCTAGACCAAGGTTGGGATTTAGAATCAGCAATTGCCTTGACTAATTTCTCAGCTAATTTTTTACCCATCCGCTCTAAATTTAACAGGTTCTCGACTGTTAAATCGTACAAATCGGCAACAGAATGGACTACTTCTTTATCTACCATTTGCTGCACTAATTTTTCACCCAAACCGTTAATATCTAAAGCATCGCGACTTGCCCAATGAACTAACGCTCCTTTTAAAATAGCTGGGCAGGAAGCGTTCACGCAACGGGTGACTGCTTCCTCTGTTAATTTGACAACTGGCTGATTGCAAACCGGACAGCAAGTTGGCATTTCAAACGGTTTGGTATCGGCGGGACGGAGTTCTTTTAATACCCGTACTACTTCGGGAATAATTTCTCCTGCTTTGTGAACGATTACCGTATCGCCAACTCGAATATCTAGCGATCGCACGTAATCGATATTATGAAGAGTAGCCCGCGAAACTGTAGTTCCCGCCAACTGTACGGGCGTCAATTCTGCCAATGGCGTCAGCGCCCCAGTTCTTCCCACGTTAACGCTAATTGCTTCTACTTTGGTAGGTGCTTCTTCTGCCGCATATTTCAACGCTACCGCCCAACGGGGAAACTTTTGCGTAAAACCGAGTTGTGCTTGCAGTTGATAAGAATTCAGTTTTACGACAACCCCATCTGTCATGTAAGGTAAGTTGATTCTTTCCGTATCCCAATAATCATAAAATTCTCGTACTTCTTGCAAAGACGTGCAGAGTTTCCGGTTGGGATTGACGCGAAAACCCATTTTTTGCAAGTTTTCCAATGAATCCCATTGAGTTTGGGAAACATCTGCATCTTCGATACCGGGAATCTGCAAAGTATAGGCAAAGAAATCTAATCGTCGTTTGGCAACAATGCGCGAATCTAATTGTCTTAAAGTTCCGGCTGCTGCATTGCGGGGATTGGCAAATAATTGTTCTCCGGCTTTTTCTCGTTCCCGATTAATTTGTTTAAAAACATCCAATGCTAAAAATCCTTCTCCTCGAACTTCTACGCGAGGTGGTGGATTTTCTAAATTTAAACGTAGGGGAATGGAACGAATTGTTTTGACGTTTTGGGTGATATCTTCGCCTGTTACTCCATCGCCTCTGGTGGCACCCCGCACCAAGATACCATTTTCATATGTTAAAGCTAAGGCGGAACCATCGATTTTCAGTTCGCAAACGTATTCAAAAGAGTCGATTTCCGGTTTGATGCGCCGCCAACGTTCTTGCCAAGTGGCAAATTCCTCCATATTAAAGGCATTTTCTAAACTATAGAGGGGAATATGGTGCTTTACGGAGGTAAATTGGGTGGCAGGGCGTTCTCCTACTCGCTGTGTCGGACTATCTGGCGAAATCAACTCCGGATATTTGATTTCCAGTTCTTGCAGTTGGCGATAAAGGCGATCGTAAACGGCGTCCTCCATAATAGGATTATCGAGGACGTAGTAGGCATAGCTGGCTTCCTGAACCTGCTGCCGCAGTTGTTCAACTTCCTGTTTGATTTGGGGTGTTACCGTTTCCACAGAAGTTTAGGGGTAAGGGGCTAGGGGCTAGGGGGCAGGGGGAAAGGAAAATTTGTGACTTCTGCCCTCTGCCTTCTGCCAAAAAATAGGGTTTTCCATCACGAGTATGGGAAACCATCTTTATTTTAACTGCGGCACTCGATAGTTATTCTAAAAGTGAATTACTCATTTTGCTTAGTTTGTAATTCTGCTCAAAATTATTATCCCAATAAAATTCACCCGTGTCTGGATTTTGATAATAAACAACAAATTGAAAGACATGAGATTTAGGATTATATTGATAAACAGGGGTTTTAAATTTCCACAGTTCTACTTCTAATTCTCCTAACGCTACATCTATATTACATCCTTCTTCTACTGGATGTTCGTAAAAAGCTTCTACTTCTTCCCAACTATCCCCGTTATCAGCCGTTAGTTTAATTCCCACTATCTTGTTATAAGAAGTTTTCCGACGAACGTAGATTTCTCCTTCCATCCAATATTTTTTACTTTCTAAATCCCAACCAAACTCCGGTTCATTTTTAGTCAATGCCTTATTTAAGATGACATTGCCACCCATCACGTTATTCGCTCGATGGGTTAGCAATTTGTAATTATTGCCGTAATTGCTGTCCCAATATTCAACACCATCTACTGTATATTTAAAAGCAAATTCTTCCGTCAAAGGAATATCTTTGGTTGTATAAATTTCATAATCACCATAATTAGCTTTTAAGACCATATTTTCAGAAGACCATTCTCCATTTGCTTTTTTATAAAAAATTTCTACATTTTTGCGCTCGCCAATATTTTGTACTTTGACTTTAGCGTAAGTATTATTAATATTTTCCTGCTTGATATTGTGAGAAGATTGAGAGATCGCGTATTTCAGCCGGATCGGTAAAACCGTACTATTCATAACCTACCTAACTTTATTTTAAGTTACATTATAATATTTTACCATTACCGATCACGGTGGGCGTTTTCACTTGAAATTTCGTTATTTAACTTATATTGAGAACAAGATGTCTCAAAACTTATTAATGAATGACTAATTTTGAGAAATCAATTATAATTTAGGAGATATCGGCCAAAATTACTTATCTAAACGGGTAACATTAATTTATATTATTGGGGAATATATAAACGGAATTTGTCGTTATATAGAAATAAATAGATTGTCCAAAAAATTGACGAACGAGCTTTAACTTAACGCTGGTATAAAGATGTAAATAAGTAGCAAATTTAGCAATTATTTAAATTAGTTTGCTTAATTTTTCCGGGGCAGGTAGGTAAGAATAGGGAAGACGCCTATAGTTTTCAAGCGAAATGAGTTATTCTGCTATGTGGCAAAAGAGTACGATCGCAATGCGAGTGCTTGAGGTGGAAAAATGAGAGTCTGGTTTGCTAGTTTCCTCTTACTGTTCGTCTTAGCACAACTTTGGGATTGGATGAGACACCTGTCCTTACCATTACCTGTGTTCATCGTGGGAGGGTTGTGTTTAGCAGTCGCTTCCAACTACGATAAGCGATCGGGCTGGCCTTTCCGCAATCAGCAGTTGAGTTCGCCCACTTCGGAATCTGCGATCGCACCGCTTGGTAAACAGGATAGCTGAAGAATCAGGCTTTTGGGGGACTCCGGGGCAGGGGAGCAGGGGGAAATTTGTGACTGCTGAGTGCTGAATTCTGACTCCTGACTCCTGAATTCTGAATTCTGAATTCTGAATTCTCACTTCATCCTTCATCCTTCAGCCTTCCTTAGCATCTCTTTTATTAAGAAAATTCTATCCAAAGCTAGATTTATTTAATTTAATAGTCAAAATAGAGGTAAAAATGGGTTGGCTTTTCCGACGATGGCAAATTCAACTAATGCGCCTACCTCTGACTTGGCGATCTTATCAAATCAACCATTGCCTTTAGGAACAGACAAGGTTGTTGATTCAAACAACGATCGACAAACAATACAGGAAACTACTGATTGGCTTAGTTTTCATCACCTGTGGGGACAACTGCCAAGGAATGTTTTGCAGGCGATCGCAGAATCATTTTATAACTTTGAAGTAGAAGCAGGAACCTCGATTTACCAAGAAGGACAACTACCAATTGGATTGTATCTTCTCAGATCGGGAACCGTAGAGATATTTCGTCAGTTGTCGATCGGCAAATCCTCGATCCGATATCGAAATGCGGGTGAGTTATTCGGCTATACCCTAGTTGCCAATTCCGATCAAGGGAAATATCAAACTAGCGCGATCGCAATTACCCCTTGTGAAATTTGCTTTCTTCCCCAAGCGCAATTTGAACAACTGATCTTGGAACATCCGCAAATCCAACAAATCATCAATTCCCTGATCGATCGAGATTTAAACGACTACGCCGCCCGCATTGCTTGGGAAGAAGCCAGAATTCAAGGATTGCAATCATACATTCAGCCAGTACCAATTGGGGAAAAAATTTTAGGCAAAAGCAAAGCCGCCCAAAAACTAGCAGAACAAATCGATCGGGCAGCCTCCAACTTACAACCAGTACTATTTCAAGCCCAAACTGGTACCGGAAAAACCTTTTTAGCAGGCTTAATTCATGCCCGTTCCCCACTAGCAGCCCAACCTTTTGCCGAGATCGACTGTGCAGATTTGCCTCGCACAGAAGATGGCAGATTGAATACGGATATCCTGTTTGGCAGAATTGGCAAACAACCGGGGATTCTGGAACTGCTAGAACGAGGAACATTATTAATAGATAACGTTCACCTATTGGGTGAAGGCGATCGCACTCGGTTAATCCACTACCTGAAAACAGGTTCCATTCTCCCCAATCATGGCATCGACCAACCACTTCAACTCGCCACCGAACCACCAAAACCAGTCCAATCTTGGGTACGCTTATTATTAGCATCTCCCCACAAAATCGATCTACCAGACACCCAACTCATCACCATCAAACTCTTTACCTTACCCCAGCGCAAAGCCGACATTCCAGAATTTGCCAATTATTTCCTCAACCGATTTTGTCACGAACAAAATCGCCCACTCCTACAACTAGATCGAGTCGATTTACGCCGCCTCATCGGTTACGATTATCCGGGAAACTTAGCAGAATTAGCAGAAATTTTGCACCGGGCTACCATCATGACACCCCCCGGTCATTCTGTGATTTCAGAACAAGTACTTTGGTCAGTTCAATCCAGCAAAAACGCCTTTCGCCTCGATCTCCTCACTCATGTCCCTTGGTTGCGACAAGTCCTGCTTAGTCGCTGGTATCCAAAGGGAATTTGGGCAGTGATGATGGCAATTTTTATCCCAGTAACGATTCTGGGTTTCATCGGGCCACAATCCCCAGATCGTAGCATCACCCTTAACCTATTTTGGGCTTGGTGGTGGCCGGGATATCTATTTTTATTTGCGTTTGTCGGTCGTCTCTGGTGTGCCGTTTGTCCGTTTATGATTACTGGGGAATGGTTGCGCCGCTTTTCCCTGTGGGTTTTTCCCCGCCAGCAACTTCCCTGGAATACTCAATGGCTAAACCGTTGGGGTGGATGGATTATATTTGGCGGTTTTGTGGCAATTTACTTGTGGGAAAAACTGTGGGATTTGCCCCATCATGCCGATCTTTCCGCTTGGTTGCTGCTGACGATCGCAGGGGGAGCCGTAATTTTTAGTTTAATTTACGAACGGCGGTTATGGTGTCGGTATCTTTGTCCGATCGGTGGGATGAATGGGATGTTTGCTAAATTATCGATCGTCGAATATCGATCGACTCAACAAGTTTGTGGCAGTCAGTGCAATACTTTTGGTTGTTACAAAGGTAGCAGCGCCACTCCCGTCACCTTTGCCGACGCCTTACCTAATGAAGGACAAGCAACCGATGGATGTCCGCTGTATTCTCATCCTGCACAATTGCAAGATAACCGAGATTGTATGTTCTGCATGAGTTGTCTGAAAGCTTGTCCCAATCGATCGGCCCAGTTAAATCTCCGGTTTCCCGCATCGGATTTGCTGGAAAATCATCGCGGTTTTTGGGCGGAAGCGGCGCTGTTGCTGCTGTTATTCGGTGGGGCACTCATGCACCACTCAGACAAGATTTTGGCATGGTTAGGTTTTGGGGATTTACCGGTTGATGCTAACCATTTGTTGATTAGCGTACCGATCGCATTTGCATTATTGAGCATTCCCGCCATCTTAACTTATGCAACTCATCTGATTGCGCGTGTTCTCGATCCGGAACAACCCGATTACCTAACTATTATTTACGCTTATCTTCCCTTTACTTTGGCGGCAAACTTGGCCCATTACGTGCCAAATGCGATCGGCGAAGCCGGTCAAATTCTCCCGGTTTTTGCACGTACATTAGGCTTTAGCGGTGTCGGACTGCCAACTCTCACTTGGAGTTTGGATGTAGCGCAATTTCTCCAAGGGGTAACTTTGCTTTCCGCAATGGTGTTCAGTCCTTATCCTTTGTTACGAATTAGTAAGCGATCGTGGTTGAGTAATTTACCTCATTTGGTGTTGATGATTGGTTTTACTGTTTTGTTGTTTTGGTTGATGATGTGAGGTTTTTTTTAACCACAGATGTCCACAGATGAACACAGATGAACACAGATGTAGGCGATAGCTTTGCCGTAGGCTACACAGATGTATATACCGATCGATTGTGAAAATAATTTGTAGGGGCGGGTTTAGCAGATATCTTGGGCTACCCATCATCAAATCTTCAACAAAACCCGCCCTTACTAGATATGAGATCGATCTTTGGAACTAGCAAATAAATCTGAATTTACATCTGTGTTCATCTGTGTTCATCTGTGGTAAAAAATTAATGCTTCTCGGTTACTGAAACGGGCGGCATTACTACTTTATTCGTGAGTCCCAAAGTTTTCAACACCCAAATTGACCACCAGGTAACATCAATTTCCCACCAGCGCCAACCGGCTTTTGCTACGTTGGGATAAGCATGATGGTTATTATGCCAACCTTCTCCGTAGGTGAAAATAGCTGCCCACCAAAGATTCCGGGAATTATCATCAGTTTCAAAGGTGCGATATCCCCAAACGTGAGTGACGGAGTTAATAAACCAGGTACAATGCCACAGAAGAACTGCTCTGACAAACATTCCCCAAATTACGAAAGACCAACCACCTAAAGCATATAGCAACAATCCCAGAGGAATTTGTAGTAATAAAAAGTTGCGATTTAGCCAGCGATAAAAAGCATCTCGTTCCAAATCTGGTGCAAAGCGTTTGTATTGTTCGTATTCAAAGAATTCGGCGTGAGGATAAAAGATCCACAACATATGACTCCACCAAAATCCGCGACGTGCAGAGTAGGGATCTTTTTGTTCGTCTTCGGTATTCGCATGATGCAGCCGATGTCCGGCTACCCAAAAAATCGGCCCTCCCTGAAGCGCTAATGCACCGATAAATGCGATCGCGTATTCCAGCCATTGAGGTACTTGCAAACTGCGATGACTTAATAAACGATGATAACCCAAACAAATCCCGATACTACCAAACAACCAATGGAGGAACAAAGTTACTCCTAATGCCGACCAAGAAAAAAACCAAGGCGCTAATAATGCAATGAGGTGTACGCTACCAAAAAAAACTACCGCCACCCAATCTAAACTTGGTTCCTTTTCAGGCGAATTCGTTACAAATTGCGATGTCATAAATATCTCCTCATCCACACAAACAATTTTGGATTTTAGATTTTGGTAACTTTTGTTGATATCCCAAATCTTGTTATCTAAAATCTCAAATCAATATAAAAAACTTGTTTGTAGTGAGGACTTTAGTCCTCAGTCCGAGGACTAAAGACTTTGGC
>CAZJJR010000157.1:12109-14101 GCA_964546365.1 uncultured bacterium | reverse complement strand
ATACAAATTTCTCCACGACCGGGTACAACAAGCTGCTTATTCTCTAGTTCCAGACAACCAAAAACAAACCACTCATTACCAAATCGGTCAACTACTCCTGCAACAGGTTTCTCCAGATGCCAGAGAAGAGCGGATTTTTGAAATAGTCAATCAATTAAATTATGGAACTTCTTTAATTAGCGAACAAACACAACGAAATGAACTAGCACGACTTAACCTCACCGCCTGTCGCAAAGCCAGAACTGCCACCGCCTATCAAGCAGCGCGTGAATATGCCACAGTGGGACTATCTTTGTTGGGAGAAAATGCTTGGCAACAGCAGTATGAAATGAGCCTTGCTTTTTATGAATTAGCGGCAGAAGTCGCTATGCTATGCGGTGACTTTGAGGCGATGGAAAAGTCGATCGATATTGTCACCGAACAAGCGAATTCTTTACTAGAACAGGTCAATGTTTACCGCATTAGGATTCAAGGTAAAACTTGCCAGCGCCAACTCAATGAAGTGCTGGCGATCGGCATCAATATCTTGCAACAGTTGGGCGCAAGCATTATCGAATCACCTACACCCGCAGATATTCAACAGTCAATCCAAGAAATTAGCGAACTGATTGGCGATCGCCAAATTGCAGATTTTGTCTACCTCCCCGTGATGACAGATGCAAATAAAATCGCCATTACCCAGATTGCCAGCAGCATCATGGCAGCAGCTTACACCTGTGGATCTCTTATGTATCCATTACTAGCTACCTTGTTAGTCAAATTATTCCTACGGCACGGCAATATATCTGTTTCTGCTACTAACTATACTTGTTACAGCTTAGTTCTCTGTAATATGCAGAATATAGATTTAGCTACACAGTTTGGAAAGTTGGCATTGAATGTGGCGGCAAAGTTCGATGATAAAGCAAGTAAGATGGAAGTATTTTTCTTGCTGGGAAGTTATATCCTCCACCGCAAATCTCACCTGAAAGAAATGTTACCCCTCTTGAGTGAGAGTTATACCCTTGGGCTAGAAGTTGGAAACCTGGAATACGCTGGATATGCGGTTCACAATTTCTGTTGGATTTCTTCTTGGTGCGGTCAACCGCTTGCTAGCTTGGAGGAAGATACGCGCACTTATTACCATGCTTTAGTGCAACTGAAGCAGTTGGGAACAGCTAATTACTGTCTGATTTATTGGCAAGTAGTTTCAAATTTACTGGGTTTGGCAGAGCATCCCACCATATTGTCTGGATCGGCTTTCCAAGAAACAGAATTTCTCCCCCGGTTGCAGTCGGCAAACGATATATGTGGATTATATGTTTTCCACTCGTATAAGTTGATGCTTTGCTTTTTGTTTGGGGAAATTGAGCCAGCTAATAACTATGCCTTTGAGTGCAGAAACTATTTCATGTCGGGTGCGGGAACAGTTGCCGAACCTGCGTTTTATTTCTATGATTCTTTGGTAACTCTAGCACTATTGAGTCAACCGTCATCGGAAGGATCGACTCTATTAGAACGGGTGGCAGAAAACCAAACTAAGTTGCAGCATTGGGCGGATTATGCGCCCATGAATCACCAGCATAAAGTCGATCTCATAGAAGCCGAAAAATGTCGAGTTTTAGGACATAAATCTACAGCTATCGATCTATACGACAAGGCAATTTTGGGAGCCAAAGAAAACGAATACATTCAAGAAGAAGCTTTAGCAAATGAACTAGCCGCTAAATTTTATCTCCATTGGGATAAAGAAAAAATCGCTCAAATATATATGCAAGAAGCATATTATTGTTATGCCCGTTGGGGTGCAAAAGCCAAAGTTGCCGACTTAGAAAAACGCTATCCCCAATTACTCGCTCCCATATTACAGCAAACCCGTTCGACTATCTCAACTCACGGAACTATATCTGCTTTGGGGAATGTCACTTACACCAGTTCCGCCACATCCAGCAGTAGTGTTTCTATGGCTTTAGATTTAGCTACTATTCTCAAAGCTTCCCAAACTATTTCCAG
>CAZJJR010000157.1:11424-12088 GCA_964546365.1 uncultured bacterium | reverse complement strand
AAATCGAACTAGAAAAACTCCTGTCATCGTTGCTTTTTATGGCGATCGAAAATGCAGGGGCTGATAAATGCGTGTTAATGCTGTGGCAAGACGATCGTTTACTAATTCAAGGCTCAATTACCCAGGGAACAAACCCAGTAGTATTGCAGAGTATTCCGGTTAAAGATAGTCAGGATATTCCCCACAAGCTAATTTACAAAGTCAAGCACAACCAGCAAACTGTTGTGCTAGTAGATGCGACAGCAGAGCCAACCTTAGCCAACGAGCCCTATATTATTTATCAGCAACCGTATAGTATTTTGTGCAGCCCGATTTTACACCAAGGGAAGTTGATGGGCATTTTATATCTAGAAAATAATTTAGCAACGGGTGCGTTTACTAGCGATCGGGTAGAAATCCTGAATCTACTTTGCACCCAAGCCGCCATCTCATTAGAGAATGCTCGACTTTATCAAAAATCCCAACAAGCATTACAAGACTTGCAACAAGCTCAATTACAGATCGTACAAAGTGAAAAAATGTCTGCTTTGGGTAACTTAGTTGCTGGTGTCGCTCACGAAATGAATAATCCTTTGGGGTTTATTTCTGCCAGTCTCCAAGAAGCTAAACCTACCTTTACTGAGATGATCGAACACTTAAAACTCTATCAAGAAATTTTTCCCGA
>CAZJJR010000157.1:3332-11389 GCA_964546365.1 uncultured bacterium | reverse complement strand
AGCTCATGCCGAAGAGATTGACTTGGAATATAGCTTGGAAGACTTGCCTAAAATGCTAGATGCCATGTCTATAGCCTGCGACAGATTAAGAAATATCAGCACCAGTTTACGCACTTTCTCGCGTGCCGATCGAGACTACAAAGTACTCTTTAATCTGCACGAAAGCATTGATAGCACGCTCTTAATTCTCAAACATCGCCTGAAAGCTAACGACCAACGTCCTGCCATTGAAGTGGTGACTAAATATGGAGATTTACCTCAAATCGAATGCTTTCCCGGTCAATTAAGTCAGGTATTTATGAATATCATTGCTAATGCGATTGATATCTTGGATGAATCAAATAATAAACACATTCCCGGAGGAGTTAAGGTCGCTCGCAACCAAATTACAATTACAACATCCGTTGAGAATGAAGAGGTGAAAATTTCGATCGCTGACAATGGTAAAGGAATGACCGCAGAAGTAAAAGAAAAAATATTTGAACCTTTATTTACTACGAAAACAGTGGGGAAAGGGACGGGATTGGGATTGGCGATCGCGCGTCAAATCATCGTCGAAAAACATGGAGGAAGAATTGATGTAAATTCTGTCCCCGGACAAGGAACGGAATTTATCATTACCTTACCCACTAAATAAGAAAGAAAAAAATAGCCTTTAGTATCGATCGCAGTCAAATCAATAATCAATTTAACAATAAAACCTGTGGCAAACCACTATGTCAATAAATAACCCGCTAAATACAACTGTTAACTTTACCAACTATCAAATTACCGAAACAATTTATTCGGGAAGTCGGACATTAGTTTATCGCGCCATTCGTATCGATGACAATCTACCTGTAGTTATCAAGGTGATGAAACGGCAATACCCTACTTTCAGCGAATTGGTGCAATTTCGCAATCAGTATACAATTGCCAAAAGTCTAGAGATCTCAGGTATTATCAAACCCTACAGTTTAGAACCATATCAAAATGGTTATGGGTTGGTAATGGAAGATTTTGGTGGGATTTCTTTACAGCAATTTAGCGGTCAGAAACCACTAAAATTAGAGCAATTTATGGTGATTGCCATTCAAATTGCCGAGATTTTACAACAATTACATCAACAGAAAGTTATTCATAAGGATATCAAACCTGCCAATATTTTGATAAATCCGAATACCAACCAAGTTAAAATAATTGATTTCAGTATTGCTTCTTTATTACCTAAAGAAAACCAAGAAATTCAAAATCCAAATGTGTTAGAAGGTACTCTCGCTTATTTGTCTCCAGAACAAACCGGACGAATGAACAGAGGAATTGATTACCGCAGTGATTTCTATTCTTTAGGAGTGACATTCTACGAACTGTTAACCGGACAACTGCCTTTTCCAACTAACGATCCGATGGAATTGGTACATTGTCATATTGCCAAACAACCATGTTCTTTAGAAGACAAAAGGGAAGAAATTCCTCAAATGATTGGGGAGATAGTGATGAAATTGATGGCGAAGAATGCTGAAGATCGCTATCAGACTGCGTTGGGGTTGAAGCACGATTTAGAAATTTGTTTAAAACACTGGCAGGAAATTAAAAATATTCCTGCCTTTAAAATAAGAGAACGGGATATTTCTGCTCGGTTCATTATTCCTGAAAAACTTTACGGTCGCCAAACAGAAGTGCAAGCATTATTAGATGCTTTTGAGCGAGTAGCGGGAATAAAAGAATCACAATTAGAAATAGAAAATTTTCAACCCCAAAGCGAACTAATACTAGTAACGGGCTTTTCTGGAATTGGTAAAACTGCTGTTGTCAACGAAGTACATAAACCAATCGTTCGACAACGGGGCTATTTTATTAAAGGTAAATTTGACCAGTTCAATCGCAATATACCATTCTCTGCTTTCGTGCAAGCTTTTCGGGATTTGATGGGGCAGTTATTGAGCGAAACTGATAGCCAATTGGAGAAATGGAAAACAAAAATATTGGCAGCGTTGGGGGAAAATGCTCAAGTAATAATCGAGGTAATTCCCGAACTCGATCGCATTATTGGTAAACAACCGCCCGTACCGGAACTGTCGGGGATTGCAGCCCAAAATCGCTTCAATCTTTTGTTGCAAAAATTTATACAAATTTTTACTACTAAAGAACATCCTCTGGTGATATTTATTGATGATTTGCAATGGGCAGATTCGGCTTCTTTGCACTTAATCAAAATGTTAATGAGCGAAACGAAAAATTCGTATTTATTGTCGATCGGTGCTTATCGAAATAACGAAGTAACGCTTGCTCATCCGTTGATGTCAACGTTAACAGAAATTCAAAAATTTAATGCTAAAATAACGACAATTAATCTAGACAATCTGGATGATTTATCTGTAAATCAGTTGGTGGCAGATACATTGAGTTGTTCGCTGGAATTAGCCCTGCCATTGCATGAATTGGTAATCGAAAAAACGAAGGGAAATCCATTTTTTATCAATCAATTTATGAAGGCACTGTATGAAGATAAATTGATTGCATTTAATTTGGAACGTAACTGCTGGGAATGCGATCTGACAAAGGTGAGAACGCTTGCTATTACCGATGATGTAGTAGAATTTATGGCGCGTCAAATTGAGAAATTGCCAGTTGCTACTCAGAATGTTCTCAAGCTGGCGGCGTGTATTGGCAACTATTTTGATTTAGCGACGCTGACAATTGTTTCCGAAAAATCTGAAATGGAAACGGCGGCGGATTTGTGGAAAGCTTTGCAGGAAGGTTTGATTTTACCGATTAGCAATATTTATAAATTTTATCAACAAGAGTCATTAGTTAATAGTAACATTGCGGCGGAAAAAGGGGGTAGTAAACCCGGATTTAGCATGAACGATCGCCAAGAAGAAATCACAGTTACATATAAATTTTTACATGACCGAGTACAACAAGCAGCTTATTCTTTGATTGCCGATTCTCAAAAGCAAGCAACTCATCTGAAAATTGGGCAGCTACTTTTGCAAAATTGTTCGGAAATAGAAAGAGAAGAAAAATTGTTCGATATAGTCGGACATTTGAATATAGGAAAAGAGTTAATCGATCGACCAAACGAATTGGAAGATTTAGCTAAATTGAACTTGGCGGCGGGAGGCAAAGCTCGAAATTCTACTGCCCACATCGCGGCTAGAATTTATCTACAAACTGGCATCGAATTGCTGACAGCAAATAGTTGGAAAACCCAGTATGAATTGACTTTGAATTTATACGTTGCTGCCACGGAAGCCGCTTATTTGAATGGTGATTTTGATGGCATGGAACGGTTGGCAGAAGTCGCGTTGTCAGAAGCAAAAACAATTTTAGATCGAGCGAACATTTATGAAATTTTAATCGTCGCGCAGACAGCACGAGGCAAGATATTAGAAGCGATCGCAATTGGCACAAAAGCACTGGGGCTGTTAGGGGTCGAACTGTCCGCCGAACCAAATCAAACCTCGATCGACAAAGCGCTACAAACCATCGTAACTCAAATCCAGGGCAGACAAATTGAGGAACTGGTAGACCTGCCCGTAATGACCGATGCTAAGGCGCAGGCTGCCCTACAACTGTTAGCAACTTTATTTGCCCCGATTTTTCTGGGGATGCCTGGTTTACTGCCTTCCCTAAGTGCCACGATGGTAAGTTTATCACTCCAGTTTGGCAATGCACCTAAATCGTCGGTGGGATATGCAATTCACGGGTTAGTTTTATGTACCTTTTTGGAAGAAGTCGAAACTGGTTATGGTTTTGGTAAGTTGGCGCTGAATTTGATGGAGCGGTTCCATGTACGGGAACTGAATTCAATTATCTTGGCTTTTTTTGGTAGCTTTATTCAACATCGTCGAGAAACTCTGTCGGCAACTCTATCAACGCTGAAAGATAGCTACGCTGCTGGCATGGAAACTGGCGATTTGCTACAAGCTGGCTATAGCATTATCAGTTACTTTCATCACAGTTTGTTAAGCGGGAGAGAGCTAAACGTTTGGGAAGCAGAAATTCCAGCTTATAGCGAGGTTTTGAGTCGCTCGAAACAATATTCCGCCTTGATTTATTTGAGTATTTTATGGCAAACGGTGCGGAATTTGCGGGAAATAGCGAGTCAGCCGGATTGTTTAATTGGCAATACTTACGATGAAACGGCGATGCTTCCCAAGCACGTTGAGGATAATGAATTGACGGCGATCGCAATTATTTATATCTACAAATTACTGCTTGCTTATAGCTTTGATAATTATTCGGCTGCTTTAGATTACATTGTGCGAGTCAAGCCATATTTAATGGCTGTATCGGGGATGGTTTTCGTGCCTGTTTTTCATTTTTATGCAGCCCTGACGCAACTAGCGAAATTCTGCAAGCAGCCAGCAATCAAATTATCGGAAATTCTTGCTGAGGTAGAAGTTCATCAAAATATTCTGCATCGATGGGCGCAAAATGCGCCGATGAATCATTTGCATAAATGGTATTTAGTTGAGGCGGAAAAACATCGGGTGTTGGATGAAAAATTTGCCGCAATGGAGTGTTATGACAAAGCGATTTCTTTAGCTCGCGAGCATCAATTTATTAATGAAGAAGCTTTAGCTAATGAACTGGCTGCTAAATTCTATCTGGGCTGGGGTAAAGAAAAAGTTGCTCAAGGATATATGCAAGAAGCATACTACGGCTACGCTCGTTGGGGCGCAAAAACTAAAGTGGTTGACTTGGAACAACGCTATCCAACATTGCTAGTTCCGATTCTGCATCAGGTGCGATCGCCTTTCACTCCTAATGAAACAATTACGATTGCTAACACGATCGGGTCATCCCAAGCTAGTACCCATCGATCGATCGCTTCGACTAGCAGTAGCGTGTTGAGCGCACTGGATCTGACTACTATCCTGAAAGCTTCTCAAACTCTCTCTAGTGAAATTGAATTAGAAAAGCTGCTCTGCACGCTGCTGCATATGGCGATCGAAAATGCGGGAGCCGATAAATGTGCCTTATTGCTACAGAAAGAAGGCAAGCTGTTAATTGAGGCGATGATGAGTTTGGGACAGACAGCAAACCTATTGCGATCGCTTCCTTTGGAAGATTCTCAGGAAGTTCCGATTTCATTAATTAACACTGTCAAACGTACCTTGCAACCAACTGCGATCGCCAATGCGATCGAACATTCTTTGTTACTAGCCGATCC
Organism: uncultured bacterium; assembly: GCA_964546365.1. Lineage (GTDB taxonomy): Bacteria > Cyanobacteriota > Cyanobacteriia > Cyanobacteriales > Aerosakkonemataceae > DATNQN01. Next base: position 6,228 of record CAZJJR010000157.1, on the reverse strand, counting down.
CTACATCATCCGCCAGCAGCCGAAAAGCTTGTTGTGTATGCCAATCCTCCATCAAAGCAAACTTTTAGGCGTGCTTTATTTGGAGAATAAACTGGCTACCGGGGCATTTACCAGCGATCGCGTGGAAGTTCTCCATCTCATCTGCGCTCAAGCGGCGATTTCCCTGGACAATGCTCGACTCTACCAACAGTCGCAAACTTACGGCAAAAAATTGGAGCAATCCTTAGAAAAACTGCACTTAAGTGAAGCTCGCTTTCAAAAGCTTACTGATAATGTTCCCGGGATGATTTATCAACTTCGCCTCGCTGCCGACGGTTCTGTTTCCATACCCTACGTCAGTTCTGGGTGCTACCACCTCTACGAAGTAACGGTAGAGGAAATAGTCGGCGGAAAGTATCACCTTCGTTCGATGGAACATCCCGACGATCGCGCCGATATCGAGCGGGGAATGATGCAATCTGCTCAAGACCTCACGCCTTTCCAGCACGAATGGCGAATCGTCGCGAAATCGGGAAAAATCAAATGGGTGCAAGGCAGGGCTCAACCAGAACGGCAAGCCGATGGTTCGATCCTATGGGATGGAATCCTAGTAGAGATTAGCGATCGCAAAGCTGCGGAAGCCGAACGACAGCAAGCCGAAAATGCTCTGCGCCAAAGCGAGGAACGCTATCGCAGTTTAACAGCCGCCACTTCTCAGATCATCTGGATTACGGATGCGGAAGGACGGAATTCCGATATGCCTATGTGGGGTGCTTACACCGGTCAGAGTGCAGAAGAAATTAATGAGTGGGGTTGGCTGCAAGCCATTCATCCAGACGATCGCCATCATACCAACCTAATGTGGAATCGTGCGGTTGAGACAAAAAGCTGGTACGAAACCGAGTACCGCCTGCGGGGGGCAGATGGTCGCTACCGTTACGTGGTGGCACGCGCCGTACCCATACTGAAAGAAGATGGTAGCATTCGCGAGTGGATCGGCACCTGCACCGATATCAACGATCGCAAACGGGCGGAAGTTCAACTGCAACAAAAGGCAAAGGAACTAGAAAACGCTTTACAAGAATTGCAACAAGCTCAATTACATTTGATCCAAAGTGAAAAAATGTCAGCGCTGGGCAATCTGGTGAGTGGGGTAGCGCACGAAATTAACAATCCCGTCGGTTTTCTCAGTGGCAACATTCAATCGGCTTTGGACTATATTAAGGATGTGTTTGAATTGTTGGATTTATACCAACGGAAATATGAAGATCGCGATTCGGAAATTCAAGTTCTCATCGACGCGATCGACCTCGATTACATTCGCGAAGACTTACCCAAATCGATCGGTTCTATGCAAGAAGGGGTGAATCGAATTCGCGAAATCAGTACCAGTCTTCGCATCTTTTCTCGGGCTGATAAAAATTACACAGTTCCTTTTAATATCCATGATGGAATCGATAGCACTATCCTCATTCTCAAACATCGCTTAAAAGCTACCGATCGACATCCGGCCATTGAAATAATTAAAGAATATGGCAATCTCCCTCAAATTCAATGCTTTCCCGGACAACTAAATCAAGTATTCATGAATATCTTGGCCAATGCGATCGATGCTTTGGAAGAAGCGAATCACGGAAGGAGTCTTGCACAAATTAAAGCCAGCCCGAATCGCATTAGGATTCGCACTGAAATTATTCCCAACAATTGCGTTAAGGTTTGCATTGCAGATAATGGTATTGGCATGACGCCAGAGGTGAAGCGACAGATTTTCGATCATCTTTTCACCACAAAAGCAGTGGGGAAAGGGACGGGATTGGGATTGGCGATCGCCCGTCAAATTGTGGTAGAAAAACATGGCGGTGCGATCGAAGTTAATTCCGCACCAGGTCAAGGTACTGAGTTTGAGATTACCTTACCGTCAGGAAAATAGCGAATAATACCAAATCCCACTGAAATACCCCTTTTATTCCTTAGTCCGCGTAGGCGGACTTTGTTTGTACAGTCGCGGTTTCAACCGCCAAGTATAGAGAGGGATTTTCCTTTTTCTTGCCCTTCTTTATCCTCTATTCCCACTCGATATCTTGTTCGCCAAAAAGGGAGCGATTTCGTTAATTGGTAGGATATATTTAGCGGCACCAAGGGCGATCGCTTCTTTGGGCATACCGAACACTACGCTAGTTGCTTCGTTCTGTGCGATCGTCACGCCGCCAGCTTGCGCGATCGCCAGCATCCCATCCGCACCATCCCGCCCCATCCCGGTTAACAATATACCGATCGCGCTTCTACCGTAAAACTTAGCCACCGAATTAAAAGTTACCGTTACCGAAGGACGATGACCTGACAAAGGTGGAGATGAAGAATAAAGAAATTTCCCTTGAGAATTCAACTCTAAATGTTGTCCCTCCGGCGGAAAATACACCGTATTCGGTTGGGGTAAATCCCCCATTTTGGCAATTTTAACCGGCAGTTTGCATTCCGTTGCCAACCAATCTACCAATCCTTGCAAAAATCCATCGCTAATATGCTGGATGCAAATCATCGGCACTCCAATATTACTCGGCAAGTTAGTCAGAATTGCGTGCAGCGCTTGCGGCCCACCAGTAGAAGCACCGATGGTAACTATTTTGAATTGGCTAGAAAAAATCGGCTCTGAAGTATGGGAAATCCGAGAAAATTGCGGAATCGTCTGTTTATTAATGCTAGGCGTATTTTGTGGGCTTTCTCGGTGAATATAATTGGTTGATTGCTTTAATCCATAGCTATTTCCTGTCGATAAACTGAGTGAAGATTCTCCCCGGTTGCGCCGCCGCAAAGTAAACACTGCCACCCCAGATAAAATTTTGATCTTACTAATTAATTCTTGCTTGAGCGACTCGTAATCTTGCACCGATTGGACTCGTGGTTTAGGAAACACATC
>CAZJJR010000157.1:0-3304 GCA_964546365.1 uncultured bacterium | reverse complement strand
TGAAATACATTGTAAGTAGTTTCTGGCTGAACGGAAGCACTGATTACCAAAATGGGGCGGGGATATTTGCTCATTACTTCCCTGGTAAACTCTAAACCATTCATCTTCGCCATGTGCAAGTCGGTGCAAATTACATCTGGCTTAAGATTGGGAATTATTTCTAGTGCTTCTAAACCGTTTTGAGCAGTTCCCACTACTTCAATTTCTGGCGATGAAGCAAAAATTCTTTTCAGAATGAGCGTTACTACTGGTGAATCTTCAACAATTAAAACTTTGATAATTTTGTTGGGCATTTTCCATTGCTCATTGCTCATGGCTATTTTACCGTTTAGTCGGCTTCCACCTACATATAAATAAATTTTTAATACTCAATTCAATTCTATTCCTTAATTTGATATTTAAGCTTGAATATGTTTTTCATTTTTAAACAGGCTTTATAGTTTAACAAAAAAACCTAGAGTAGGGTAAAACCAATCAAAATTTTTAACAAAAATTAAAGATATATAGCAACCGCCAAGGCGATTAAGCCATTCTTGATTGCCCAAATCATTGATTTTCTTTGGTCTTCCCTTCTGCCTTCTGCCTTCTGCCTTTTGCTATATTTATAGCTAACCATTATCTAAGTTAAAAAGCTTTTTTTAGGAGTCAGAATTTAGCATATTTTTTCACTCTAAATTCTGGCTCCCAACCTCTAATTATAACCTCTGACAATCAAACAAGTCTTCTCAAAGTATCGAGCAATACTTCCTGATTGAAGTTACCTTTAGTAATGTAAGCATTTGCACCCGCTTCTGCACCTCTTTTCTTATCTTCTTCGCTAGCTAAAGACGTAACTAAAATAATTGGTATCTCCCTATATTCTTTATGTTGGCGAATTTTGCTAGTCAGTGATAATCCATCCATATTAGGCATTTGAACATCGGAAACTACTGCATCAAAAGAGCGAGATTTCAATTTATTAAAGCCATCTACACCGTCTACTGCGGTCACGACTTCATAACCAGCACTTTCCAAAATGCGCTTTTCTTGCGTCCGAGTAGAAATAGAATCTTCTACTAACAGAATTACTTGTTTTTGATTGGCTGCTTGGGGTATTGATTTAGGTATGATGGATACGTTGCGCTTCCGCACTGATTTGATCAAATCTTGGGGATTTAAAACCATGCACACTTCTCCATTACCAAGGATGGTTGCACCCGCCACATTACGTATCCGTTTAAGTAACTGACTTTGGGGTTTGAGCATGACATCCTGTTCGTCTACTAAATCATCAACGAGTAGACCAAGACGTTCGTCTCCTACTTTTAAAATAATGCAGGGTATATGCTTAGTTGTCGAAATTCCTCGGTCATTTGAATTGCTATTAATTAATGATGAATAAGTGTTGGTTGGTGATAATTCCAACAAATCAGCTAATTGGGTAACGGAAATTGGCTGATTATCTAAAACGATCGTATCTCTACCTTCGATCGTAAAAATTTCATCTGGCGAAACAAAACGAGCCATTTGCACGAATTCTACCGGAATGGCATAGTTCATTTCCATCACTGCGACGATTAAGACGTGGGCAGTAGCTAAAGTTGTGGGTAATTGCAGCCGAATGGTGCATCCTTTTCCCGGTTCGGAGTCTACTTGAACAGTGCCTTTAAGTAGTTCGACGTTAGTGCGTACTACATCCAACCCAACGCCTCTACCAGATACTTCGGTCACAAATGTACGAGTAGAAAATCCCGGCTCAAAGATGAGATACTGAATTTGATTTGGGCTCATGTTGGCTAATTCTTCTTCTCGGCAAATACCCCGTTTGAGCGCTGTTTGTTTAATGCGTTGAATATCTAATCCCCGCCCATTATCTCTGACTTCTATAATTACGTTGGTAGCGGTTTGTTTGGCTTTTATTTCAATTTTTGCTTGGGGGGATTTACCAATCTTTTGCCGTTCCTCTGGTGTTTCGATGCCATGATCTACGCAATTCCTAATCATGTGCATCAGGGGGTCTTTCATTTCTTCGATAATACGTTTGTCTGCTTTGGTTTCTCCTCCTTCAATTATTAAATTGACTTGTTTGTTTTCTTGTTTGCTAAGGTCTCTTACCATGCGGGGAAACAAATTAAAAATAGTAGAAAGTGGAAGCAGGCGCAGAGTCCGAATGCCATCTGATAATTCATCAGCAACGATTTCCAGTCTGGCGTTGTCTTCGTAAATGGCGTTTCTCAAGCGATTTACCAGCGAATTTACTAGTTCTAAACGTTCTTGAATTCGACTTTGGATAATTTGCCATTGATGGAAGCCGTTGCCGTGAGTTTGTCCTGATATCTGTAAAGATAAATCATGATTTTTATCGGAGCTTTGCAAAGCACCTACTGTTGGCATGATTTCTTCTGAAAGAAAGCGATTGATGCTGTTTTCTCGACTCCATTCTTCGCACAAGTTAACTATTTCTTCAATTTGGATCAGTCGGTGAGCGATGCGGGTTTTGGTGACGGTTAGTTCGCCAGCTTGAGTCATTAAGGAATCTAAATGACGGGTTTCTACGCGCACGCTTTCAATGGCAAAACGGGAAGATGAGGGGGCGAGTGGCTGAGCGGGTGAGGAGGTGAGGAATTGAGGGGTTGAGGGGTTGAGGGGCTCAAGGGGTGAGGCGATGTTTTGCGGTTCCTCTACTTGAGTGGTGACGGCTTCGAGTACTGGTACGTCTGTTGTGTCCTTGGATGGGGACAATGGTTGGATTTCTAAGGGTACGATGTCGATCGAACGGGGTGATTCGGTGGTGTGAAATTTTTCTTCTGGTTGAATGTTCTCCTCGTTGACGGTTTCTTTGCTTTCCTGAGGTTGGTTTTCTGGAGCGGTTTGGGATGCGGTGTTTTCTGCTCCCATCATGTACGCCAATACGTAAAAAGCGTTAACGGCTGGGGTTTCACCGGTGACTGCTTCTTTGACTAGCTGGCGGATGGCGTCTAATCCTTGATATAGGCGATCGCTAACGACTGAGGTAAATTGAGTTTCTCCCCGTTTGATCGCCCCTAAAATATGCTCCATTTGATGGGCTAGAGTGTAGATATCTTTAATGCCTAACATCCCTGCATCCCCTTTCAGGCTGTGGGCTTCTCGTAATAATTCTTCTAATTTTGCTTGGTCATCCGGGGTTTTTTCTAAATACAGCAAACCTTCTTCAAGTTTCTGTAAATGGTCTTCACTTGCTATCTTGAAAATATCTCTAAGTTCTTGATCTTCCAGCATGATTTTTTATGTCTCCTGTTGATTTATTAATAGTTATTATTGGTCGAGCTTTGAGATCGGCTTT
>CAZJJR010000156.1:0-14134 GCA_964546365.1 uncultured bacterium | reverse complement strand
ATTTGCTGAGTAATGCAGTTGATGCGGTGGATAATAGCGAAAATTTTCACTCTCAGCAAAATAGTCAACCGGGATTGCCGCCAGAAGAAATTCGGCTTGGCACGATCCGCATCCGCACGGAATTACTGAATAAAGACTGGGTAGCGATTAATATCGGCGATAACGGGCCGGGAATGTCTGAGGCAGTACTTACTAAACTTTTCGATCCTTTTTTTACTACTAAGCCTCCTGGTAAAGGCACTGGTTTAGGTTTATCGATTAGTTATCAAATTGTGGTAGAAAAGCACGGCGGTCAACTGAAATGTTTTTCTACACCAGGACAGGGTAGTGAGTTTGTAATTGAAATTCCGATTCAGCAGCAGGTAAGGTAAATTTTCAAAGCATATTTATGTAAGAAAATCAAGGGGAATTGCAGAGGTTTTTTTTAGTTGATATGCTGGAGCTAAACGACTAGCCATCTTAATCGTTTAAAAACTTAAATATTTCTTTTATCTAATAACGGTGATTACCCTGACTCTGCTGCATCCGAGCCAGTCCACGCCGGTTCAAAGTTGGACTTTTGGAAGTGAACCAGTGATCCGGATTGGCCGTTCCAAAGAAAATGACGTAGTACTGTATAGCGCTGTGGTTTCCCGCAACCATGTGGAGCTATGGAACAATGGCCGCGAATGGGAAATTATGAGTTTTGGAGCGAACGGAACTTATGTGAATAATGAACTAATTACCCAAGCCAAAGTAGAGGACGGAATGATCTTTCGTCTGGGCAGTTCTGGGCCAAAAATTCAAATTTGGCTGAAAAAAGGCGATCCGGATGCAATTATCAAGAAAAATGTAGATAAGGTATCGTCTGAGAGAAATTCTAGAGAATCAGATACTTTCCTGACTAGCCGTAGTCTAGAGAAGACTAGTGAAATTCCTTGATGCGATCGCCTGCGTGCATCTATCTCTCGAAAGAGCTAAAAAATTGAAAGTTATGCTAAGTGATAGCGCGATCGTTTAAATGTTTTCTTGCTTTACTCCCTGCATCGACAACTATTTTTCACGTGAAACATAATAGCAGAGGAGAGTCCAGCCCAAAGGGGTGTATTTACGTTAGCTTTTCTTAATCCTTCTGCTGTCCAAGAATTACAATTTCTCAAAATAGAATAATTTCCTTTTGCTTCGTAAAAGCTACTGTAGGATGAGTGACCTTGGCGAATCCGAATAGTTTTACCATTTGTATCTATTTGAAAAGAGTTTTTAATAAATTGCATTAAATTTGAATAATCTTGTTCGCTAATCTTTACACATTTAATTCCTATATTGTGAGGAATAGCTGAATATCCTTGTATCTCCATAACGGACGGAGTGGGGAGAAAGAGGGCGTTAAAGGTAGTAACAAGATTTATATCGGCTAGGCTAGGGGTATTCATATAGAATTCGCGATCGCCCCAACCGAAACTTAAATAATTATAGTTAGATAAACTACTGTTTCCAATGTCATCTATCTTCAGATAGTTTTCCCAATCAAACACCGCATTTTTAACTGGTGTCACGATATTAGTATGGATTCCCGTGTTGGAAACGCAAATAGTCAAATGACAATTTTCCCGGACAGAATTACACCATCTGCTAGGGATAAAGTAACCGATGGTGAGTAAAGTGAAAATTGATAAAGTAAAAATCAGAAAATAGCGACGGATTTTTTTTAGATAACGCATTGTTGGTTATTCTATTGCTGGCAGTAGGTGATGAGTGATATGTTGATGGTGGAGCAAAGCTAAGTGACAGCTTTCGGTTGGCATATAATGAACAGAAAATTTTTCAAGATTAGGTTAAAATAGCGGTCATCGTTTAATTGGTTATTTTAATTTAAACGATATAGGGGCAATTATTCAAATGAATTAGGAGTTAACTTATGAATACACAACCATCAACACTTAGAAACAGCGAATTAGTTAATAAGCTAGTATTAGATCGCCGCACGGCAGAAGAAATCGGTCGAGTAGATTATTTATGGTTAATTCCTCAAACTCATCGAGTGGTAGGATTTACTTGCAAATCGGGATTTTTGGGCGGAAGAAAGCGCTCTTTTACTTGGGGACAAATAGAATCGATCGGTGCTGATAGCATCATGGTTAATGTCAATCATGATGATTTTGCCGATCCTGCAAAACCAGAAGAAGTTTTTTCTTTAATCGGTCATGAAATTTGGACGGAAGCGGGGAATAAAGCGGGTAAATTAGTGGATTATTTAATTGTTCCGGAAACCGGAGTGGTTGTTAATTATTTATTTGCTTCTAATGGTTGGCGGGGAATGTTAAATGTGGTTTATTTGCTCGATCTATCAGATATTACTAGCATTGGCAGCAAAAGATTAATTGTCAAAAATGCGGCGGTTGAAGAAGCTAAACAATACGGTAGTTGGCAGGAAAAAATTAGTCAAGTAACGGAAATTCTCAAGGAAGATTATAAGAAAACCCAAGCTGATTTAGAAGTTTTCAAGCGGAACGCTCAAGATATGGCTGCTAGGGTAAAGGATAAGGCGCAAGATATTGCCGAACAGTTGAAAGAAAAACCGGAAGAGATAGAGGGAGAAGGTAATGCTTTACCGCCTGCGCGTGAAGTGATCGAGATAAAGGCGGAAATTATTAGGGAAGATATAGAAGAAAAGGAAAAGTAGTTTGTTGGTTAATTATTAGGAAGATGGAATTGCGATCGCGTTTTTGAAAAGTGCGATCGCATCCTCGTTTTAAATTCAAAGTAAAAATTAGATTTCATGGTGAAACTATATTGATATGGATGAGCAAGAACCCAATTTAGGATCGCTAGTTTCGAGAATTGAGAAAATTGAACAAAATCTTATTTTTGTAAAAAACAATTCTATAGATATTAAAAAACAATTAGATGAGATAACCCAACTCGTGAAGAATCGCCATGACATAGAAATGGTGGAAAATTTGCAAGCGGAAATCGCTAGTTTGAGCGATCGCAGTAATAAACCTGAAATTTTTGAGCCACCTTTATCTAGTGTGAAAATAGGAGAAGAAGCAGAAAATGTCGATGATGCTGAAATAGTAAAGGGCTTTTTTGAAAGGGTCGATCGGCAATTAGGTCAAGAGTCTGATAAATCGTTTGTAAATACTTCTACTTTTATTATTGATACGGCTGTAACAAATGACGAAAAAATTTCTGGTTTCAGTGATGAAGAATTTAAGATTGAAAGAATGTTGCTGTTGCTGTTAATAGATGATACAGAGGAAGATAGCCAGGAATTACCTATCAATGCCGATCAATTTTGGGAGCGATATAATGCGGGTGAAAGAGATTTTACAGATATTAATCTAGCGGGAGCCGATTTGAGTAAAAAAGTTTTCTGGGATGTTAACTTTAGTAAAGCAAACCTGACTGGAGCAAATCTGAGCGGTTGCAGCTTTACTAGGGTAAACCTGAGTGAGGCAAATATGGAAAACGCAGACCTTTATCAGGCAAATCTAGAGTCAGCAAAGCTAGAAAAGACAACATTAATAAAAGCTAATCTTAGTGAAGCCAATCTGTATAATGCAGACATGAGTGCAGCTAATCTGAGTGAGGCAAATTTGATTAAAGCCAAACTGATGGCAGCGAATTTAGCTAATGCTGATTTGAGTAAAGCAAGCCTAGTTAGAGCAGATTTGCGATCGTCAAAACTTAGGAATACGAATTTTAATGGAGCGAATCTAACCAAAGCAAATTTAAGAGGAAATAGCCACTACAATGATAAGTTTGTAGATCTTCAAGGCGCGAATTTTGAAGGAGCAAATTTGCAACAAGCTGTCTATGACGAAAATACTAGGTTTCCTGTAGAGTTTGATGCTACCAAGACAGGAGCTTATTTGATTGCCCCAAGCGTGTCGCTGCAAAATGCTGATTTGAGTGGTCTTGACTTGAGTAAAGCCAACTTGACTGGAGCCGACTTACAAGGAGCAAATTTGAGTAAAGCCAACTTGAGTCAAGCAAATTTAAGTAGAGCAAATTTGAGTGGGGCTAATTTAAGTGAACCAAATTTGGCGAATATCAATCTGAGTGGTGCAAACTTGAGTGGGGCAAAACTTCAAGGCATAAAAATGCAGCGGTCTGTTTCCAATTGGAGTGGAGCCAATTTGAGTGGAGTTAATTTGATGGAAGCAGATCTGAGTGCAGCAGATTTGAGCGGAGCAAACCTGAGTAATGTGAATTTGAATAAAGCAAGTTTGTCGTCTGCAAACTTAACGGCAGCTAACTTATCACAAGCAAGTTTAATTGGAGCAATGTTATATGCAAATATGAGCGGAGCAACATTGAATCGTGCCGATTTGCGTGGTACAAACCTTCGAGGAGCTACGTTGAGTGGGGCAGACCTAACTTCGGCAGACCTTCGTGCAGCAGACTTAAGTAGAGCAGACTTAATTGGAGCAAATCTTAATGGAGCAAAGATCGCTGGAGCAAATACGGAGGGCGCAAAGCTTACTGGTGCAATTATGCCTGATGGAACGACTCACGAGTAAATTTTTACCATGTTAGTAAGCTATCATTCATTACAGTATATTGCCAGCAATTTCTTGCTCAATTAAATCAATTAACTCTAAAATATTACGAGATTGACTCGGATGAACATTGGATTCTTCTCCAATATGAACGTGATGCGGAAAGTTAGGTAAATTAGGGAAATGCTCTACGTTATCCCAACGTTTTTTTAAAATTTGTTTGGTTGTATCCTGTCTTCCACATCTCATAGAACACACTCCACTCAAAGAAGTCCATACCGTCTCCTAATTCTCCTGCTCGAAAGCGTTGGTAAAAATTATCAGATGACATATTGTATTGGTGTTCAAATGTTTTTAAACGATTTTCTAAATCTAATACTTCTGGTTGAATTAGCTGAGAGGCTGTTGATGATTTTGAAGTTTTGATTTTCGTATCTAAAAATTCTCTTTCTTCTTCAGAAAGAGACAAAATCATCTCAGCTAAAGATTCAAGAAGTTTTGTATTCATTATTTTTCTACTCCTTTAGTACGATCGCATTAGCTGCCAGTGATATAGGTTCCATAGGCTATAGTTAAGCAAATTATTGCATTTTTTCACTCTCCTACTTTCATGGCTGAAATGATTGCCTGCTGGCTCACCGCCTTATAAACACTATCTAAATACTGCATCACTTCTTTCGCTGAATCGGTTTTTGATTCGGCATTTTCGGTAGCATCATTGGCTAAAGGAATCGTTCCCAAAACATCTAAAACGGTTTCGCTACTTGGTGGCGGAACGATTACGACGAGGGAAGATTCTAAGGGCCGATCGTACTGCCAAAACTCCTCTATTTTTAAAGGATATTGAGAACGGGAACTAGCTGTTTTTTCCTTATTTTCCTGCTCCTCTGCTCCCCTACTTCTGAATTGGCGAAGCATTTCTAGAATTTGTTCTTTGCTTCTTCCTCGTAATTGAAATAATACAAATGGGTCTTCGCCAAAGCGATCGGCTAACAAATAATAAACCGCTCCAATATGTTTGCAGGGATTAGCTTTATCGGGACAACTGCATCGACTGCGAACGTCGTCAAGTTTGAAGGGAAACAAATTCAACCCATTAGCAGTAAACACTTTCTCGATATTGGTCGGCATTTCTCCTGCTAATAATTTAGCGGAAAATATCGCTTTTTCGGACATAGTTTCAACGACATATTGCCATTCTTCATCGGTGAAGTTTTCCAACCAAATCGAAACTTGATAAGGTTCCGGATCGGTTCCTTGCACTCTGGCGAATACTTTTTGGTCTTTAAATTCAATACTGAGAACGTTTCCTTCTCGCGCATAAACACGCGCTCTTTCTAAACGCTTTTTAAAACGGTAGGAATCTAATAATGCCAGCCATTGTTCTACCCACCATTCTCGACTAACTTGAAAAGAACTATTGGTGTTGGTCATTCTGCCTCCTCTTCAATTACTGCACTGCGATCGAGCAATAACAAATCGCGCAATTGGTCGGTATCTAATTCAGTTAACCAGTCTTCACCAGCACCGACAACTTGTTCTGCCAAAGCTTTTTTGCTTTCAATCAAATCGTGAATCTTTTCTTCTAAAGTGCCAGTAGAAACAAATTTATGTACCTGTACGTTGCGAGTTTGACCGATGCGAAATACCCGGTCGGTTGCTTGATTTTCTACGGCGGGATTCCACCATCGATCGAAGTGGAAAACATGATTTGCGCGTGTTAAATTAAGGCCAACTCCACCAGCTTTTAGTGATAAAATCATTACTCTTGGCCCTTGCGGGTCGTGTTGGAATCGATCGATCATTTCCTCTCTTTGATTTTTGCTGGTGCTGCCATATAAAAAGAATACTTCGCGACCGAGTTGTTTTTCTAAATGGGGTTTCAGAAGTTTACCCCATTCAGCAAATTGAGTGAAAACTAAAGCGCGATCGCCTTCAGAAATTGCCTCTTCTAACATTTCTTCCAAACGCTGAAGTTTTCCAGAACGATTGGCATTTCCTAAAGCAGATTGTTTTAAGAATTGCGCTGGGTGATTGCAGATTTGTTTTAATTTCACCAATAGCGCTAAAATCATACCTCGGCGTTGAATACCCTCCGATTCTTCGATTTCTGCTAGCGATGTTTCTACCAATTTTTGATAGATTTCTGCTTGTTCGGCAGTCAAACCGCAAAATACGTTCATCTCTTGTTTTTCTGGCAAATCTTGAATGATATCTCTGTCGGTTTTCAGACGACGAAGGATGAAAGGTTGCACTAGCGATCGCAAAGTTTTTAAAGAGTCTGTATCGCCATATTTTTCAATCGGAATCGCAAATCTTCGCTGAAAGAAATTGCGTGGCCCTAAATATCCCGGATTCAAGAAATCCATAATCGACCACAATTCTTGCAGCCTATTTTCGACCGGAGTTCCCGTCAGTGCAATCCGAAATGTAGTATCTAATTGCCGTACTGCTTGGGATTGTTTCGCCTCTGGATTCTTTACATTTTGTGCTTCATCCAAAACGACACCTTGCCAAGAAACAGTTTGCAAATCTTTGGCATCGCGAAAAACTAAAGCATAACTGGTGATGATTAAATCTTTATTTTGCACTGCTTTAGCAAATGCCTTTCCTTTAGCGCGTTTATCACCGTGATGCACCAAAGTTTTTAAACTGGGGCCGAATTTTTTCACTTCTCTTTCCCAGTTACCTAAAACGGAAGTCGGACAAACTAGGAGAGTAGGCTTTTCCAATGCGTTTTGTTCTTGAAGATGCAGCATAAAAGCGATGAACTGGATGGTTTTTCCTAATCCCATATCATCAGCAAGACAAGCACCCAAACTCCATCGTTCCAAAAAGGTTAACCAACCTGCACCTAATTCTTGATAAGGACGCAATTCTCCCTTGAAAGTAGTAGGAGTTTGAATCGGTTCTAACTTTTTATTTCCGGTGAGAGTTGTGACTAATTCCTGCAATACGCCAGAAGCTTCAAAACTAACTACTGGTAATTTTTCAATAGTTTGCGTATCACCAGTGCTGAGGCGCAAAGCATCTTCTAGAGAAAGAGACATTTGCTCTTTGCGACTTGCAAAAAAGGTTTGTGCTGCTTTGATATCTTGAGGTCGCAACTCTACCCATTCGTTGTTAATTTCAACTAAAGGAGTTTTCAGGGAAACTAAGCGATCGAACTCTTTTTTTGATAGTTTTTGTCCGCCAATCGATAATTCCCATTTAAAATTCAAAAGACTTTGTAAACTCAAACGTTCGTTCTTTTTAATTTCGGGTGTTTCGGCGCGAACGCTTAACCCCAAACGGCTCGCCCAGCCTTCACGATTTGCTAAACTTGGTGGTAGAATTACTCCTAATCCGCTATCTTGAAAACGCCAAGCACCATTTTTGATAAAGTCATAAGCTTGTAATGGATCGAGTTGACAAAATCGGGGAGAAGCAGTTTCTAAACTCGGTTCAATTATTGGCATTAATCTAGAAGCTAATCCCAAACCTCTCAACAAAGTTTCTTGGGGTAATTCGATCGTTCTTCCCTGAAAAACTAAACTTTCAACCGGGTTATTCCAGATAGTAACTGCATCTACCAAAAATTCTGGATCGTCAACTGCTTGCAAACAATATTCTAAAGTCCAATCTTTTTCATCTGATGTGGGAGTATGTACTTTAAAGCAGGTGCGGAACAAATTTTGTCCGGCTAAAAATGGTTGTAGCGGTGCTGTCCAACTATTAATAATTGTTTGCAGGCGTTCGGTTACCTCAGCAGTTGTTGCCAATTTACCAGACTCGCTTCCTAATGCTTGCAACCATTGTTTAATTATCGGTTCTGTGTTTGGTGGAGACTGGCTGCTTGCGACAGTTCGTACTTGAGCATCGATAATGTTTGTTAAAAATCCCCTTAATAATTGTTTGGGATCTGCTGGTATTTGAACGCTAAAAGAACCTCTCTCTTGTAAGGAGAGAGACTTTGATTTCTCCCCATTCCCTGCAAGGGAATGGGGCTGGGGGATTAGGTTTTCCTCATTTTGATAAGTGCGACAAGCTGCTGGCATTTGTTGAGCAAATTTTTGCAGGCGAGCTTGATCTGTGGCACTATCTAATAATGGTTGCCAACCAGCGAAAACGCTTTCTTCAGTTGTGGTTAATCCGGGTAAAAATTTCGAGCGAGCTAGTAAATCGATGCTCCATCGGCTGATATGCGCCCAAAACCGCAAATCTCTGCCTAAATAGGAGTCAGAATCGCTGACGGAACCGAGTGGTAGAGCGGTTAAAAATGCGATCGCTTCTAGGGAATTCAAACAAAACCCTTCTACTTGCCAGGGATAAAGATATGAAGAGTCAGTAGTTTCTTCATTGATATTTTCTGATAATAAATTGCCTGAATGGATGGGCAGAATTTGCCGATCGCTTTCGGAGTTAATGTTCGTGGGTAATGCTACAGTTTGAGTTTGCCATCTGCCCAATGATATAGTTTCTTCTTCTTTTTTCTTTTTGTTCTTTTTCGGAGGATTTTCTCCGGAATTGAGAACGTTTTCAGGTAAGGCTTGACGAACGGATGCTAAAGATGTCAAAAAATCTATTAGCTCCTGCTTGCTGAGTGCTAATGGATGAGTTGGCACGCCGTTAAGTTGAGATAATTCTACAGGCTCTATTCTGCGCCAAGTTTCTCCCCAAATAAATAAATAACCACCCTGAGATCTAATTAACCAACTACCGTGTAATATTGCCATGCTTAATTTTCTGTTTGTTATTGGTCATTTGTCATTGGTTATTAATGAATCAATATTAACCAAATGACTGATTATTAAAAATTCACTTCTTCTGTAAATCGAACTGAAAAAGTAGGTTAGAGAGGAACAAGAGGTAAACTTTATAATGAGCAACTTACATTATTAAGATTAAATTAAGTAAAAATTTTTTGCTCTTCACCATTTGAATCAGAAACTTAGCTAATAGGCTCCAGTCTTACATTTTATGTGAAAAGCTAAGATTTTTTCCCGAAAATTATGAGATAATATAAAATTCAACAATTTGGGGGCATTCCCAAAGCGGTTCGTGTAGAAGACTGAGCAAATGAGGTGATGGGGAGAAAAGGCGACGAGGGGACAGGGAGACGCGCCTGACGCGGGGAAAGTTTTTTTACTTCATCCTTCCTCCTTTAGCCTTCAGACTTCATCTTTTCCCAGTCGAACAGCACCCGTGTATCAGTGCTAGGATTGCCACAGATAAAGAATTGTGATACAGAAGGACCGAATGGTAGAGATTGACAAATCAATATCCTTTGACGGAAGGGATATTAAGTTGAAGGTTGGCCTACTGGCGCAACAGGCAGGCGGTTCCGTTTTAATTCAATCGGGAGATACTTGCGTATTAGTGACGGCGACCCGTTCTAAAGCTAGAGAAAATATCGATTTTCTCCCGTTATTGGTGGATTACGAAGAAAGAATGTATGCGGCTGGTCGAATTCCCGGTGGTTTCTTGAGAAGGGAGGGCCGTCCGCCAGAGAAAGTAATTTTAACAGGTCGTTTGATCGATAGGCCGCTACGTCCCCTGTTTCCCAGTTGGTTGAGAGACGACATTCAAATTGTAGCGACCACCTTGTCGATGGACGAGCAAGTACCGCCAGATGTGTTGGCTGTTACTGGGGCTTCCATTGCAGTATTGTTAGCAAAGATACCCTTTAATGGGCCAATGGCAGCCGTGCGCGTGGGATTGGTGGGAGATGATTTTATTATTAACCCCACTTACGCGGAGATCGAAGCTGGAGATTTAGACTTGGTGGTAGCAGGTTCTCCGGATGGGGTGATCATGGTGGAAGCTGGGGCAAATGAGTTGCCGGAAGCGGACATCATCGAAGCGATCGACTTCGGATACGAAGCGGTGCGGGATTTGATCGCAGCACAGGAAGAGTTAATCAAGGAACTTAACTTGGAAGCTGTCGAGGAAACAACACCGGAAGTAGATTCGACATTAGAGAACTTCATTCGCGATCGCGCTACAGCATCGATCAAAACTATTCTCACCCAATTCGATCTGGATAAAAACCAGCGAGATGCCGCTTTAGATGAAGTGAAAGCTTCGATCGAAGCTGCGATCGCAGAACTGTCAGAAGAAGACCCGATCCGAGTTGCCGCCACTCAAGAAAGCAAAGCCGTCAGCAACATCTTCAAAGATATCACCAAGCACCTGATGCGCCGTCAAATCGTCGAAGATGGCGTGCGGGTAGACGGTCGCAAACTAGACGAAGTGCGTCCAGTCAGTTGCCGAGTCGGACTCTTACCGCCCAGAGTTCACGGTAGCGGTTTATTCAATCGAGGACAAACCCAAGTCTTGTCCGCAGTAACATTGGGAACACCGGGAGACGCCCAAGAACTCGCCGACGACTTGCACCCAGATGACGAAAAACGTTACCTGCATCATTACAACTTCCCGCCTTTCTCCGTGGGAGAAACCAAACCGTTACGCGCCCCCGGTCGTCGGGAAATCGGTCACGGAGCCTTGGCAGAACGAGCCATTACGCCCATCCTACCTCCCAAAGAACAATTCCCCTACGTAATCCGCGTAGTCTCGGAAGTGCTTTCTTCCAACGGTTCCACCTCGATGGGTTCCGTTTGCGGTTCCACCCTAGCATTAATGGATGCCGGAGTCCCCATTTCCAAGCCGGTCAGCGGTGCGGCGATGGGATTGATTAAAGAAGGGGAAGAAGTCCGGATTCTCACGGATATTCAAGGTATTGAAGACTTCCTGGGAGATATGGACTTTAAGGTGGCCGGTACTGATTCCGGGATTACCGCTTTGCAGATGGATATGAAAATCAACGGTCTGAATATGGAGACCATTGCCAAAGCAATCCATCAAGCTCGTCCGGCGCGACTGCATATCCTGGAAAAAATGCTGGCGACCATTGACAAACCGCGCAACGAAATGTCACCTTTCGCGCCTCGCCTGCTGACGATCAAGATCGATCCGGATATGATCGGTGCGGTGATCGGCCCTGGTGGTAAAACGATCAAGGGTATTACGGAAGATACTGGTGCTAAGATTGACATTGAAGATGACGGTACGGTGACGATCTCGGCTGTGGATGTGGAAAAAGCCGATCGCGCCCGTAGCATTATCTTCAATATGACGCGCAAACTAAACGAAGGCGATGTTTACGCAGGTCGAGTTACCCGCATTATCCCCATCGGCGCTTTTGTAGAATTTCTGCCCGGTAAAGAAGGAATGATTCATATTTCCCAACTGGCAGACTACCGAGTCGGTAAGGTAGAAGATGAAGTGGCAGTTGGTGATGAAGTGATCGTGAAAGTGCGCGAAATTGATAACAAGGGACGCATCAATCTCACGCGCTTGGGAATTCACCCGGATGAAGCGGCAGCAGCACGCGCCAGCAATAATTCTAAGCGATAACAAGATAGCAATTAGTAATTAGGATTAGTTCGTACCTAATTGCTATCTTATGCAGGGTCATCATGTGAAAAAAGTGGGTACTTAGTGATGGGTAATGGGTAATCGATAATCGGCAAGAATAACCAATTATCAATTACCAATTACCAAGTTAGATTTATTGATTAATTAAATATAAGTTTTGTACCTTCCAGTGGCACGCTACGATCGTTTGGGACAGAGAAATTATGAATAGCTGATTAAGTATAGCTAGGCGCTGGGGTCTAAGGGAAGAAAGGTCTAGAATCAAGGCTTTTAGCAATTAAGAATACCTTAATCGACGATAACGGTTGCTATATACGCTCTAAGTATATTTTCTAGATTTTTTTACTGACTAGTGATAACTGAAAATTAGGAAAAGAATAGTCTACAGGGCTTACGCATTGACACTAAATATGGTGGGATAGTGCGTTACACTGGCGTTAACGCACCCTACGCATGGAGGCATTACGTAAGTCTTGGTCTAGAATTAATGTTTTAGTGACATTGAGAACTGCCAAATTAAGTATGTAGTTGCGATAAGAAAATTCTCAACCTTAGAAGCAGGCACTCTATCTTTTTTTAATTTCTGCTAAAACCACCCTTTTGATAGATGTAAAAAGATACAATCCTTCTTTCGATAGATGTAGACAAGGTAAAAAAATCTAGATATTATATCTCAAAATATGAAAAAGGAAATAAAATCTCGTGTTCGGTAAGCTCAAGCTAAGAACGGCTGTTTTAGCGGGCTATTCGTTGCCCGTTGCTTTAATTTTTGTCTTGGGTGGAATTGCAGCATCGGGTATTAGCAAGACTATGGATGCTTTTAAACAAGTAGAAAGATCGCAAACAATTATTATCGGTAGCGATCGGATGACACTTAATGCTGTAAAACTATCTCGGTCTTTGCGGGGATATATAATTTATAAGAATCCTGTTTTTATTCAGGAATCGAGAGAAAGCTGGCAATACTTTCAAAAAGAAAGTGAAAACCTGGGAAAGATTATTGAAGAACCCACCCAGAAAGTTCGCTTAAACGAGATGATCGAACTCGGCAATCAATTAAATGAATTTAACAGGGAGGTAATTAGTTTATCCGAAAAAAATCAGATGACTCAGGCCATACAACTTTTTAAAACAGGTAAGGGGCAAAATTTAGTCAATCGACTAGACAAAGTAAATCAAGATTTTAATAATGCCGAGCTAAAAGTATTACAAGAAAAAAATAAGCAAGCCCAGGATAGTTTGTATTCATTGCTAATGGCGATCGTAATTATTGCCCTATTAACTTTTGCGATCGCAGCACTCGCCGCTTTTTGGATTTCCTCCTCCGTAGCTCGCACGATTAATCAGTCGGTGAATACGATGGCGGCTTCCTCCACAGAAATTGCCGCGACAGCCGAACAACAAGAAAAAATGGCTGCTCAGCAGTCAATTTCCGTTCATCAAACTACCACTAGTATGGACGAATTAAATGTATCGGCTCGCAAGTCAGCCGAACAAGCAACCGTCGCCGCATCTGACGCCCAGCAAGCTTTAGTGCGAGCCAATCAAGGCAATCAATCTGTTGAATTAACCTTGCAAGCCATATCGGAATTGAAGCAAAAAGTAACGGTTTTGGCCAACCAAATCCGGCATTTAAGCGAACAAACCAATCAAATTGGCAATATTTCTAGCTTGGTAAGTGAATTAGCCAATCAAACTAATATGCTAGCTCTAAATGCTGCTGTCGAAGCAGTGCGAGCGGGAGAACACGGTAAGGGTTTTGCGGTTGTGGCAGCAGAAATTCGCAAATTAGCCGACCAAAGTAAAAAATCAGGTGAAAGTATTAATAATTTAGTTGGAGATATCCATCGGGCGATCGATGTCACGATTCGGGAAACCGAAGCAGGAACGATCACTGCCTCCCAAGGGTTAAAAATTATACAAGAATCTGCTACTGCTTTCAAAGATGTGATAGATGCGATCGATAATATTTCGATCGGCACTCAGCAAATTTCACTCAATGCCAAACAACAATCTACAGCCGTCCAACAAGTCTTAGATGCCATGAATGCCCTCAACGGTCATGCGGTCGAGACTGCCAGCGGCATTACCCAAGTGAGAGTAGGTATCCAAAGACTAAATCAAGCAGCAGTGGAGTTGAAAGCGATCGTTTAAAGGATGAAGTCTGAAGGATGAAGCCTGAAGGATGAAGTAAAAAGAATTTAATTTTGAATTTTGAATTTTGAATTTTGAAT